>CADCWL010000035.1 GCA_902806405.1 uncultured Thermomicrobiales bacterium | reverse complement strand
AGCACCGGGTCGAGGACGCCCTGAGCGCGACGCGGGCGGCGGTCGAGGAAGGCATCGTGCCGGGCGGCGGCGTGACCCTGGTCAACGTCGTCTCCTCGCACGACGCGGTCCAGGCCGAGGGCGACGTCAAGACCGGCGTCAACATCCTGCGCCGTGCGCTTGAGGAGCCGCTGCGCGGCATTGCCGGCAACGCGGGCAAGGACGGCGCGGTCGTTATCGAGATGGTGCGCCGCGCCCAGCAGGAGCAGGGCAACACCAACGTCGGCTACAACGTCATGAGCAACGAGTACGTCGACATGCTGTCGGCCGGCATCGTCGACCCGGCGAAGGTGACCCGCTCGGCGGTTGAGAACGCCTCCTCGATCGCGGGCATGATCCTGACCACCGAGGCCCTCATCTCCGACAAGCCGGAGGAGAAGGGCGCGGCCCCGGCGATGCCGGGCGGCGGGATGGACTACTAAGTCGGCGAAACTCCCCACGGAGACCCGCTCGACGGAATGAACGGGGCCCGGCCGAAAGGCCGGGCCCCGTTCGTTTTTGCCTCAGGTCCGACAACGGGACCGAGTCGAACCTCGGGAGGTGACGTGCCCGCTAGGAGGACGCCGCGTCCTCGTCCTCGTCCGGCTTCTCCCCGAACATCGGTGTCAGAATCTGGGGAAACACGCGACGCCCGTACTGCTCGACGATGATCGCTTGGGTGGGACAGGCCCGAGCACCAGCAAAGAGTTGCGCCACGGTGGCGATCTCCTCGTTTTCGAGAACGGCGACGCCAGTCTCTTCGTCCAGGACGTAGATGCCCGGAGCGGCCGTGGTGCATTTGCCGTTTGCGATGCATCGCCTGGCATCGATCCGGACGTTCAGCCCACGTTTGCCCTGCTCCGGATTGGATTCGGTCACGATGTCCCCTCGTGATGTGCGTCTCATCGAATCACGACGGCGCTGCTTTGGTGCGGACGGCGGGATTCGAACCCGCACGGGGGTTGCCCCCCAGCGGTTTTTAAGACCGCTGCGTCTGCCTTTCCGCCACGTCCGCTCGGCGGACGGTTCCCGTGGCCGCCGCGTCCTCAAATCATATCGACGGCGGCCAGAAAAGAACAGCGTGACTGTCCCACCTCACGGGAAGCGATCACTGGGTGAGACCGACGGTGATCCGCGTGGCGCGGGCCATGCGGACTCGGAACGCATGCCCGCCGCCTGCGCCGCTCCAAAGCGGCTGGAAGGTCGGCCGGCTTCCTCAGTAAGCTTACGGCGATAGGTGGCGGTACGATGATCACCCTTGACCACGTCTCCAAGACGTTCGAATCGAAAGGGCGCACCGTTCGGGCGGTAGACGACGTTAGCCTGACGATCGGCGCGGGCCAGCTCCACGTCCTGATTGGCCCGTCCGGCTCCGGCAAGACGACGACGATGCGGATGATCAACCGCTTGGAGACGCCGACGGCCGGCCGGATCACCGTCGACGGCCGGGACGTACTGGCGATGGACGTCGTCGAGCTCCGACGGAGCATCGGCTACGTCATCCAGCAGGGTGGGCTCTTACCCCACCTCACCGTCGCCGAGAACGTCGCGATGGTGCCGAGGCTGCTCGGCTGGCAGCGCCACCGGCGCCGGGAACGGGCGGAAGAGTTGTTGGGGCTGGTCGGTCTGCCGGCGGGACAGTTCGCCGATCGCTACCCCCGCGAGCTCTCCGGCGGCCAGCAGCAGCGGGTCGGGGTGGCGCGGGCGCTGGCGGCGGATCCGCCGATCGTGCTCATGGACGAGCCGTTCGGGGCGGTCGATCCGATCACGCGGAAGCAGCTGCAGCGGGAGCTGCGGCGGGTGCAAGCCGCCGTCAACAAGACGATCGTGTTCGTCACCCACGACATCGGGGAGGCTTTCCTCCTTGGCGACCAGATCGCGTTGATGGCGGACGGTCGTCTGGTTCAGAACGGGACGCCGGCCGATCTCCTTCGCCGCCCGGCGACCCCGTTCGTGACCGCCTTCACGGGCGAGGACCGGGGCCTACGAGCGCTCGAGTACACGACCCTGGCCGAGGTCGCCGATGCGGCTGGGAGCGTACCGGCGACGGACGGGGACACTCTACCCGGGGAGCTCTCTATCCTAGAGGCCGGCCGGGAGTTGGCACGGCGAGGCGAGACGGGCGTCGACGGCTTCTGGGTGAGTGACCGGGGCGGTCGAAAGACCGGTTACCTCTCGTACCGGCGCTTTGCGGCGATGCTGGGGGAAGCGTTGGGGCCAGCAGGCGCGACCGCGGGAGAGGCGGACGGCGATGCGCTTCCTGCGTGAGAACCCGGACGAGGTGCTCCTGCGATTCGGCGAGCACGTCCAGCTCGTGGCGGTTACCGTCGCCTTGGGGATCTTGATCGGCGTTCCGTTGGGGATCCTCGTGACGAAGGTGCGGTGGCTGCAGCGGCCGGTGCTCCTGGCGACCGGCGTCCTGTACACCGTGCCGAGCCTGGCGCTCTTCGCGGTCTTGATTCCCTACACCGGCATCGGTCGGGGGACGGCCGTCGTCGCCCTTGTCGTCTACTCCTTGCTCGTGATCGTCCGCAATACGGTCGCGGGGATCGAAGGCGTTGCCCCGCTGACGCTCGACGCCGCTCGCGGAATGGGGATGACCGGAGGTCAGCGGTTGCGGCTGGTCGAGCTGCCGCTCGCGCTGCCGGTCATCCTGGCGGGCGTGCGATTGGCGACCGTGGCCACCATCGGCACAGCAACGATCGCCGCCGCGATTGGAGCGGGTGGCCTCGGCCGCATCATCTTCGACGGCATGGACCGCTTGGACTCCGATCGGATCGCGGCCGGCGCCGTTCCCGCCGCCGCCCTTGCCCTCCTTGCCGACTGGAGCCTCGGCCGATTAGGACGGGCCTTCTGGCACGGTGGCGAGTCCGCCTCCGGCGGAGAGTGAGGCGGTCCGGTGCTTGAGGATCCCTTCTCGTTCGTCGAGTACATCCGGGAGAATCCGGACGACTTTCTCCGCTTTCTCTCCCAGCATGTGCAACTGACCCTGCTGTCGGTCCTGTTCGGCGTCGTCATCGCTGTCCCTGCCGCGATACTGGCGAGCCGGGTCGGGTTGCTAGCACGGCCTCTGACAGGAATTGCCTCGGTTGGCCAGACAATCCCGAGCCTGGCCGTTCTCGGCCTTCTCATCCCATTCCTGGGGATCGGGTTCCGGCCGGCCCTGGTCGCGCTCACGATCCAAGCCTTCCTCCCGATCTTCCTCAACGCCTACGTCGGCATCCGAAGCGTCGACCGCGCCGTCCTCGACGCGGCGCGCGGGATGGGGACGAGTGGCGGGCAGCTGTTAAGGATGGTGGAGCTCCCGTTGGCAAGCCCGGTCATCTTCGCGGGTATCCAGACGGCTACCGTTCAGAATATCGCCATCGCTACGCTCGCGGCCTACATCGGCGGCGGCGGGCTTGGCGACCTGATCCTACAGGGCCTTTCAACGCTCAATGGGGCGCTCCTGTTTGCTGGTGCCGTTCCGGTTGCGGTGCTGGCGATTACCACCGAACTCGCGCTCGGGCGACTGCGGAGATGGATCGTACCGGAGGGTCTCCGCCCGACCGGGTCGTAGCAAGCGCACCACCCGACCTCGTCGTCGGCGATGCCGATCGTCGAAGATGTTCCAGGTGGTCACGATTTTGCGTGGCCGAAACGGAGGCCATCGACGCTTCGGGCCGGGAGCGATTGGAGCTGGGTTGGGACGGGTCGTCGTCCCATGTTGGACCGTCAGCCGAAAGCTAAGGAGAGATGGGATGCGGGGTCGACCGGAGGGGCGCGGTGCGCTGAGGGCAATCGCGGGTACGCTTCTGACCGTCGTCGCTGGTCTCGGCTTGACGCTTGGTGCGAGTCCTGTTTCGGCGCAGGACAGCGAAAAGCCGCAGGTGACGCTCGGTTCCAAGGGCTTCACCGAGCACCTGATCATCACCGAGATGGCGGCGCAACTGCTGCAGGATGCCGGCTACGAGGTCGAGCAGATTAACCTGGAGAACACCGCGATTGTGCACCAGGCGCTGATCAGCGGCGAAGTAGATGCCTACATCGAGTATACCGGGACCGCGTTGACCGCCGTCCTTGACGAGCCCGTGCAGAGCGATCCGCAGGCCGTGTACGACACCGTCAAGCAGGCGTACGCCGAGGAGTTTCAGGTCCGTTGGCTCGATCCGCTCGGCTTCAACAACACCTGGGCGCTCGCCATGCGGCAGGACCAGGCGGCCGAGTTGGGCGTGACAAAAATCTCCGACCTGAAAGGGAAAGCACAGGATCTGCAGTTCGGTGCCACCCAGGAGTTTTTTGGCCGGCCCGACGGCCTGCCGGGCCTCCTGGACCGCTACGAGCTCGACTTTGAGGACGAGCGAGGAATGGACCCCGGGATTGTCTACCAAGCAGTTGCCGAGGACGAGATCGACGTCACGGCGGCATTCTCGACCGACGGCCGGATCTACTCCCAGGGCCTCGTGGTCCTCGAAGACGATCTTGGCTTCTTCCCACCGTACTTTGCGGCCCCGGTGGTTCGCGAGGATCTGTTGGAGGAGGATCCGCGAATAGCGGAGGTCCTGAACCAGCTCGCCGGACAGATCGACGACCAGACCATGGCAGACCTAAACCTGCGGGTCGACGAGGGCGGTCAGGA
The DNA here is from genome assembly GCA_902806405.1 of uncultured Thermomicrobiales bacterium. Taxonomy (GTDB): domain Bacteria; phylum Chloroflexota; class Chloroflexia; order Thermomicrobiales; family UBA6265; genus CADCWL01. The sequence goes on along the minus strand of CADCWL010000035.1, from coordinate 104,020 downwards.
GCCGCGGGACGTGGCCCGCGCCTTCCTCGACCAGATGGCGCAGAGAGGTGCCGCCGCGTCGCCGACGGGCAGCCCGGTCGGGAGTCCGGCGGCCAGCCCCATTGCCGGGTAGTCGCTCCATTCCGGTTGGGGCCGTCGCTCCGCATCGGATCTACGAGAACGCCCCGGCCTCGCGGCCGGGGCGTTCTCGCACGGCCGATGGCGTGACACGGGAGTAATACGTGATCACCGCCAAAAACAAAGGGCGGACCTTCAGGTCCGCCCTCACCGATTATATCTGGAGCGGAAGACGGGATTCGAACCCGCGACCTTCTCCTTGGCAAGGAGATGCTCTACCACTGAGCCACTTCCGCAGAGGCGACGGATGACCAGAGACCACCCTGCAACGAGGTAGGATTGTAGTCACGCCACCGAGAGGTGTCAACCCAACGGTAGATCGGTCATGCCCGCCGGGACACGATGCTACTTGTGGTTTGCCCCTCTACCTCGGGTTGGATGGGGAGGACAAGGAAGGGTATGGCCGCAAACGCGAGCATCTTGCCGGACGATCTCGTCTCCGGTCCGTGGCTGGAGGCGCACCTGGACCAACCCTCATTGCGCGTAGTCGATATCCGCGGGTACGTGCGGACGACCGACTTGGGGCACGCGAAGCAGCGCGCCGACTATCTGGGCGCAGCGGACGAGTACGCCGTGGGGCACGTGCCGGGGGCGGTCTACGTCGATTGGACGACCGACATCACGGATCCCGACGACCCGACCCCAGCCCAGATCGCGCCGCCCGCACGGTTTGCGGAGGTGATGGGGGGGGTCGGGATCGGCAACGAGACGGACGTGGTGGTCGTCGACCACACAGGGGGGCACTTCGCCACCCGCCTCTGGTGGGCGCTGCGCTACCACGGGCACGACCGCGTCGCGGTCCTTGACGGCGGGCACAACCTCTGGGTCGAAGAGGGGCGCCCACTCTCGGCGGTGGTGCCAACCTTCGGACGTGCCACCTTCGTGCCGGTGGTACGACCGGAACTCCGGGCCGACGTCGAGGATGTGGTCAGAGCGATCGAAAGCCGGACGTCGCTGCTGATCGATGCTAGGGATGGGGAACAGTACCGGGGAGAGGTTGCGCGCGGCCCACGGGGCGGGCATATCCCGAGCGCTGTCCACATCCCCGCAAAGTCTTTATTCCGGCAGGACGGGCGCTGGAAACCGGTCTCCGAGCAGCGCCGACTCTTGGAAGCGGGCGGGGTTCGGCCCGACCGACCGGCCATCGCCTACTGCAACGGCGGCGTGACGGCGACCGCCGTCCTCTTCGCGCTGCATCGGACCGGCCTGGGCACCGGCGCGAATTACGACGGTTCTTGGAACGAGTGGGGAGAACGCGCCGACCTGCCGGCCGAGATCGGAGGGAAGACATAAATGCCGAGAGACGTAGGATCTGGTGCCTGGATCTCGGAAGGTGTTGCCCTTGAGGTCGGATAACGTGGGCCGTTTTCCACAGTTCAGAGTAGAGGGTCCCCAGCCGCTTCGGTGCCAAGGGGCGGACTCGAACCGCCGACCGCACGATTTTCAGTCGTGAGCTCTACCAGCTGAGCTACCTTGGCGGGGAGCACCCGATGCCGTCAGCAGTGCGGGGAGCGGTGGGCGATAGAGGGCTCGAACCTCTGACATCCACGGTGTAAACGTGGCGCTCTCCCAGCTGAGCTAATCGCCCGCTGCGACGGCATTTCCTATCTCGCTACCGCGGTGCCCAGGAAAGGATTTGAACCTTCACGCCCTTATCGGGCACTAGCCCCTCAAGCTAGCGCGTCTGCCAGTTTCGCCACCTGGGCATCATCCACCGACCTCCCGAGTATAAGATCGCGGCGGACACGCCGTCAACCGGCGCCTTCCCACCCCCCCAGGTGTGGAACACGCTGCCGTCAAACCGCCTCGCCGGGGAGCGCGTTCTCCACGATCGGCAGCGTCTGGAGCGCGTGGGGAACGACGAGCACCGAGGCGGGCGTCCCGACGATTGCCGCCGCGGTCACGAGCGACTCCTCGATGTTTCCTGCCGGGAGGAAGCCGACAGATCGTGCCACCTCCGGGTCCTCGATCCCCGCCACCACCACCGAGACGTCGGCGAGGACGAGCGCCATGATGTAGGCCCGCTGCTCGCCCGGCCGGATTCCGTCGCGGCGCACCCGCTCGATGATCGCCGCCGGATCGCCGGCCTCGCTCATCGCGGCGAAGAAGCGACGCTCGCCCGCTCCTTCGCCGGCGCCTTCCGGGCAGGCAGCGGGGACGATTACCACGCCGCCCCGGCGGACGACCGGGGTCGGCGCGAACTGGAGATAGCTTGCGGCACGGCTCGCCTGGTAGAGGTTGGCATCCTTTGGCGCCCCGACGCCCGCGACGGCGATGTCGACCTGAGCGGGGATCCGTGCCGTGAAGAACGGCCCCGCCACCGAGGCGAGGTGGTCCTGGACCGCTTCCGACGCCCCGTAGGAGATCGCGACCGCCCGGCCGTTCTCGTCCAGAACGGCGTTGCCGACAAACGCGAGCCGAGCGGCGCGGGCCACCCGGCGCACCGCCTCCTGGAACGGGTTGCCATCGAGCCGCGCGAGCCGGGTTCCGGGCCGATCCAGCATCGCCGGGCCATGCGTGTAGGCGATCGTCGCCTCATCGGCGCAGCCGATCGCGATCGTCTTGCCACCACCGCTGTATCCGGCGTATTGATGCGGTTCGACCAATCCGGTCGAGAGCAGGAGGTCGGCCTCCGCCACGATCCGGTTCAGCCGGAACGGGATGCCGCCCGGGCCCTCCGTGACGCGGACGAGCCCGGCGTCGTCGGCGGCGTCGTGGTCGACGACTCGGTACCGCTCCGCGGTTTCGGCACCAAGCTTGTCCTGCTTCTCCTTGTCGGTGCTGGCCCGGTGGGTTCCCACGGCGACCAGGATCGTGATCGCGTCGTCCGGAACGCCTGCGGCTTGGAGCTCGGCTAGCATCGGCGGCACGAGAACGTGATCGGGGCAGGCGCGGGTGGCGTCGGTGACGGCGATGCAGACGCGGCGTTTCCCCCGGGCCAGTTCCCGCAACCTGGGCGCTCCCAAAGGCGTTGCGACGGCGGCATCGGCCGACGCGGAAGCGTCGGCAAGGGGGGCAGGGGGGTGGCCGGTTGCAACGGCGCCGCGCAGCCCGGCGGGGAGGGTGAACCGGATCGTCCCGTCGCCGAATGGGACAGCAAAAGTGCCAGCGACGCCGTCCGACATTTTTCGGGTCCTCCCATCCCCCGCGAACTTCACGTCACCTGATCCCGGTGCGGACCCATGCTCCATCGAAAGCATGCTACCACCGGCGACGGAGGGATCCTGGAAGGTGGCCGGGTCGCACCCGTTGTCACCGTCCGCGGTGGAATGGCCGGACCGCCGTGCTATGATCCGATATTGGTCACTCCGAATGGCCGGCGCTCGTCGGGGCGGGCATCGCGGCTCCGTGTCATCGGGCGCCGCGGCGTGGAAGGGCAGCATGAACGCGACGGCGGCAGTCCAACGAACGGCGCGGCGGAAGGTTACGATCGTCGGCGCCGGGATGGTCGGCGGTGCGGTCGCCCAGATCCTGGCGGCTAAGGATTACGCGGACATCGTGCTGGTCGACATCGTCGAGGGGCTGCCCCAGGGCAAGGCGCTCGACCTGATGCAGGCCGGGCCGGTCCTCGGCTACGACACGCGGTTGATCGGCGCGAACGACTACGCCGCCACCGCCGACTCGGACGTGGTCGTGATCACCTCCGGTATCGCGCGCAAGCCAGGGATGAGCCGGGACGACCTTCTTCGGACCAACATGGGGATCGTCCGCTCGGTGACGGAGCAGGTGGTGGCGGTCTCGCCTAGCGCAGTCCTGATCGTTGTGTCAAACCCACTCGATGCCATGTGTCACGTCGCCTTCGACGCCGCCGGGCTGCCGCGGGAGCGGGTGGTGGGGATGGCTGGCGTGCTCGACGCGGCCCGCTTCCGAACCTTCATCGCGATGGAACTCGATGTCTCGGTGGAGGACGTTTCGGCCTTCGTGCTCGGCGGGCATGGCGATACGATGGTGCCCCTTTCCCGCTTCTCGACCGTGGCCGGGATTCCCCTCCCGGAGCTGCTGCCAGCCGATCGTGTCCGTGCCCTCGAGGAGCGGACCGCGAACGGGGGCGCCGAGATCGTCTCCCTGCTCAAGACCGGCAGTGCCTATTCGGCGCCGGGGGCGTCGGTCGTCCAGATGGTAGATGCCATCCTGCTCGACAAGCGACGCGTTCTGCCGGTCAGCGTCAGGTTGAGCGGCGAGTACGGCCTCGACGGCCTCTACGTCGGGGTGCCGGTCAAGCTTGGGGCCGGCGGCGTGCAGCGGGTGTTCGACCTCGCCCTGAGCGAGAGTGAACGGGCAGCCCTCCACCGGTCGGCGGATGCCGTGCGGGAACTGGTCGCCGCGATGGCGGAGATGGAGGGGGCGGCGGCCGGCTCCGCCTAGCCGCCGTCCCGCGACCGTGCCGGAGCCGGAGACGCCGCTTGCAGAACGACCGTGGGAAGACGTCGAGCGCATGCTCGGGGTCGACGACGCGCTGGACCGGATCCTGGCGGTATTCGGACCGCTACCGCCGGTCGAAGTGCCACTGCTCGACGCGCTCGGCCTGGTTCTTGCCGAGTCGGTCAGCGCCGACGCGTCGATCCCGCCGTTCCGCAACTCGGCGATGGATGGCTACGCCGTCCGCGCGGCAGAGACGGAGGGCGCCACGGTCGGGCGCCCGGTCCGACTTCCGGTCTCTGCCCACCTGGCCGCCGGAGCCGAGGTGACGGCAGCGCTGCAGGCCGGCACCGCCGCCCGGATCATGACCGGTGCAGCCCTCCCCCTCGGTGCCGACGCGGTGGTCCGGTTTGAGGAGACGGATGAGGAGACTCCCGACGGCGGCGGTGCCGGTTCGCCGTCGGTGGCGGTCTTCCGGCCAGCCCGCTCGGGGGACAACGTCCGCGAGGCGGGCGAGGACGTCCGCCGAGGTGAAGCGGTGCTCGCGGCCGGGATTCGTCTGCGACCCGCAGAGATCGGCCTCCTCGCATCGCTGAACCGATCCACGGCGCGGGTTCACCCTCGGCCACGGGTGGCTATCCTTTCGACCGGGGACGAGATCGTCGATCTCGGACCCGCCCTCCGGATGGGGCAGGTCCGGAACAGCAACGGCTACACCCTGGCGGCGATGGCGGCACGTTTTGGAGCAACGCCGGTTCAGCTCGGGATCGCACGCGACACGGTCGACGACCTCTCCTGGAAGCTGACCACCGCTCACGATGCCGACCTGCTTGTCACCTCCGGCGGTGTCTCCCTCGGCGACTTCGATCTGGTCAAGGACGTCCTGCGGGACACAGGGGAAGTCTCGATCTGGCAGGTGCGAATGAAGCCGGGGAAGCCGCTCGCCTTCGGCCGCGTCGGCGGGCGCCCCCTGCTTGGCCTGCCGGGGAACCCGGTGGCGGCGGCCGTCAGCTTCGAACTTTTCGGTCGGCCGGCGATCCTGAAGATGCTGGGGGTGACCGACCTCGCGCCGCCGACGGTGGAAGCGACCGTAACCGAACGGCTCGACAACCGGGGACACCGCCGCCACTACGTGCGGGCCGTTGTCGGCCGCGACCGACGTGGCGACTTCGTCGTACGAACGGCGGGGGAGCAGGGTGCTGGCGTCCTCAGCTCCCTCGCCCGCGCGAACGGGCTGTTGGTCGTCCCGGAGCATCTCGCCGTGGCCGAGCCGGGGATGCGCCTCCCGGTCATCCTCCTAGATGCCGACGCTCCTCGCTTCCCCAAGGTCGACGGAGAGGCGGCGGCCGCGGAGATCGCGGCTCATCAAGGGGGTGGACAGGGGGTCTAGGGGTAAACTTTGCCGGACGGGACCGACTGGGCTCGCCCGTGGCCTTCAGATCGATGGGGTCGATCATTATGCTGTTTGCGCGCAGTGGGTCTGCTCAGCGGGGAGGCTCGCTCGGGGCGGTCCGCAACTTTGTCGCCGTCCTCCGCGAGATCAGCTTCGACGACGTGCGCGACGACGCGGAAACGCCGCCACGGCTCCTCGTGCTCGCGCCGGACGTCCCAACGGCGCGCCGCCTCGGGACGGGCCTCACCGGTCCTGAAGGGGAGTTGGCGACCATGGCGCGCGAGTTGAATGCCCCGCTCGCGGAGCTCGGCGCCTTCGATGCGGTCGTCGTGTTCGATCCGGAGCGAACCGGGGCCGCCGGCCGGGCGCAGGATCGACTCCCGGTGGAGGCAGCCCAGGCCCCCGTTCTTCCGCTCGACGGCAGCGACCCGGACGATGGGGCCGCGCTGGAGCGGCTTCGCGGACGGATCTTGGACCGGTTGCCGGAGCGAGCACCGGCCTTTGGCCGCGCCTTCCCCTCGTTTCGCGCCGTCGCCGCCAAGACGGTCATCAACGACACCGCGCGCGCCAACGCCCAGTTCGCGCTGGTATCGAACATCCCCGCGGTCGTCCCGATCGTCGGCTCCTTCGCCGCGGCAGGAGCCGATTTCCTGGTCCTGACCAAGAACCAGGTGATGATGATGTTCAAGATCGCTGCAATCCACGGGCGGGACCTGCACGACCAGTGGGGCATCATGCAGGAGTTGGTCCCGGTGGTCGGCGTCGGTCTGGCCTGGCGAACCGTGGCCCGCGAGGCCGCCTCATTCATCCCGCTCGCGGCGGGCACGATCCCGAAGGTGGCGATCGCCTATGCAGGGACCCTCTCGACGGGGCGCGCCGCGGACTACTTCTACCGGACCAAACGGCGACCGAGCAAGGATCAGATCCAGGGTTTCTACCGGCAGGCGGTCGAGACCGCCCGAAGCCTGCCGTTGCCCGGGGGTGAGAACCGGGCGATCGGGGCCGCCGACGGCAACCCCTCGGCGGCACAGGCCACCGGGGAGGGTGTCCAGCGGCGGAACGGAGAGCGATCGGCGCCGACCGTCGACGCTTAAGCCCCGCCAGCCCACCCACGCGCGCGGTCGACGGCTCGTCGCCACGTCGCGTAGCGGTCGTCGCGCTCGGTGGCCGCCATTGCAGGATCGAAGCGGCGGTCGGCCTGCCACTGGGTCGCCAGTTCTTCCTGGTCCCGCCAGACGCCCGTTGCCAGGCCGGCGAGGTAGGCGGCGCCGAGCGCGGTGGTCTCCACCGACCGCGGCCGCACCACCGGGACGCCGAGAAGATCCGCTTGGATCTGAAGCAGGAGGTCGTTGCGGGCCGCCCCCCCGTCCACCCGAAGCTCGGTCACACCGATTCCGGCGTCGAGCGTCATCGCCTCGAGTACGTCCCGGACCTGGAAGGCGATCGCCTCGAGGGTGGCACGGGCGAGGTGGCCGGCCGTCGTGCCGCGGCTGATGCCAACAACGGTGCCGCGCGCAGCTGGGTCCCAGTGCGGCGCGCCGAGCCCGGTCAGGGCCGGCACGAAGACTACTCCACCGCTGTCCGGAACCGAGGCCGCCAACGGCTCGACCGCCGCCGCCTCCGCGATGAGGCCAAGGCCGTCGCGGAGCCACTGCACCGCCGCTCCCGTGACGAAGATCGACCCTTCGAGTGCGTATTCGGTTCGGTCGTCAAGGCGCCAAGCGACGGTGGCCAGGAGCTCGTGGCGGGAAGCCTTTGGCGCCGAGCCGGTGTTCATGAGGAGGAACGAGCCGGTCCCGTAGGTATTCTTTGCCTGCCCTGGCGCAAAGCAGGCTTGACCGAAGAGCGCCGCCTGCTGGTCGCCGACTACGCCTGCAACCGGGATCTCGACACCGAGGGTCGTTGGGTCCGTCGTGAACAGAATCTCGCTGTTGGCGCGGACCGCCGGCAGGACGGCCGGCGGGATCGCCATGTCGGCAAGGAGCGGCGCCGACCAGTCCCCGGCATGGATGTCGTAGAGCATCGTGCGCGAAGCGTTGCTCGGGTCGGTCAGGTGGTGCCGGCCCCCCGAGAGGTTCCAGAGGAGCCAGGAGTCAACGGTGCCGAAGAGCACCTCCCCCGCCTCCGCCCGGCGACGGAGCTCGGCGTCGCGGTCGAGCAGCCAGGCGATCTTGGTGGCCGAGAAGTAGGCATCCGGGACGAGTCCCGTGGTGCGACGGTAGACGTCGGCCATTCCGCGGTCGCGGATCGCGTCGACGAGCGCCGCGGTCTGGCGGCTCTGCCAGACGATCGCCGGAGCGACGGGTCGGCCCGTCCCTCGGTCCCAGAGGATCGTCGTCTCGCGCTGGTTCGCGATGCCGACGGCGGTGATCCGGGCGGACTCGGCGCCGATAGAGTGGATAACGTCCCGCGCGACCGCCAGCGTCGTTTCCCAGATTTCCGCCGCGTCCTGGTTCACCCAGCCCGGTTCGGGGTACCGCTGGTTGGTCGGTCGCTGAGCGACGGCGACGATACGACCGGATGCGTCGAAGAGCATCGCCCGGCTCGACGTCGTTCCCTGGTCGAGGGCGAGGATCAGACCCTGAGCCACGAGCGGGCTTCCCTTCGTGGAGCATGACGACCCCGGATCGTCGCGAAGCCGACAGCGGCCACCCGAAGTCGGTTATAGATCGAGCGCCGTGAGCCGTTTGTTGAGGTCGGCGAACTCAAGACCCAGCATCGATGCGGCGGCGATCCGATCGTTGCCAGTCTGGGACAGGGATTCGATGATCGCCTGCCGCTCCACGTCGGCGAGCAGGTCGGGGAGGGTCGTGCCCTTGCGCAGGCGCTGCCCGACGTCAATGAAGCGACCCCGGTCGGCGCCGGAGAGGTCGAGGTGCTCTTCGGTGATCACGCCGCCTTGGGAGAGGACGGTGGCGCGCTCGATCACGTTCTCGAGCTGGCGGACGTTCCCCGGCCACTCGTATTCCATCATCAGGCGCATCGCGCTCTGGCTGACGCGGGAAGGGCCGGCATCGGCGCGGTAGCGGTGCTTATCGAGGAAGTGCTCGACGAGGAGCGGGATGTCACCGGTGCGATCTCGCAGGGGCGGCAAAAACACGGCGATCACGTTCAGTCGGTAGTAGAGGTCCTCGCGGAAACGGTTTTCCTCGATCTCGTGGGTGAGAATCTTGTTGGTCGCCGAGATGATGCGGGTGTCGATCTTGACCGAGACGGAGCCGCCTACGCGCTCGAACTCCCGCTCCTGGAGCACGCGAAGCAGCTTCTTCTGCGTCGACAGGGTCATCTCCCCGACCTCGTCGAGAAAGATTGTCCCCTTGTTCGCCATCTCGAAGCGGCCCTTGCGCTGGTTGAGCGCGCCGGTAAAGGCGCCCTTCTCGTGGCCGAAGAGTTCGCTCTCGAGGAGCGTCTCCGGAAGCGCCGCGCAGTTGACCTTCACGAGCGGTCCGGCCCGGTAAGAGGAGGAGCGGTGGAGCACGGTGGCCACCAGCTCTTTGCCGGTGCCGGTCTCGCCGGAGATGAGCACGGTGGCGTCCGAGCCCGCGACCCGGCCGATCGTCTTATAGACGTCCTGCATCGCCGGGCTGTTGCCGATGATCACCTCATTCGGGTCGCGCTCGCCGAGCCGAGTCGAGAGGACCTGGACCTGCTCGCTCAACGCCTGCCGATCGAAGAAGCGCTGGACCGTCACCAGCACCTCGTCCAAGTCGAACGGTTTGGTGATGTAATCGTAGGCACCAAGCTGCATCGCCTCGATCGCGACGTTCGAGGTGCCGAAGGCGGTCATGATGATGATCGGGAGGTGGCCCGCGGTCTTCTGACCGGGCGGCGCCTCCCGTAGCACGTCGATGCCGGTCTTGTCCGGCATGCGGACGTCCATCAACACGAGGTCCGGCCGACCGCCGTTGCGGCCGGTCAGGCTGGCCAGCACGTGCGCGCCGTCCCCGGCCTCGTCGACCGAGTAGCCCTCGTCCTCCAAGAACTCGCGGAGAACGTCGCGGATCGCAGGGTCGTCATCCGCGACGAGGATGCGGTGCATCGGCGTGGTGGTCCCTCCGAGAGCGGCGCCCGCGACCCTGCCATCGAGGGCCAAGTGGTGACTAAGAGACATGAAGTATACATCGAGGATCGGTCGCTTCCGCCTGGCCGTATACTCCCGGCGCCCGTCGACCGGGGGCAACGAGCGGAAGGGAGCACGGGGTTCTCTGGCGTGGAACGTGTCGAGCGGATCGTCCTGATCGGATTTAGCGGCACCGGCAAGAGCACGGTGGGGCGCCTCCTCGCGGAGCAGCTCGGATGGGACCTGGTCGATACCGACGCCGAGGTTGAGGCATCGCTCGGGATGACGATCCCTGAGGCGTTTCGGCGCGATGGCGAGGGACCGTTCCGCGTGCTCGAGCGGATGATCCTCCTCTCTGCCCTCGACCGCGGCCGTGTCGTCGTCGCGAGCGGTGGTGGGGCCGCCGTTTCGGCTGAGATCTGGGGAGAGGACGGTCTGGAACGCCCCGGCACATTGGTCGTCGCGCTCGACGCGCTCCCGGAGACGACGTTGACGCGCCTCACCGCGCAGCGCTCCGTGGACGGGGGCACGACCGAGCGTCCGCTCCTGGCGGGGAGGGATCCGCTTGTGCGGATCGCCGAGCTAAAGAGCGAGCGGCAGAGCGCCTACGATCGGGCGCATGTGACGCTGACGGTTGATCGCCTCTCACCGAAGAGGGTCGCAGAAGAGATCGCGGCCCTGCTTCCGCCGTCGGCGGACCGTTCCACGCCCGAGTTGACGCTCGATGCACCCTCCGGGCGGTCCGACATCGTGGTCCGGTCCGGTTCGCTCCCGCGGATCGGTCCCCTCATCCGTTCCCGCTGGCCGTCCGCCCGGCGAGCTTGGCTCGTCTCGGACGAGAACGTCGCGGTGTTTCACCAGGCGCCGGTGGTGGCCGGATTGACGACTGCCGGATTTGACGTGCGGCGGCGCGTCGTCGCGGCTGGGGAGGGGAGCAAGAGCCTCCTCGAGGCCGGCCGGCTCTACGACTGGCTGCTGAGTGGAGGGGTGGAACGGGGCGACATTCTGCTCGCGTTGGGTGGGGGCGTGGTCGGGGACCTGGGGGGCTTCGTCGCGGCTACCGTGCTCCGCGGCATCCCGCTCGTGCAACTTCCCACCAGCCTCCTCGCCATGGTTGACAGCAGCGTTGGTGGCAAGACCGGGATCAACCACCCGGCCGGGAAGAACCTGATCGGAGTTTTCTACCAGCCGCCGCTGGTCGTTATCGACCCCGCCTGCCTGCGGACGCTGCCCGCCCGGGAGCTTCGGTCCGGCTGGGCGGAGATCGTTAAGCATGCCGTCATCCAACCGAGCACACCGGGGGGCGAGCGGTCGGATTTGGCGTCCTTTCTGACGCGGAACGCGTCGCGCCTTCGTCGGCTCGAGGAGCCGGTGACCTCCCTCCTGATTCGGCGCAACGTGGCGCTCAAGGCGGCGGTGGTCGAGACCGACGAGCGGGAGGCGAACGCGCGCGCCTTGCTGAACTTCGGGCATACCCTCGGCCACGCGATCGAGGCCGCGGGCTACGCCTACCGGCACGGCGAGGCGATCGCGCTCGGGATGCGGGCCGCTGGCCAGATTGGAGCGTCGGTCGGGAGCTGCGGCGCGGCGGAGGTAGATCGAATCGATGCGTTGCTCGACCTATTCGCTCTGCCCCGCCGGGCCGCGGTCGACTCGGCGCTTGTGCGTTCCCTGCTCGGCAGCGACAAGAAGCGGATCGGGGGTCGACTGCGATGGGTCCTGCCGATTGCCGGCGGGGGGGTGGTTGTCCGCGACGATGTCCCGGCGGCCGCCGTCGACGCTGCATTAATGGCGGTCTCGGAGTCGGTCGCGGCCCCGGTCGGAGCGTAAGACGTGGGTCGGCGGACGGCGTTTTTAGCGTCGTCGGATTGCGGCGTGCTATCCTCCCGCCGGAGTTACCGGAACCGCGCATCCTGACGCCTGGGGCGCTTCGCGTTCGCGCGAACCGCCGTCGATCGCCGTGAGCCACCGCATGACCGAACGCTCGACCGCCCGATCTCGCCCGAGCGTGGTGATCAGCGCGTCGCTTGCCTTCGACTACATCATGACCTTCCCCGGCTCCTTCAAGGACCACATCCTGCCGGACAAAGTGCACGTGCTGTCGGTCAGCTTTCTTTTCGACTCCTTGCGGCGGCAGCGCGGCGGCATCGCCGGGAACATCGCCTACAGTTTGGCCCTGCTCGGCGAACCCGCTTCCGTGGTCGGCGCCGGCGGTAGCGATTTCGGCAGCTACCGTGACGCCTTCGACACCCTGGGGATCGACACCCGGCTGATCCTCGACGTGCCGGAGGAGCTGACAGGCTCGGCGTTTATGACGACGGATCTGGACAACAATCAGATTGCCGGCTTCTACCCCGGTGCGTCGTCCCACGCCGCGTCGATCTCTCTCTCGGACGTCGCCCCTAACGCCCGCGTCGGCGTCGTCGGGGCAACCGCGCCGGACGCGATGCGGAGGCACGCCGCCGAGATTGCGGGCTCCGGCTGTCCGCTCCTCTACGACCCCTCGCAGCAGGTGGTCGCCCTGCCGGCGGAGGATCTTCGGGCCGGTATCGACGCGGCATGGGCGATCTCTGGCAGCGACTACGAATTTGCGATCATGAGCCGGAAGACCGGCCTCGACTTGGCCGACCTGGCGGCCAGGGTGCCTCTCTTGATCGTGACCTACGGCGACCAGGGCGCGGAGCTCTGGTGGCATGGCGAGGTGGTCAAGATCCCCGCGGTCACCGCGGAGCCGCTGGTGGACCCGACGGGCGGCGGGGATGCGTTCCGTGGTGGCCTCCTGAAGGGGCTCCTGCTCGGCCTGGACTTGCCGGTCTCCGGTCGGATGGGGGCGCTGACGGCCACCTATGCGATCGAGCGGCGCGGCACCCAGGAGCACACCTTTACCGCCGGCGGGTTCGTGTCGCGCTTCGATCGGGTGTTTCCGGACATGGCGGGGGCGGTCGTCGCGGACTGGCTGGCGGGTCCCGCCCCGACCGATACCTCGCTCCTGTCCGCCGCAGGCTGAGGCGGCATCGGACCTATGTAAGAGGAGGACGTACGATGGCCACGGCGGTTCAATCGCCACGCTCGTTCGACATCAAAGACCCATCGCTCGCCGCGGACGGACGGCGCCGCATCGACTGGGCGGCGCGGGAGATGCCTGTCCTGCGGCAGATCCGTGAAAGCTTCGCCGCGGAGCGACCGCTGGCCGGAATCCGGATGCTGGTCTGCGCCCACATCACGACCGAGACGGCGAATCTGGCTCGCGCCTTCCAGGCGGGGGGCGCCGACGCGGTCCTCTGCGCCAGTAACCCGCTCTCCACCCAGGACGACGTAGCGGCCGCCCTCGTCGAGGAGGGGATCCCCGTCTTCGCGATCAAGGGCGAGGACAACGAGACCTACTACCGGCACATCCGGTCCGCAATGGAGCACCGGCCGCAGCTCGTGATCGATGATGGCGCCGACGTGGTGACGATGCTCCACAAGGACCGCCAGGATCTCCTGCCGGACGTGATTGGAGCAACCGAGGAGACGACCACCGGCGTCGTCCGCGACCGGGCACTGGAGAAAGAGGGTCTCCTCCGCTTCCCGGTCGTCGCCGTCAACGACGCCCAGACAAAGCACTTCTTCGACAACCGCTACGGCACGGGCCAGAGCACCATCGACGGAATCCTGCGGGCGACGAACATCCTGCTTGCCGGCAAGACCGTCGTCGTGGTCGGCTACGGATGGTGCGGCAAGGGGATCGCGATGCGCCTGCGCGGCATGGGCGCGCGGGTGATCGTCACCGAGATCGACTCGGTCAAGGCGCTTGAAGCGGCGATGGACGGATTCGCGGTGACCACAATCGCGCGCGCCGCAGCCTTCGGCGACCTGTTCGTGACGGCCACCGGCAACGTCAACGTGATCGACCGGGTCCATTTCGAGCAGATGAAGGACGGCGCGATTCTCGCCAATTCCGGCCACTTCAACTCCGAGGTGAACCTGGCCGCCCTCGAGGAGATGTCCGGCGAGGGACGGCGCACCCTCCGACCCTACGTCGAAGAGTTCGTTCTCGGCCCCGAGCAACGGCTGATCGTCCTCGGCGAAGGCCGCCTCATCAACCTGGCAGCGGCCGAGGGGCACCCTGCCAGCGTGATGGACATGAGCTTCGCCAATCAGGCGCTGGCGAGCGGCTACCTGGTGCGGGAAGGCCGGTCGTTGGAGCCTCGCGTCTACCGTGTCCCCGAGGAGATCGACGACGAGATCGCTCGCTTGAAGCTCGCGGCGATGGGTATCGAGATCGACCAACTGACTGCTGAGCAGGAGAAGTACCTGAACTCGTGGGAAGGCGGGACGTAAGGAGCTAGGTGCTGCAAGCGCTGAGCCATCGCTGCCCCCGCGTTGCGGGGGCAGTTCCGGGATGACTAGGCCTCTCAAGTCAAAGAACATGCTCCTTGCTCATAGCACTCGGCTCGTGGAGGGATGGCTCTTAATGGAAACGGGCGGCACGTTCGCGTCGGCGGAGCGGACCTTTTTCACCTCCGAGTCGGTGACGGAGGGGCACCCCGATAAGGTCTGCGACCAGATCTCCGACGCCGTGCTCGACGCGGTGCTGCGCGACGACCCTGACGCTCACGTCGCCTGCGAGACGGCGACGACGACCGGGATGATCATCGTCTTCGGGGAGATCTCGACCAGCACGTACGTCGACATCCCGGCCGTGGTCCGCGAGGTGGTCCGCGACATCGGGTACACCCACTCCAAGTTCGGCTTCGACGCCAAAACCTGCGGCGTGATGGTGGCCATCAAGGAGCAGAGCCTGGAGATCTCCAGCGGCGTAGAGCAGGCGCTGGAGGTGCGGGAGGGGCACAAGGTCGATCGCTTCGATCAGATCGGAGCCGGCGACCAGGGAATGATGATCGGCTTCGCTTGCCGTGAGACCCCCGACCTGATGCCGTTGCCGATCTCCCTTGCCCATGGAATCTGCCGACGCTTAGCCGAGGCCCGGCGCGAGGAGGAGATCGCGTACCTGCGGCCGGACGGCAAGAGCCAGGTCACAGTCGAGTACCGCCACGGCCGGCCGCACCGGATCGACACCGTGGTGGTCTCGACGCAGCACGCGGACGAGGTGAGCAATGACCGGATTGCGCAGGATGTCCGCGATTTGATCGTCCGCCAGGTGGTGCCCAAGGAGCTGCTCGACGACGAGACCCGCTTCTACGTGAACCCAAGTGGGCGGTTCGTGATGGGCGGCCCGATGGCAGACGCGGGGCTGACCGGTCGAAAGATCATCGTGGACACCTACGGCGGCATGGCGCGCCACGGGGGAGGCGCCTTCTCCGGCAAGGACGGGACGAAGGTCGACCGCTCCGCCGCGTACGCCGCGCGCTTCGTCGCCAAGAACGTCGTCGCGGCCGGGCTTGCCGATCGGTTTGAGATCCAGCTCTCCTACGCGATCGGCGTCGCCCACCCCGTGTCGATCATGGTCGAGACCTTTGGTACGGGGCACGTCGCCGACGAGACGATTCGGTCATTGATCGAGGAGCACTTCGACTTGCGGCCGGCGGCGATCATGGAGACGCTGGAGTTGCGGCGCCCGATCTTCCGTCAGACCGCCTCGTATGGTCACTTCGGCCGGAACGACCTGGACCTGCCGTGGGAGCGAACGGACAAGGCATCGGCGCTGGCGACGGCGGCCGGCGTGTCGGCGCCGGAGGCCGTATCGGCGGGCTGACCGCGGGATGACGCTGGAGCACTCCGGGCTGACGCCCAGGGTGTGCTCAACGTGGCGCGTCCGCCCTGCGCATCCGGTGTCGTCGGTGGCCAAGTCTTGCGCGGCTGGCGGTTCGCCCCCCGGTTGATGGGGCGGGCGACATCCTAGCTAGACCCGGCGTCAGCGGTACGGAAGCGGGCACTATCCGGGAGCATCGACGACAGGATCTGCTGCATCGCCATCACGTGGCTGCACGTACCGACCGCTTGCGAGGCGAAGGTGTTGCATGAGCAATCCCAGGCGTCGCCCACGAGGCGAACGGTGTAGGCGTCGTGCGATCCCCTGAACTCTGCCTCCAACGACCGAAATCGGATGCGCTCGGGCTCCTCGGCGTACCGGTGCGCCTTTTCGATTTTGCCGATCATGCTCGACTGCATGCCTTCACTCCCGGTCGGTTGGGGACGGACAACCCGTGACGGCGAGCGGCGGTGCTCCCTGCACCGGTGCGCATGGAGGCAGCGTTATGCTCGCGGACAATTTGCTTGAGCAACGAGCCGCGCGGTCCGCGAGGCGGTGGTGCTTCACGGCACGACTTACCGCTCCTGGTCTATCTACCGTCGCATGTCCGCCGCTCGCTCCAGGAGGCCGCAGTATAGCGACGGGATGCGAGTGCCGCTAGCTGGCGAAGGTGGGATGGGAGCCGGCGGGATCGAGACAGCGCTCGTGCCGCGTTGTTGCGGAACAGGGAGGGGTAACGCATGCGCAACAGGGAGGGCGAAGGCGCACTGTTGAGCGGGGCGGTGCTTGCGGGGGGGCGGAGTCGTCGGATGGGCACCGATAAGGCACTCCTGCCATTGCGGCCGGGCGATCCACCTCTGTTGCGGGTCGTGCTCGAACAGGTCGCGGCCGTCGTCGACGACATCACGATCGTCGCGTCCGGTCGTCCACAGTACGCCGCGTTCGGTGTTCGGGTGGTGCCGGACCGTCTCGAGGAGGCAGGGACTCTTGGCGGTATCGCGACGGCGTTGATGACGGCACGCCATGATCGTTGTCTCGTCGTTGCCTGCGACATGCCCTTTCTCAATGTAGACCTGCTCCGGTGGATGGCTGACCAACCCCGCGACTACGACGTCCTCGTGCCGCGCCTACCGGGTGAGAGCCGGCAAGGCTCCGGCTTCGTCTTCCAAACACTCCACGCCGTCTACGGCCGGGATTGCGTCCCCGCCATCGAGCGTCGGCTTGCCACGGGGCAGCGCCAGGTAATCGGTTTCTTCGAGGACGTGCGCGTTCGGACGGTCGAGCTCGACGTGATCGAGGGATTCGACCCAGATCAACGCTCCTTCTTCAACGCGAACACGCCCGAGGCGGCGCGCGAAGCCCGCCGCTTGCTTGACGGTCGTGCCGCGGCTGCAAACACGGGACCCTAGGCTCGGTCGCCGCCTCGGCGGGCACCTATCGAAGGGGATTGGAACGATCGCCTATACTTTCCAGTCAAGGGCGACGAGGAGGGTCCAGTGAGCCAGCGCAGAACGTCGTCGCCGTTCGCCGGAGCAAACTTCCTGCTCGAACGCGGCTTGAGGGACCGAATCCGCTTGGCCTGGCGCCTTTACCGTGATCCTCGGGTCGCGTCGAAGCTCATGACGGCGGTCCCGCTCCTGACGATGATCTACGTCCTCTCCCCGGTTGATCTCCTGCCCGACCTCCTGCTCGGACTGGGGCAGGTCGACGACATCGGCATGATCGGGCTGGCGTTGCTCTTCGTGACGCGGGTGGTGCCGATGCTCGCCCCGAGCGACGTGCTCGAGGAGCACCTGGCGGCGATGGGGTTGCGCGACGACACCCGCGACGCGGGGCAAGGAACGGTATCAAGACCGGTTGTCGAGGCGGAGTTTCGGGTGAAGCCGTAGTCTATGCCGCCCATTGGTATGAGGGAAGTCCGGTGAGCGTTCCGCACGATCAACGGCAATCTCGGCCGCCCGGAGGATCGGGGCAGCGTCCGAGCGGGAAGAAATCGGCGCGGCAACCGAACCGGGCTCAGGTCCGAGCGATGGAGGCCCGCTCCGCGGCGAGCCCGGCTTTTGACGCGCCGTTGGTGCGATCAACGGTCGAGGTGTCGGCGACGCCGGATGCCGTCACCGAGTCACCGGGAGGGGATGCCCGCCCGGAAGTGCAGACGTCGGTCGCCACCGGTCGTCGGAGCACCCGGGCGCGGGCACGAACGATCGAGCGCCCGATCCCGCTCTCTCGGGCGGATGAGTATCGCTTCATCCGGTCGGACCTGACGCGGCTCCTGATCACGGCCAGCCTGCTCGGTCTGACCATGCTCGTGCTCCTCATTGTCCTAGAGGCTTAAGGCGGAAGCCAGGGGGAGCGCGCCCCTTTCCGTGCCGAGGAAGGACCTCGGGCCGAAATCGAAGAGCCTTGAGGGGGGCCCGACTGTGCATTTCGGCCGACGTACGCCGGTGTCACAGCGTCAGCGGCATTAGGCCGGGATGGGGAGGAGCGACGGACTCGGCGCCCAGGCGCCGGGTCCGTCCCGTGTCGTGCCCTTGAACTGACCCACACATCGCATCCGCTAGATCGCTGGTTCGTCCTCCTCGACGGTCACCGTGTCCTCGATGAAGGTATCCGGCTCCTGGTCGCTCGGCTCCTCCTCCTCGGCGTCGACGGCGATCCGCTCGTCCTCCTCGTCCTCCTCGTCGTCGAGCAGGAAAAAGTCCGCCTCGTCCCGCTGGCGAAGCAGGTCGCGCTCGCGAAGGTAGGCACGGGAGGTGATTTGGCGAGGGAAGGAGATGGTGGTCGCCTGGGATGCGTCGCGGAACGTCTCTCGGAGGATGACGCGAATGCTCTGCGTCGAGGGCCCGAGGGCGTAGGCCTCGTACCGATTGCCGGCCGCAAGGAGACCGATCACGCGCTCGGCCGTCTTCGCTTCCACCTCGCCGAGGCGACGACCGTCCTGGCGGGCGACCACGAGCCGGCCCTCTTCGACCGAGATCTGCAGCTGCTCCGCCGGGAGGACGTCGGCCAGGTCCTCGGGTGACGCCGGATTCACCAGCTCGTCGACCCACGTCTTGCCGACTTCTTCGATAAAGACGGCCGTCTTCGGCATGACGGAAGCGCCGGCGACAACCGCAGCATCGTCGACCGGCGTTGACGCGGCCGCACGGTGGCGCAAGGCCTCCAAACGCTGCAGATTGCGCCGGGCGATCATGTTGGCGGGGTCGGCGCGGAGGGCGTTTGAATACGCCTCGACCGCCTGGCTCGTCTGCTGGCGGGCAAGGAGTGCTCGCCCTAGCCGGTTGTGCGCTTCGGCGTCCCGGGGAGCCCGTTCGATCATCTGCTGGTTGAGCTCGATCGCTTCGTCCCAGCGTCCTTCGAGCGATGCACGGCGGGCGTCCTCGATCAACTGCCGTTTGGTCTGGGTCCTGGGTTGTTTCACCGTGGTGCTCGCTCTCCCGTTGGTCGTATCCGCCCGCTCGGTTGCCGGCGGCGTCTCTGGACGCGCGTATCGTCGTTACCGCGGTGGACCCACCGGCTCGCCGATCAGGAACCATGGGCCCGTTTGAGTGATGACCACGTCGACCAGCTTGCCGTAGACGTCCCGCTCGTCCGAGAAGTGCACTAGCGTGTTGCCGCGGGTGCGCCCACTCCAGCGGCCCTTAGCGTGCCCCTCGACGAGGACGTCGACGCGCTCCCCGAGTCGACGCGCATTCCGTTCGGTGCAGAGCCGGAGCTGGAGCGCCTCGAGCTCACGGTGGCGGCGCTGCTTCTCGGCGTGAGGGACATCGTCCTGCCACCGCGCCGAGAGGGTCCCCGGGCGCGGGGAGTACATAGCGAGGTGAACCTTGTCGCAGCCGACCTCTTCCAGGAGATCGTGCGTCCGTGCGAACTGCGCCTCCGTCTCCCCGGGGAAGCCGACGATGACGTCGGTCGCGACCGTGGCGAGCGGCATCCTGTGCCGAGTGTAGGCGATTCTCTCCTTCCAGTCGTCGCGGCCGTAGGTCCGGCGCATCCGCCGCAGTACCTCATCGTCCCCGGCCTGGACCGGTAGATTCATGTGCTCGCAGACGGAGGGGAGCTCGGCCATCGCGTCGATGATCTCGTCCGACATGTACTTCGGATGCGAGGTCAGAAAGCGCAGTCGCTCGAGGCCAGGGACCGCGTCGACCGCTCGCAGCAGGTCCGCGAGGCCGACCTGCCGCGGAAGGTCGTGACCGTAAGCGTTCACCGTCTGCCCGAGCAGGGTGACCTCGCGTACGCCCTTCGCCACGAGTTCCTCAACCTCGCGCACGATGTCGGAGAGGGGACGGCTCCGCTCCTTGCCTCGCCGGTAAGGCACGATGCAATAAGAGCAGAGGAAGTTGCAGCCGTAGATGATCGGGACGAAGGCGGTGATCGCCGCGCTGTCCGTCGTTGTGCTCGCCTCGGGCAGGTAGTAGTGGGGCAACTGGGCGAGGTCGTCTTCGAGCTCGGCAAGCTCCGGCACGACTCGCTGAAGCTGGTCGAAATCGGACGGGTCGAAGAAGAGGTCGACGTGCGGGAAGCGTTGGCGGAGCGCCTCTTGTTGCTTGGTCACCATGCACCCGGTGAGGACGAGCGGCACCTCGGGTCGGCGTCGCTTGAGCCCGACGAGCGAGGTCAGCTTGCCGGCGACCTTGTCCTCAGCCGCTTGGCGTACCACGCACGAGTTGAGAACGACGATGTCGGCCTCCTCCTCGTCCTGGGTCGGACGGTAGCCGACCTCTTGGAGCATGGCGCCGATCTTGGCGCTGTCGGCCTCGTTCATCTGGCAGCCGATCGTCCAGACGAAGAAGCGCTTGCCGTTGTCCGCCGCGGGGACGGGTCCGAAAGCGGGGCTGGCAACGGGGCGGAGATCGATGGAGCGGGACCCGGTCATCGGCACTTCCTTGGGGCTTGCGGAATCGCGGCGACGATGCGTGCGGATGATCGCGCAGGGTTTCCCGCGCCGGCCTCACAGTGGCAACCGCGAAGTATACATGGGGCGTTGTCAAGCCTCCTTCGCCGAACCGAGGCGACCGGTGGCCCTCCACCGGAACAGGGTGAATCCGCTTCGGCGCGGCCGGGTGTTCCCGCGTCACGGGATCGGGGCGCCGACAAGGAGGCGAAGCCCGGGTGCCGCGCCGTCCCCGCCGGGGGGACCAACGGCATGAGCGTTTGTCACGTAGACAACCCCGGAGGCCGTTGCTAGAATGGCCGGGCAGCGGGCGAGAAACCTGACCGGTCGCGACGCGGTCGCGCTCCAGCGAGACACGAGGTCCTTGGAGCCGACGAGCGTTGCGGCCTCGGCGCGCGCAGCGGCCCGAAACGAGGGGGCGGGCTGGGTGGGGGACTGGGCGTGAACAAGCATAAGTGTGGCTCGTGCCGCTTCTTCCAAGAGGCGCGCTTGGCCGGCAGCGGGTGGTGCCATCATCCCCAGCGCCGCACAACCAGCGATGTAATGATTATGGTTCGCCGGAACGAGTTGGCATGCCGCGATGAGTGGTCCCACGACCTTTGGGCGCCATTGGGCCAAGAGGCGAGCGCCCCGGCGGCCGCACCGGCAATGGACGGGGCAATGGACCGGTTCCGGGAGCGCCGCGAGCCGCCCGCCACGCCGGCCGAGATCGCGGCGGTGGTGCAGTCGCGTTCGGCTTCGGCGGGGGGCGGTGACAGCGGGCGGGTCCACGAGGACGTTGTCGTCGGGGAGACGCTCGTGATCGCGGAGAGCGAGCGCGACTGGACTTGGCAAAACGACGACGCGGCGGCATCCCGCCTGGTCGACACCCGGGCGGCGATCATCAAGGCGCGGGAGACCTACCGGGATCGTGCGAAGACGCTCGGAGGGGGCCGCCCCACCGAGCGGCCCACGTTGACAGAGGGGGGAGAAGTCGCTTCGGCGGTCGCCGGTGACCGAACGCACGATGATGCCAACGAAGTGCGTTCCACGATCGCGACCTCCCCTACCGTGCGACCGCCCGAGCCGTCGCTGCGGCTCTCCCGTCCCGTGCGGGACCGGGACGACGACGCGGTGCCGGCGGTCGATCCCGAGTTTGACCTCGCGCCCGTCGCGCGGCGGCAGATGGCGCCTGATCCCGCTAAAAGCGACGCGAGTACGCGGTCCGTTGTGCCGGGCAAGGAGCAGGAGGAGGAGGTCGACCGGACGGCCGAAGTCGATGGCCGCGCCGCCCGTACTGTGCCGCCCGATCGAATGGGAGCCGAGTCTCCTGTCGCGCTTACGTCCATTCGACGGATCACGGGGAGCGTCAGGGTCCGCGACGAGGACCGAGGTCGGGGCGTGGACCGGCGACCGCCGGAGCCGTCACTCGTCCCGGTGCCGCGCGAGCGAACGGCCGGTGCGCCGTCCTCGCGAGGATCGACCGTCAAGGCGGTGCCGGAGCTCGATCTCCCCATGGAGCGGCGGGAGGAAGCGTCGTCTCTCCTGCACGGACGTCGTCGTCCCTTCCGCTTCGATCCGCCGCCGGTGCCAGCGCACGAGGTGGCGGAGCGGTGGGGAACGATCGCCGGGGACGACCAATCATTCGTCGCCGATTCGGTTGCGGCAGGGGCACCGCCGCGGGCAGAGCCGGCGCTCCGCGCTGAATCGCTGTCGTTGCCCGAAGCGGTTGAGCCGGTAGAAGACGTGGTCGTCCAGACGCATCGGGACGACCGCGATGATCCGGTCGATCTCACGATACGGGTGGCGCCCGACCTCCCGCGGACCTGCCGGATGTGCCGTGACTACCGTCCCGCGGAAGGGGGAGGACGGGGGTGGTGCGCCAACGAGTGGGCCTTCACTCACCGCCGTGTCGTCGACCCGGACGAGCGTATGCCGTGCGAGACGACGCTCGGAAGCTGGTGGCTCCCGGTCGATGCAATCTGGCTGTCCCGGACTGACGTGTCGAGCCATGGACAGCCAACGCCGATCCTCGACGCGGTCGTCGCCCACCATCGGAGCGAGCCGCTGCGACGGGGCGGTTCATGACCTGATAGCATAAATCCCACATTGGGGAGATCGTCGGGATGCTGGCCGCCGGCACGATATAACGAACGGCCCGTGCGGCGCCTAGGCTGGAGGCGGCGCACTTCGGGGGCCGCTGGCACGGGGGACCGAGCGCATCCGCGTTCGGTGACGGGGGAGCCGACGGGGCAAGGATGGCTGTCTTCGGCGACACGCTACGACAAGCACGCGCCTACAAAGGCGTTACGCTGAAAGAGGCGGAGCAGGCGACGCGGATCAACCGCCATCACCTTGCTGCCCTCGAGGACGAGAATTTCGGCGTCCTGCCGCCGCTCATCTACCAACGCGGCATCGTCCGCAATTACGCGACCTACCTCGACCTGGACCCCGGCAAACTACTGCCGATGTTCGAGGAGGCGCGTGGCGGGGAGGCGACGGCGGAACTCGTCGCGGCCGTTAAGCCGCTCGACATGCCGAGTCACTGGGCCCCAAACTTCGCGATCATCGCTTTTCTGGTCGTGATGAGCGCAATCGTCTTCGCCTGGGTCTACAGCGCCTCGTTCGCCGACAGCCGGATTCCCGCAACCGTCTCGTCGCAGCCGTTGCCGACGGTCACGCCGGTGGCCAATTTGGCGTTGGCCGATGTGCCAAGCCCGACTTCCGTCCCCGCCGTCGTGACGCCGCGGCAGAGCGAGGTCTCCGCGACCTCCTCCCGCCAGGCTGACGTTTCCGCGGCAATTCCCTCGCCGACCCCCCGTGCCATTGTCCGAGAGGCGACGAGCACGCCGAAGCCGAGCCCGACGGCGCGGACGGTGGCGGTGGTGCCGACGATTGCGGCGACCGTTGCATCTGCTGCTCCTACCGGTCTGGTGGAGACGCCCCTACCGCTGAGGCCCGAGCCAGCCCGTGAAGCGTCCGTCATCGAGCCGGCGGTGACGGCAACTGCGGAACCCGAGTTCTCCGGGGCCGAACCTGGCATGGATACAATCCGGGTAATCGCTGACGGTCCGATCTATGTCACCGTGGAGACCGGAAGCGGGGAAGTTCTCTTCTCCGGAGAACTGGCTGCCGGGACAGCTACCGATTACTTTACGGCTCCGAATTTTCTCGTCACTACCTCGGATGGTTCATTGACGCGATTTGAGAACCCGAATGTTGGGGGAGAGCCTTTCTATATGGGATACGGCGCCGACGAGACGTACCCGCTCGGCTGATGATGGTAACGACGTTGGCGAGAAGGTGGACGCAACACCGATCGTAGGTGAGGGCTACTTGCTCTCGTGTCGACCCTAATCTTGCACGGGCGTGACAACTTGGATCGCGCTCGGACTTATCGAGAATGTCGCTGGGGTGTGTCCGACGACATCCCCATCGATCTGCACTGGCAAATCGGGCTCCGCCGTAAGCTGGATCCGTTTCGCCTTCGCTTTCCAAAGGTCAGGCGACTCACTCAGTCTCAGGGTTGCAAGCCTTCCCAGCGTCCGCGCCATGGGGATCGGCTTGGCCGCTGTAAAGAGCAGGATATCGAGCCAACCGTCGTCGGTGCTGATGGCATGGTCGAGTCGGAGAGCGGGTGTAATGATCGATCCGCCGTTCGCGATCACGACCAACGGCGAGAGCGCGGTTACGGTCCGGTCGTCCGCCTGGACGGATATAAGCGCCGGTGGCATCCGGAGCGCCAAAGCCGCCGGTGGGAGATAGGCAAGCCAGCCAACGCGGCGCTTTAGGCGTCGATCCGCCCCCGCGAAGAACCGGCTGTCAAGGCCCGCACCGGCCATGTGCAAAAAGCACCGGTCCCCGCAGCGCCCGACGTCCATCGCCCTCAGCTGGTGGTTCCCGAACAGGAGCTCAACGGCCTGCTTCGGGTTGCCGGGAATGCCAAGCTCGCGGGCGGTGATATTGGTCGAACCGCCGGGGACGATCGCGAGGGGCGTCCCGCTGTCGAGGATGCCGGTCGCCACGTCGGCGACCGTGCCGTCGCCGCCGGCGGCAACGACGAGATCGGCCCGAGTTGCTAAATCCCGGGCAAGCGCGATACCGGCCCCCGCTTCGGTCGTGGGGAGGACCTCAAGTTCCACGCCGAGGGGGGCGGCGCGACGGAGAAGTTGAATGAGTTGGGGCGCCCCCTGCCGTGTCGCGGGATTGACTACAACTCCAATGCGCCGCGGTGGCACCAGCGGATGATGACCGGCGGTCATGGGCGTTGCGTCACAAAGGCCTGCGCGCGATTCTCCTAGGCTTCTTCAGGACCGAACACCTTCTCGACGATGAAGTTGGCGAGCCAGGTGGCGGCCGCCGCCAGGACCAAGCCGAGGATGCCTCGGACCGTGTTGCGCACCATACTCGTCTTCCCACTCCTTTATCGTCCGGGCTCGCCCGATGCCCGGGCGGGCCGACCCTGCGATCGTCCGACGCCGTTAGTCTAGGATCTCGGGGACGGGCGTGCACGATGTTTGCCGCCGACTGCAGGGCAAGTCGGCCGGTTCGGTGGCTAGCGCGAGCGGTCGCGCGCGAGGAGCACCAGAGGCACCAATGCGAAGATCACGAACGTCGTCACGTCGGCGAGCGTAGCGGCGCCGAAGATGCCGGCCGTGCCGCCGGGGAGCCGCGTCAGCGGCGCGACGAACGGGGCAGTGGCGGCGTAAACGACTTCCCCGCTCCAGACGCGAGCCGGGATTGCAAGCGCGAGCAATCCCAGGCGCACCAGGAGGGCTGCCGCCACCGCGGCGTAGACCGTGAGCGCGACCTCCAGCGCGAGCTGGGAACGAAGAACCTGGACGTTCCGCCCTCCAAGGCGGGGAGCTCGGTTCATTCGTCGCCGCCATCCCCGGTACGCCGGGGAAGGAGCGGCAGGAGGTGGTCGAGGATCAGCCCCGCGAGCTCCGACTTGGGCATCGACGGGAGCTGTCGGGGCGGGGTGTTCGGCTGAAGGATGACGGCAGAGATCTCCGCGCTCCCCACGGTCGAGGCGGCGTCGTTGGCGACAATCATCGCCAGTCCTTTCGCCGCCAGTTTCGCTGAAGCGTTCGGCACCAGGTTCTCCGTCTCCGCGGCAAAACCGACCTTGACCAGCCCAGGCGCGCTGACCGATGCCAGAATGTCCGGATTGCGGATGAGTTGGATCTCGGGGGCGGTGTCGCCGGGCCCTTTCTTCAACTTCTGAGCCGAAGGGGTGGCGGGTCGGAAGTCGGCGACGGCCGCCGCCATGATCAGCGCATCGGCGGTGGGAACCGCTGCCTCCACCGCAGATCGCATCTCGAGCGCGGTCTCCACGCGCTCGACCGTAATCCCGGCCGGAGATGGGAGCGACGTGGGGCCGGTTACCAGGTGGACAGCGGCGCCCCGGTCCCGGGCGGACGTCGACAAGGCGAAGCCCATTGTGCCGCTCGATCGGTTGCCGAGGAACCGAACCGGATCGAGTGGCTCGCGGGTGCCGCCGGCGGTGACCACGATCCGGCGACCGGCGAGCGCGCCGGCGCGGCCCAGGATCGCCCAGCACGTCCCAACGATCGCTTCGACGGCTGCCAACCGGCCGTCGCCGACGGCACCCGAGGCCAGTCGGCCCCGCTCCGGGCCGACGACGCTGGCACCCCGCCGGCGCAGGGTCTCGAGATGCTCCTGGGTGGCGGGATGGTGAAACATCGCGTGCTCCATCGCCGGGGCGACCACCAGAGGGGCGACCGTGGAAAGCGCGACGGCCCCCAGGAGGTCGTCGGCGAGCCCGACCGCCAAGCGGGCCAGCGCGCTCGCCGAGGCCGGCGCGACCAGGAGCAGGTCCGCCTCCCGGGCCAACGTAATGTGCCCGCGATTTCTCTCCGTCCATGGGGCAAAGGCGTCGGTGTGGACTGCGCGCCCGGTAAGTGCCGAGAACGTGAGGGGCCGGACGAACTCCTGGGCGCCGGCGGTCATGATCGCGTCGACGGTCGCGCCCTGCTGGACCAGTCGGCTGGCCACCTCGGCGGCCTTGTAGGCGGCGATGCCGCCGGAGACCGCGAGGATCACATTGGGCCCGGGAACCGCGCTCATACGGCGCCGGCCAGGTCAGGCGCCCTCGTCGCTAAGGGTGGCACGGCGCCAGCGGTTGCTTTCCCCATCGAGCGTCCCTGCTCCCTCGTCGTCGCGTTGCGCCGTTGCCAATCTCGCCCGAATGGAGTGGGAGACCCCGGGACTTTACATGCGGACGGCTCGACATGGCATCCTGCTCGCGGCCGCCGCAGTCTAGACTCGGAGAATAACGGGGACAACGCTCTTACTGTTGTGGGCGATGCGCGGCGGCCGATTGCTTGACGACGGGTGTGGGCCGGGTAGAGTGGGCGGCCCCGGACGGACGTGCGAGACGCGCTGGGAGGCCACGCACCCTTGGATCGTGTAGAGACCGCGCGGACCGACGCCGGCCGCGGGCCGCTCCTGCAAGCTCGCGGCATCGACAAGTTCTTCGGACCGGTCCACGCCTTGAAGCACGTCGACTTTGAGGTCCGGGAGGGCGAGATCGTTGCCTTGATCGGCGACAACGGTGCGGGCAAGTCGACCTTTATCAACGTCCTCACCGGGGTCCTACCGCACGACGGGGGTGAGATCGTCTTCGACGGCCGGCCGGTCCGCTTGGCCTCACCGCAGGAAGCGCGCCGGCTGGGCATCGAGACCGTCTACCAGGACCTCGCGGTCGCACCCCACCTCGACGCGGTCGCCAACATCTTTCTCGGACGGGAGTACCGCTTGCCGGGGCCGCTTGGGGGCCTTGGGTTCCTCGATCGGCGGCGGATGCGCCGGGAGACGGAGGAGCAGCTTGCCCGGTTGAGGGTGCGTGTACCGGATCTCGGCCGGCGGTTGGTGACCCTCTCGGGCGGGCAACGGCAAGGGGTGGCGGTTGCCCGCGCCGTGATGTGGGCGAGCAAGGTGGTGATCATGGACGAGCCGACCGCCGCACTGGGGGTAGCGCAGACGGCGATGGTGCTCGACCTGATGCGGCAGGTGCGCGACAACGGCGTTCCCGTCGTCTTCATCAGCCACAACATGCCGCACGTCTTCGAGGTGGCGGACCGAATCGTCGTTCTTCGCCTCGGTGAGGTCGTCCAGGAGCTCGACCCCAGGCGGGCTACGATCGACGACGCAGTGTCGGCGATGACCGGCTCGATCCGGTCTGTCGCGGCGAAGGGAGGGCACGGTGGCCGGTGAACCGCTCGATGCCATCTCTGGCCTTGCTCCCGAGCCGACAGTCAGGCCGGGCGTGCTCGCCCGGCTCTCCGGGTCGTTCACGCTGCTGATCCTGGCAGGGGTCGTTCTCGTCTTCTCAGCGATCAACGGCGGACGCTTCTTCAACCCCGCGAATTTCCAGAACATCGCGGTCGACGCGGCGCAGTTGCTGCTGCTGACCGTCGGTGTCACCTTCGTGATCATCACGGCCGGGATCGACCTCTCGGTCGGGTCGGTGCTGATCCTGTCGGCAGTGGTCGCCGCCAAGGTGATGGTCCGGTACGCGGGCGAGCCGGCGGAGGTGCAGGCCTACCAGTTCCCAAACCAGGGGACGGCGATCCCGCTCGGACTCGCGGCCGGGGTGGCAACCGGGCTCACCTGCGGTCTCGCCAACGGCCTGCTGATCACCCGGCTGAAGATGCCGTCGTTCATCGTCACGCTCGGCACCCTCGGCATCGCGTTGGGGCTGGCCCAGCTCCTTTCGGGGGGGGTGAACGTGCCCAATGTGCCGCCCGCCGTCCAGCAGGAGATCGGGCTTCGCGAGTTGATCGCATTCGAGGTCGGCGGCCAACGGCTGCGGCTGACCCCGCCGGTGCTGATCGCCTTTGTCGTCGCCGTCCTGGCGGCCGTCGCTCTCAACCGGACCCGGTTCGGGCGGTACACCTACGCCGTTGGCTCAAACGCCGCCGCGGCGCGGCGGGTGGGAATCGATGTCGACCGGCACCTGGTCAAGGTCTACGGGCTGAGCGGTTTGCTGGCGGGCGTGGCCGGGGGGTTCGACCTGCTTCGCTTCGGCACCGCGTCGGTCGGGTCCCACCAGTCGGACAACCTCGCCGCCATCTCCGCCGCCGTCATCGGCGGCACCAGCCTCTTCGGCGGTCTTGGTACGATCGGCGGCTCGGTAATCGGGGCGTTCATCCCTGCCGCGCTGCGGACCGGCCTCGTCATCTCCCGGGTCCAGCCCTTCTGGCAGAATGTCGCGATCGGTGCCGTCCTGATCCTCGCTGTCTTCCTGGATCAACGGCGGCGGCGGGTGGAAGAGAGGATGTAGCGACGGTGCGATCATCCCGGGTTGCGCGGCCCATACGGCGCTGCTACTCTCGCGTGCCCCGGACGAACGGGGAACGGCGGCCGTCGTCGGTCGATGAGGGGGAGAAGACCGTGAGCGAAGTGCGATCGATCTGCAGGCGGGTGACGCGCCGGGACGTGGTCAAGGGCGGCGCCGCTGCCGGGGTCGGCCTCTCCTTGCTCGGCGCCGGCAGGCTTCAGGGGGTGGCCCGGGCGAGCAGTGGTCGCCGCCAGGGCGGCTTCTCGATCGCCTTCATCCAGGGCGTAATCGGCGACAATTTCTACATCACGATGGACTGCGGCGCGCAGGCGAAGGCGGCCGCCCTCGGGGTTAGCGTCGACACGCAGGGCCCCGACCGGTTCGACGAAACGCTTCAAACGCCGATTCTGAACGCCGTCGTGCAGAGCCGGCCCGACGCCATCATGATCGCCCCGAACAACGCGCAGGCGATGATCGCGCCGATCCAGGCGGCAATCGACGCCGGCATCCCTGTCCTCTGCGTTGATACGACGATCAACAGCGATATCCAGATCGGCGACGTCGCCACGGACAACGTCGAGGGCGGCCGGTTGGCGGCCCGTGGACTGGCGGAGGCGATCGGCGGCGAGGGCAAGGTCTTCGTCGTCAACGTCAAGCCGGGCATCTCGACCACCGATCTACGTGAGCAGGGCTTTCGGGAAGAGATCGCGAGCTACCCGAACATCGAGTACCTGGGGCAGGAGTTCTCGGACAACGACCCGAACCTTGCGGCGCAACTGACAAGCGCTCGTCTCCAGGCCGAGCCCGATCTCGTCGGTATCTTTGGGACGAACCTGTTCGCGGCGCAAGGCGCCGCGGCCGCGATCCGCGAGCAGGGTCGGCAGGGTGAGGTCCGGGTGGTCGGTTTCGATGCCGGGCCCACCCAGGTGCAAGACCTTCGGAGCGAGGTGGTCGACATCCTGATCGCCCAGCACCCGGGCGAGATCGGCGAGATTGCCGTGCAGTTGATCTTCGATTTCCTCGCCTCCGGCGTGGCACCGAACCCGAAGGAACTGGTGACCGGATCCTCGATCGTCACGCGGGACAATATCGACGACCCCGAGGTCGCCCGGTATCTGTACCTCGCGGACTGCGGCGCCTACGAGTTGTCGAACGCGACGCCGACCGCCGCCGGAATGGCGTCCCCGGTGGCGACGCCGGCCTCGTAGCTGGTTTGTTCGGGACGGCCGGGACTGCTCACCCCGGCCGTCCTGGGTCGAGACGGACGACGGGCAAGACCCCAGAAAGGTTGACAGAACGCCGCCGCGCGCGTATTATCTCCTTTCGCGGTTCAAACCTGGCTTGTGTCGGGGAGGGCCGAACGCTGAGGCGGGCATCATCTGGGCGGCGCGTGCGGGCCGGCGCGAACACAACGAAACGCGGCTGGGAGGGAAGGTTTCGACCCTCCCTCTTTCGCGTGTTCACCTGCTTTCCCGCCGACTGAGCGGGGTCGTCGGGCGATCGCATCGCCAGGACTGCGGGTGGTCGGCGGGTTCGGTGCGTAAGGGACTCGGTCAGCGGGCCGGCAACTAGGACAAGCCTCGGCATTCGGCGTTTTCGGCAGGGGAGTATTGGTACGTGGTAACGGCGACGACGCGGACGCGAGCGATCGATGAGGCGACGGAGGCACGGCAGCGGCGCGTTATCTCGAACCAAGGGGTGAACCGGCGCTCATTCTCCCGCATCCCGACCGTTTGGGAGATGCCGAATCTGGTCCAGGTGCAGATCGAGTCGTTCAACTGGTTCCTCGCCGAGGGGCTGAAGGAGCTGCTCGATGAGATCTCCCCGATCTCGGACCACCACAAGAAGATGGAGCTCACGTTCCTCGACTCCCGCTTCGACCCGGCGTGGACCCGGCTGCCGAAGGGGGAGGAGCAGGAGCGGGCCAAGGTCGACCCCCGGATCGCCGAGGCCTACTGCCGCGAGCGGGACATAACTTACGCGGCGCCGCTCCGGATCTGGGCGCGGCTCGTGATGCGCGAGACGGGCGAGATCAAGGAGACGGGTCCCGACGGGATCTTCCTCGGCGACTTCCCGATCATGACCTCGGATGGGACCTTCATCATCAACGGCGCCGAGCGCGTCGTTGTCTCCCAGCTCGTCCGATCGCCCGGGGTCTACTTCGAGCGGACTCCCGACGCGGCGACCGGCAAGCTCCTCTCCACGGCCAAGCTGATCCCGAACCGGGGCGCCTGGTTGGAGTTCGAGACGTCGAACCGCGACGTCCTTTCGGTCAAGGTCGACCGCAAGCGGAAGATGCCCGTCACGATCCTGCTCCGGGCGATTGGAATCGAGACGGACGAGCAACTGCTCGAGGCGTTCGCCGACGTCGACAACAACCCGGATCGCCGCTTCATCGCGACGACACTCGACAAGGAGCCGACCAAGAGCCGCGAAGAGGCCTTGATCGAACTCTACCGGCGCCTGCGGCCGGGTGACCCGCCCACACGCGACAACGCCACGTCGCTCCTGGAGAACCTGTTCTTCAACGAGCGGCGCTACGACCTGGCGCGCGTCGGCCGGTACAAGCTGAACGGGCGGCTGCACCGGAACGGTGGCTCCGGGGAGGAGTCGTCGACGAGCCGGATCCTGACCCAGGACGACCTAGTCTCGATCATCCGCGAGATGATCCGCCTCTGCAACGGCCAGAGCGAGCCGGACGACATCGATCACCTCGGTAACCGGCGCGTCCGGGCGGTTGGCGAGTTGATCCAGATGCACGTCCGGACCGGCTTCCAGCGGCTGGAGCGGGGCATCCGGGAGCGGATGACGATCCAGGATCCGGAGACGGTGACGCCGAACGGGCTGATTAGCACGACGCGGCCGGTGATGGCGGCGGTTCGCGAGTTCTTCGGTGGCAGCCAGCTGTCCCAGTTCATGGACCAGACCAACCCGCTTGCCGAGCTGACCCACAAACGGCGTCTCTCGGCGCTCGGACCCGGCGGCCTCAGTCGGGACCGGGCTGGGTTCGACGTCCGCGACGTCCATCCGTCGCACTACGGCCGGATCTGTCCGATCGAGACACCCGAAGGACCGAACATCGGTCTGATCGGGTCGCTCGCGACCTACGGCAAGATCAACCAGTACGGCTTTATCGAGACGCCGTACCGCCGAATCGTCTCCCAGTTGCTGGTCGACGACCCGGTGCTCCCGCTCGTCGGGCAGGCGCTGCGCGACGACGTGATCCACCCGGGTTCGGGGGAGACGATCGTCTCCGCCGGCACGGAGATCACGGAGGAGGTCGCGGAGACGATCCGTGGTGCTGGGGTAACGACTATCCGGATCAAGCCGGTCGCCTCGGAGATCATCGATTACCTCTCGGCCGATCGGGAGGAGTCGGTGATGATCGCCCAGGCGAATACGCCACTCGAGGAGTCGGGTCGGCTGATCCCGGAGCAGGTAACGGTCCGGATCAGCGGTGGCCACCGCTTCCCGGTGGTGCCGGCGGAGCAGGTTGCCTACATGGACGTCTCGCCGAAGCAGGTCGTCTCGGTGGCGACGGCCCTGATCCCGTTCCTGGAGCACGACGACGCGAACCGGGCGTTGATGGGCGCGAACATGCAGCGCCAGGCGGTACCGCTGCTACGCCCGAGAGCCCCGATCATCGGGACCGGCGTCGAGCACCAAGCCGCCCGCGATTCGGGTCAGGTGATGGTCTCGCGGCACGACGGCGTGGCGACGGCCGTCAGCGGACACCAGATCACGATCCGCGACGACGAGGGTGACGAGCACGTCTACAACCTGCGCAAGTTCGTCCGCTCCAACCAGGACACCTGCATCAACCAGCGACCAAGCGTTCGGCAGGGCGAGCGGGTTGAGGCGGGCAAGATCATCGCAGACTCGTCGTCGACCGAGAATGGGGAGTTGGCGCTCGGCCAGAACGTGCTGGTGGCGTTCATGCCCTGGGAGGGCGGTAACTTCGAGGACGCAATCCTGCTCAGCGAGCGGCTGGTGCGGGACGATGTCTTCACCTCGGTCCATATCGAGAAGTACGAGACGGAGGCCCGGGACACCAAGCTCGGCCCCGAGGAGATCACGCGCGACATCCCAAACGTCGGCGAGGAGAGCCTAGCGAACCTCGACGAGAACGGGATTATCCGAATCGGCGCCGACGTCAATCCGAACGACATCTTGGTCGGGAAGGTGACGCCCCGGGGCGAGACGGAGTTGAGCGCCGAGGAGCGGCTGCTGCGGGCGATCTTCGGCGAGAAGGCGCGCGAGGTGAAGGACACCTCGCTCCGGGTGCCGCACGGCGTCCACGGCAAGATCATCGACGTCAAGCAGTTCCGCCGAGACGACAACTCGGATCACGAGCTGCCTGCCGGCGTGAACGAGATGGTGCGGGTCAGCATCGCCCAGAAGCGCAAGATCTCCGAGGGCGACAAGATGGCCGGGCGGCACGGCAACAAGGGGGTCATCTCCCGCATCCTGCCGATCGAGGACATGCCGTATCTCCCGGACGGGCAGCCGATCGACATCATCCTCAACCCGATCGGCGTTCCGTCCCGGATGAACCTCGGCCAGGTGCTCGAGACGCACCTCGGCTGGGCCGCGTCGCGGCTCGGTTTTCGGGTTGCCACGCCGGTCTTCGATGGGGCGCAGGAAGAGGAGATTTGGAACGCGCTGGGCGAGGCTGGTCTCCCGCGCGACGGCAAGGTTGACCTCTACGACGGGCGGACCGGGGAGAAGTTCGATAGGCCGGTGACGGTCGGCATGATCTACATGCTGAAGCTGGCCCACCTCGTCGAGGACAAGATCCACGCCCGTTCGACCGGGCCCTACTCGCTGGTGACGCAGCAGCCGTTGGGCGGCAAGGCCCAGTTCGGCGGCCAGCGCTTTGGCGAGATGGAGGTGTGGGCGCTCGAGGCCTATGGCGCCGCCTACACCCTGCAGGAAATGCTGACCGTCAAGTCGGATGACACGGTCGGGCGCGTCAAAACGTACGAGGCGATCGTCAAGGGCGAGGAGATCGTCGAGGCCGGGGTGCCGGAATCGTTCAAGGTCCTTGTCAAGGAGCTCCGCTCCCTGGGACTCTCGATCGATGTCATCAACGAGGACGAGCAGACGGTGGACTTCACGGAGGACACCTCCCGCGACCTCCTCTCCAACCTGGATCGGATCAATTTGAGCGGCTTCGAGCGGACGGTCGATTAGAGCGGAGTTGTCGGAAGCCGGTAGCCGGCTCCCATAGAGAGATGGCTGGCTGTCCTTTGCCGGCTCCCACTCACTGGTCGGGGCTGGCTCCCTACTGGCCACTGCCGCGCAATTACCGACCACTCGTCCCGGAGGAACAATGTCGAGCACGAGAACCAATCTTCCAACCCTGCCCGTCGACTCGGCGCTGGCGCGACCGTCCTTTGGCGGAGTCGCGGGCGCTCGCGACGGCGGCTACTCGCGGGCGGACCGGCAGGACCGCAGCCGGGTCCTGGACGTCAACAACTTCGACGCGATCCGGATCAGCCTGGCGTCGCCGGAGGCGATCAGGGGATGGTCGTACGGCGAGGTCACCAAGCCGGAGACGATCAACTACCGGACGCTGAAGCCGGAGCACGGCGGGCTCTTCTGCGAGCGCATTTTCGGTCCGACGAAGGATTGGGAGTGCTACTGCGGCAAGTACAAGCGGATCCGCCACGCCGGCACCGTCTGCGACAAGTGCGGCGTGGAGGTGACGCGGGCCAAAGTCCGCCGCGAGCGGATGGGCCATATCGAGCTCGCCGCGCCCGTCTCCCACATCTGGTACGTGAAGGGGACGCCGAGCCGCCTCGGGCTGCTGCTCGACATCACCCCCCGCAACCTGGAGCGGATCCTTTACTTCGCGTCGTACCTGGTGACCGAGGTCGACCAGGAGGCGCGCCAGGCGGCGATCGACGAGATCAATGAGGAGCACGAGGCCGCCATCGGCGAACTGCGCGCCGAGGCGGAGCACGAGCTCAGCGAGATCACGGAGGCGGTCGGTCGCGATGTCGCCAACCTGAACCAGGGGGAGCAGAGCCTCTCGGAGGCGATCAGCCAACGGAAGCAGGCCGACCTGGAGCGGCTTCAGACCGAGTACGACGATACGTCGGCGCGCCTTCAGGTGCTGCTAAACCAGGCCGCTCCGGAGGAGGTCGCGTTCCGCGGCGTGGCGGTCGTCCGTGCCGACGAGGCGGTGAACGAGGACAAGCTAGCGCGCCTACGCGAGGCGCGGGACGACGAGCAGGCGCGGATCGAGGGCGGGGCGACGGCCGAGGCGAGCGGCAGTGGTGCGCTAGCCGGGGCGGAGCGTGACTTCCTGACCTTCGAGGCGGAGGAGCGCCAGAAGCGGATCGAGGATCGGATCGGCGAACAGATCAAGGAGGCGGAGAAGGAGCGGGACGAGGCGCTGAAGGCGATCGGCGATCTCAAGGAGCTCCAGATCCTGACCGAGACCCAGTATCGCGAGCTGCAGGAGATCGTTCCCGCCGGCGTCTTCAAGGCCGGGATGGGGGCAGAGGCGGTCTATGACTACGTCTCGCAGCGGATCGATCTCGATCAGATCGCGGTCCAGCTCCGGTTGGAGATGCAGGCCTCCTCGGACGTGAAGCGGAAGAAGGCGACGAAACGGCTTCGCGTCGTGGAGGCGCTGCGCAAGAGTGGCAACAAGCCGCACTGGATGATCTTCACGGCGTTGCCGGTGATTCCGCCCGAGCTGCGGCCGATGGTTCAGCTCGACGGCGGCCGCTTCGCGACGTCCGACTTGAACGACCTCTACCGGCGGGTGATCAACCGGAACAACCGCCTGAAGCGGCTCCTGGAGCTCGGCGCACCCGACATCATCGTCCGCAACGAGAAGCGGATGCTGCAGGAGGCGGTCGACGCCCTGATCGACAACGGCCGGCGCGGCCGCGTCGTCTCCGGCTCCGGCAAGCACAAGCTGAAGAGCCTGTCTGACATGCTCAAGGGCAAGCAGGGCCGGTTCCGCCAGAACCTGCTCGGCAAGCGTGTCGACTACTCCGGGCGCTCGGTGATCGTCGTCGGCCCGAATCTCGCGCTCGACGAGTGCGGGCTGCCGAAGCGGATGGCGCTGGAGCTGTTCAAGCCATTCGTGATGCGGCGGCTTGTCGAACTCAATGACGCCCACAACATCAAGGCCGCGAAGCGCCTGGTGGAGCGGGTCGACGACCGCGTCTGGGACGTCCTTGAGGACGTCGTCCAGGACTACGTCGTGCTTCTCAACCGGGCGCCGACGCTGCACCGCCTTGGCATCCAGGCATTCAAGGTCCGGCTCATCGAGGGATCCGCGATCCAGATTCATCCGATGGTCTGCTCTGCCTTTAATGCCGACTTCGACGGCGACCAGATGGCGGTCCACGTCCCGCTCTCGCGGGCGGCCCAGGAGGAGGCCCGGTCGCGGATGCTCTCCGTCCGCAATCTGCTCTCCCCCTCAAACGGGGAGCCGATCGTCTCGCCGACCCAGGACATCGTCCTCGGCTGCTACTACATGACGAGCGAGCGCAACCACGCCGAGGACCTGGCGAATGGGACGGTACCGCGCGGCTGGGGCAAGGTCTTCTCGTCGCTGGAAGAGGTCCAGCTCGCCTACGACGCCGGCGCGGTGGATGTCCAAGCCAAGATCGCGGTCCGCACGGATCGCGACGGCGGTGAGGTGAAGCGGATCGAGACGACGGTCGGCCGGGCCCTTTTCAATCACGCGCTGCCAGCGGAGCTGAAGCGGTACTACAACGCGACGATGGGCCGCAAGGCATTGCGCGGGGTTGTTGCTGACTGCTACCGCTTGTTCCAGGATCCGAACGACACGGCCCGCGTCGTCAACGACATCAAGAAGGTCGGCTTCGAGTTCTCGACCCGCGGCGGGATGAGCATCGCGGTCCAGGACGTTGTTATGTCCGAGACCAAGGGCGATCTGCTCCGGGGCGCGGACGAGGAAGCGGAAAAAGTTGAGCGGCAGTTCCGTCGCGGCCTCGTCACCGAGGACGAGCGCTTGAGGGAGCTGGAGCTGATCTGGAACGGCACCCGTGACCGCCTTGCCAAGGACGTGGAAGACGGTCTGCGCGGCCAAAACTCCGTCTACATGATGGTGGACGGCGGCGCAAAGGGGAACATGAACCAGATCAGCCAGATGGCGGGCATGCGCGGACTGGTGCTCGACCCGGAGGGGCGGATCATCGATATCCCGATCCGCTCCAACTACCGGGAAGGGCTGACGGTCCTGGAGTACTTCCTCTCCACCCACGGCGCCCGGAAGGGGCTCGCCGACACCGCGCTGCGGACGGCGGACTCCGGCTACCTGACGCGTCGGCTTGTCGACGTCTCTCAGGACGTGATCATCGCGATCGACGACTGCGGCACCGAGCAGGGGCTGCTAACGGAGCGCCGCGGGGCCGACGGCAAGCCGATGGCCGAGGAAGAGTTCCGGAGCCGGATTACCGGGCGTATCCTCGCCGCTCCGGTCGTCCACCCGGAGACAGGCGAGATCCTGCTCGATCGCGGTGAGGAGCTCACCGATCGCCTGGATCTCGAGGACGGCACGTCGCGCGATCTCGTCGGTGAGGTGCTGGAAGCGGGAGTTGAGTCCTTCTTCGTCCGGAGCGTGATGGCCTGCGACGCAATCCACGGCGTCTGCCAGGCCTGCTACGGGCGCAACCTGGCAAGCGGCAAAATGGTTGAGCACGGCGAGGCGGTCGGGATTATCGCGGCGCAGTCGATCGGTGAGCCGGGTACCCAGTTGACGATGCGGACGTTCCACACCGGCGGCGTGGCGCGGGCCGACATCACCACCGGTCTGCCGCGTGTGGAAGAGCTGTTCGAGGCGCGGGAGCCGAAGGGCGCCGCCCTCCTCGCCGACCGCGAGGGAATCGTCTCGATCGAGCAGACCGACGCTGGACGCCTCCTCGTGATCACGACGACGGAGCAGGACTCGCGTCCGTACCGGCTCGGCCCCGGCTGGGAACCGGCGCAGGCGCCCGGCACCCTCGTCATCAAGGACAAGACCGTCCTGGCGACCGGGCCGGACGACCAGAAGTTGATGGCCGATATGGAAGGGACGTACTTCATCGACGACCGGACGATCTATGTCCGGAACGAGCGGGAGGACCGGCTGGAGCACCCGGTTCCGATTGTCTACCAGATCTTCGTTGAAGAAGGGGACCGGGTGCTCCCTGGGCAGCAGCTGACGGACGGTGCAAAGAGTCCCCAGCAGATCTTGCTGACCCAGGGTCGCGACGAAGTCCAGCGCTACGTGATCGACGAGGTGCAGAAGGTCTACCGATCCCAGGGCGTCAACACCAACGACAAGCACATCGAGGTGATTTGCCGCCAGATGCTGCGCAAGGTGAGCATCGTCTATCCGGGCGACACCGACTTCCTCCAGGACGAGCGGATCGATCGCTTCGAGTTCAACCAGATCAACGAGGAGATCCTGGCCCAGGGCGGTGAGCCGGCGACGGCGATGCCGGTCCTGCTCGGGATCACCAAGGCGTCGCTCGAGACCGACTCGTTCCTCTCGGCGGCATCCTTCCAGGAGACGACGCGGGTGCTGACCGAGGCCGCGATCAACGGCAAAGTCGACCAGCTGCGCGGGCTGAAGGAGAACGTGATCATCGGCAAGCTGATCCCGGCCGGCTCCGGTTTCGGGGTGGTGCCGGGGACGCCGACCTCGGCCATCCAGGAAGCGACCATGGCGGCAATTGGCGCCGACGGTCAGATGGCATCCGCCGACCCGGTCGAGGCGGCTTCGGACGAGGACCTTGCGGAGTTGATGGCCGCGGGCTTCGTTCCGGTCGGGGATGCGGCCGGGACGGGCACCGCGGAGGGCGACTCCGAGGAGGGGCCGGATCTCGGGATTGAGGACGCCTCGGTCGATGGTGAACTCCTCGCGGCTGTTCTTGCCGGCGAGGACGACGACTAAGGAATCCGATCCAAGCATGGAGGGGCCGGTGTCGCATGCAACACCGGCCCCTCCATGCTTGGGAACCTGGATGCGCACGGAGGACCATCCGCCGTGCGCATTGCGGGCTAGATCGCTCGATTCGATCGATGCTTGACGAAGGGGAAACTTAACCGTATACTCCGCTCTTGTGTCCGGTGGGAATCGGGCGCACGAGTGAGGTTGCGTTCCGCCAGCTGGCGGGGCGTCTCGCGAGACGGACCTCACGAGGCAGGTGGCGCCGCAGCTGCGGTCGCGCAGGGCGACGGATGCAGAGCACGGTTCGGAAGCCTCCCGCCCGGGTAGGAGTGGTCGTGCCGACGATCAATCAGTTGGTTCGCAAGGGCCGAAAGAGCGTCAAAAAGAAGACCAAGGCGCCGGCGCTGGGTTTCACCAACAGCGCGGTCGGGCGGTATGCCGGCCGGTTGCGGAGTGGCACCAACTCGCCGCAGAAGCGCGGGGTTTGCACCCAGGTCAAGACGATGACGCCCAAGAAGCCCAACTCGGCGCTGCGCAAGATCGCCCGTGTCCGCCTGACCAACCAGTTGGAAGTCACGGCGTACATCCCGGGCGAGGGGCACAACCTCCAGGAGCACTCGGTGGTGCTGGTCCGCGGCGGGCGGGTAAAAGACCTTCCCGGCGTCCGGTACCACATCGTGCGAGGAACCCTGGATACCCGCGGTGTAGACAACCGCAAGCAAGCGCGCTCCAAGTACGGAACCAAGGCACCCAAGAAGAGCTAGTGCTCTTTGTCCCACGCGGCGTTGCCGCTGGGACTGATTGGGGCCAGCCGCTCCGGCGGAACTGATCGAACACGGTGCGAGAAGCGGCCGGACGTCCGATGGACGTTGACCGCTTTTTCGTGTGTTTGGACGAAACGGAAGTCATAGGGGGAAGGGCGAAGGAGAGCGAGAACGTGGGGACGCGATGGTCCTCCCGTCGTCCGTGTTCCTTCTTCCCTCTCACCGGTTGGAGGAGAGCGATGCCGAGGCGAGCGAAGGTCCAGCGCCGGATCCTGGTGCCGGACGCGCGGTACAACAGCGAAACGGTGGCCCGCTTCATCAATAAGGTGATGCAGCGCGGCAAGAAGGGCCTCGCCGAGCGGATCGTCTACGGTGCGATGGACACGATCCAGACGCGGACGGGACGGGAGCCGCTCGAAGTCTTCGAGCAGGCGCTCTACAACGCGACGCCGGTGGTCGAAGTGAAACCGCGGCGCGTCGGCGGCGCGACCTACCAGGTGCCGGTGCAGATCGAGGGGAACCGCCGGCAGTCGCTGGCGATGCGATGGCTGCTGGCTTCCTCGCGCGGTCGGAACGGCAAGACAATGGAGGAGAAGCTCGCAAACGAGCTCCTCGACGCGTTCAACAACACGGGGGCCACGATCAAGCGGCGGGAGGACGTCCACCGCATGGCCGAGGCCAATAAAGCCTTCTCGCATTACGGACGGTTCTAGATGGGCCGTCAGCTATTGGCTATGAGCTATCAGCTCCATGCTGGCCGTTGATAGTGTCGTTGTCGAGACGCGACGACCCCTCCGATAGCTGACCGCTCCACGCTGATAGCTGATCGCTCGACAAGGAAAGCCATGAGCACCGCTGCCGCTACCAGGCCGATTACCGGGGACGTCGGGAACGTCTTGGCGAAGACCCGGAATATCGGCATCGTTGCCCACATCGACGCCGGCAAGACGACGACGACCGAGCGCATCCTCTACTACACGGGACGGGTCCACCGCCCCGGCGAGGTGCACGAGGGCGCCGCGACCATGGACTGGATGGTCCAGGAGCGAGAGCGCGGGATCACCATCACGGCGGCCGCGACCACCTGCGCTTGGAACGGCCATCGGATCAACATCATCGACACCCCCGGCCACGTCGACTTCACGGTCGAGGTCGAGCGGTCGCTTCGCGTCCTCGACGGTGGTGTGGTCGTCTTCGACGCGGTTGCCGGCGTCGAGCCGCAGTCGGAGAACGTCTGGCGGCAGGCTGACAAGTACGGCGTCCCCAGGATCTGCTTCGTCAACAAGATGGACCGCGTCGGTGCCTCCTACCAGCGCACGATTGACATGATCGTCGACCGATTGAAGGCGAAGCCGGTCCCGATCCAGCTGCCGATCGGCGCGGAGTCGGACTTCCTCGGGATCGTCGACCTGATGGCGCAGAAGGCGTACATCTTCCATGACGAGATGGGGCAGAACATCGAGGAGACCGAGATCCCTGCGAACATGCTGGAGCAGTCGCAGGCGGCGCGGGCCCAGATGATCGAGGCGATCGCGGAGACGGATGAGGATTTGACGCTCCGTTACCTCGAAGGCGAAGAGCTGACCGAGGAGGAGCTTCGCCCGGGCCTGCGGCGGGCGACCGTCGGCGGCCAACTGGTGCCGATCCTCTGCGGAAGCGCGCTGAAGAACAAGGGCGTCCAGCTAATGCTTGACGCGATCGTCGAGTACCTACCGTCGCCGCTCGACGTGCCGCCGGTGACGGGGATCGAGCCCCGGTCCGGCGAGGAAGTGGAGCGGAGCGTCGAGGCCGGTCAGCCCTTCTCGGCACTCGCCTTCAAGATCGCGGTCGACCCCCACGTCGGCAAGCTTGCCTACATCCGGGTCTACTCCGGCAAGCTGGATGCTGGCAGCTACGCTCTGAACTCCACCAAGGGGGAGCGGGAGCGGGTTGGTCGGCTGCTCCAAATGCATTCCAACCACCGGGAAGAGATTTCGTCGGTCAGCGCTGGCGACATCGCGGCCGTTATCGGGCTGAAGACGACCTTCACCGGCGATACGCTCTGCGACCCGGCCAAGCCGGTCATCCTGGAGACGATCACCTTCCCAGAGCCGGTCATCTCCGTCTCGATCGAGCCGAAGACGCGTGCCGACCAGGACAAGATGGGCGCCGCCCTCGGCCGTCTCGCGGAGGAGGACCCGACCTTCCGAATGCGGACCGACGAGGAGACCGGGCAGACGGTGATCGAGGGGATGGGAGAGCTCCACCTCGAGGTTATCGTCGACCGGATGATGCGCGAGTTTCGGGTTGACGCCAACGTGGGCCGGCCGCAAGTCGCCTACAAGGAGACAATCACGGTCCCCGTCCGGGCCGAGGGGCGGCACGTTCGCCAGTCCGGCGGCAAGGGTCAGTACGGCCACGCGATCGTCGAGTTCGCGCCCCAAGAGCGGGGTGTCGGCTACGAATTCGTCGACAAGGTGGTCGGCGGCTCCGTCCCGCGGGAATACATCGCCCCGATCGACCAAGGGATCCGGGAGTCGATGCTGACCGGGGGCCAGGCCGGCTTCCCGATTGTCGACCTGCGAGCGACGCTGGTCGATGGCTCCTACCACGACGTCGACTCCTCGGAGATGGCCTTCAAGATCGCCGGCTCGCTGGCGCTCAAGGACGCGATCCGACGCGGCCGCTCGGTGATCCTGGAGCCGGTGATGGCGGTCGAGGTCGTAACCCCGGACGATTTCATGGGCGACGTCATCGGCGACCTGAACTCGCGCCGCGGTCAGATCCAGGGGATGGAGATGCGGGCTGGCGCGCAGATCGTGAAGGCGACCGTGCCGCTGGCTGCCATGTTCGGTTACTCCACCGATCTCCGCTCGGCGACGCAGGGCCGGGCCACCTACTCCATGCAGTTCGACCACTACGCACCGCTGCCGAACAACCTCGCCGAGGAGTTCCTGGCCAAGGCGCGGCGCGACTAGCCCAAAAGGGAAAGCGGGGCGATCCGCCGACACGGCGGATCGCTTTCGCGTCCAATCGAGAAAACCTGGGTACGGGTTCCCGGACGGGACCGAGGGAGGAACGACACACGTGGCGAAGCAGAAGTTCGAGCGGACCAAGCCGCACCTGAACGTGGGGACGATCGGGCACGTCGACCACGGCAAGACGAGCCTGACGGCGGCGATCACGAAGACGCTGGCGCTGCAGGGGCGGGCGGCGGCGCGCTCCTTCGCCAGCATCGACAACGCGCCGGAGGAGCGGGAGCGGGGGATCACGATCGCGATCGCCCACGTCGAGTACGAGACCGAGAAGCGGCACTACGCGCACGTCGACTGCCCGGGCCACGCCGACTACATCAAGAACATGATCACGGGCGCGGCGCAGATGGACGGGGCGATCCTGGTCGTCTCGGCGCCGGACGGGCCGATGCCGCAGACGCGGGAGCACATCCTGCTGGCGCGGCAGGTCGAGGTGCCGTCGATGGTGGTCTTCCTGAACAAGGTCGACATGATGGACGACGAGGAGCTTTTGGAGCTGGTCGAGCTGGAGGTGCGGGAGCTGCTCTCCTCCTACGACTTCCCCGGCGACGAGATCCCGGTGATCCGGGGGAGCGCGCTGGCGGCGCTGGAGGCGGGCTCGGCCGACCCGGCCGACGCGGCCTACGCGCCGATCCTGGAGCTGATGCGGGCCGTCGACGACTACATCCCGACGCCGGAGCGGGCGGTCGACCGGCCGTTCCTGATGCCGATCGAGGACGTCTTCGGGATCAAGGGGCGGGGCACGGTGGTGACCGGGCGGGTCGAGCGGGGCGTGGTCCGGGCGGGCGAGGAGATCGAGATCGTCGGCATGGGGCAGCGGCGCAAGGTGGTGGTGACCGGCGTCGAGATGTTCCAGAAGACGCTCGACCAGGGGGAGGCCGGGGACAACGTCGGCTGCCTGCTGCGCGGGGTCGAGCGGGAGGACGTGCAGCGGGGGCAGGTGCTGGCCAAGCCGGGCAGCATCAACCCGCACACGCGGGTGCGGGCCGAGGTCTACGTGCTGGCCAAGGAGGAGGGGGGCCGCCACACGCCCTTCTTCCCCGGGTACCGGCCGCAGTTCTACATCCGGACCACCGACGTCACCGGGGCGATCGTGCTGCCGGAGGGGACGGAGATGGTGATGCCGGGGGACAACGTCGAGATGGGGGTGGAGCTGATCACGCCGGTGGCGATCGAGGAGGGGCTGCGCTTCGCGATCCGGGAGGGGGGCCGCACCGTCGGCGCCGGCGTCGTCACCAGCATCGAGGCGTAGACCCCGCCGAGGAGCAGACCGGCACGTCGGACGAGCACAGGCGGAACGAAGGGGTACGGACGATGGTCGCAACAGCGCGAAAACCGAGCCAGAAGATCCGGATCCGTCTGAAAGCGTACGACCACAAAGTGCTCGACCAGTCGGCCGGCAAGATCGTGGAGACGGCCGAGTCGACCGGTGCGAAGGTAGCCGGGCCGGTGCCGCTGCCGACGCGGATCGAGAAGTTTTGCGTGATGCGGTCCCCGTTCGTCGATAAGGACTCGCAAGAGCAGTTCGAGATTCGGACGCACAAGCGACTGATCGATGTCCTCGAGCCAAGCGGGAATACGATCCGCGCCCTGATGCGGCTGAACTTGCCGGCGGGCGTGGACATCGAGATCAAGCTGTAGACGGAGTAGCCGGTAGTCCGATGCGGGCAGTCGAAGCGAAATCGCCGGGCCGGCTACCGGTTAATGCTTACCGACGACTGGTTACGCTCTGAGAGTGGCGGCGGCTTGGAAGCTGGGGCCACTTCCTGGGAGACAGGAGAGAGCCAATGATCGACGGGATGCTGGGACGAAAGCTCGGCATGACGCAGATCTTCGACGAGACGGGGGTCGTCCATCCGGTGACGGTGGTCGAGACCGGTCCGTGCGTGGTGACGCAGGTGAAGACGCCGGACAAGGACGGCTACAGCGCCGTCCAACTCGGCTTCGGTCTTGACAAACGGCTGAACCAGCCGGAGCGGGGACACCGCCAGGCCAGCGGCTTCATGTCGCGCA
Organism: uncultured Thermomicrobiales bacterium; assembly: GCA_902806405.1. Classification (GTDB taxonomy): domain Bacteria; phylum Chloroflexota; class Chloroflexia; order Thermomicrobiales; family UBA6265; genus CADCWL01. The sequence continues at coordinate 59,502 of CADCWL010000035.1, read as the reverse complement.
CCCTGCGGGAGGTGCGCACGGACGACGTGGCGGAATTCACAGTCGGCCAGGTCCTGAAGGCCGACGTCTTTGCGGACGGTGAGGAGGTCGACGTCTCCGGCACCTCCAAAGGCAAGGGCTTTCAGGGCGGCGTCAAGCGCCACGGCTTCGCCGGTGGGCCGAAGACGCACGGTCAGTCGGATCGGCTCCGGGCACCCGGCTCGATCGGCTCGAGCGCGACGCCGGGCCGCGTCTTCAAGGGCCTGCGCATGGCCGGCCACATGGGCAGCGAGCGGGTGACGGTCCAGAACCTCCGGATCCTGCGCGTCGATGTCGAGCGGAATCTGCTCCTGATCGAGGGATCGGTGCCGGGGCCGAACAAGGGGCTCGTGATGGTCCGCCGGGCGGTCAAGGCGAAGAAGCGATGACGGAGCAGCGGAGCGAGACGATGCAGGCGGACGTCTACGACACGACCGGCGTGATTGTGGGCCGGGTGGACCTCGACGAGTCGGTTTGGGGAATCGAGCCGAACATCGCGGTGATGCACCAGGCGCTGCTGCGTCAGCAGGCCAACGCCCGGAAGGGGACGCATAACACGCTGACCCGCGGCGAGGTCCGTGGCGGCGGCAAGAAGCCGTGGCGGCAGAAGGGGACGGGCCGGGCACGCCAGGGCTCCATCCGCTCGCCGCAGTGGAGCGGCGGTGGTGTCGTCTGGGGACCGCACCCGCGCTCCTACGCCCAGGACATGCCCCGCCAGATGCGGCGGCTGGCGATCCGCTCTGCGCTCTCAGCTAAGGTGCGCGATGGCCGGCTGACGGTGATCGACGGTCTCGAAGCGATCGAACCGCGGACCAAGGCAATGAAGGGGGTGATCGGCTCCCTGCCCTCGGCACGATCTGTCCTGATCGTGACGCCGGGCCATTCCGACGTGGTGAAGCGCGGCGCGGGGAACCTGGAGGACGTGGAGACGATCCAGGCGGGGTACTTGAACGTCCGGGACGTGCTGAAGTACGAGCGGCTGGTCGTGACCCGCGAGGCGATCGCGACCATCGAAGGGCTGTGGGCACTGTCTGAGGCGCGGCGAGTGCCGAGCCGGTTCAAGCTGGCCCGTCTGGCGGCTCGGGCGGACGCCGCGGCTGAGACCATGGTCGCAACCGTCGGGGGGGAGGCCTAAGATGCCGGCCGTGCGCCTGGAGGACGTTATCCGGCGTCCCCTGATCACCGAGAAGAACACCATGCTCATGGAGCGGGACCAGTACTCGTTCGAGGTCTCCACGGACGCGAACAAGATCCAGATCCGGGAGGCGGTCGAGCGGACCTTCAACGTGCGGGTCAAGGCGGTCAACACGCTCAACGTGAAGGCAAAGCCGCGCTCGCGCGGCGTGCGTCGCGGGCGGGGTCGGATCGCCGGTCACGAGGCAGCCTGGAAGAAGGCGATCGTGACCCTCTACCCGGACCAGCGGATCGACCTCTTCGAGCAGGTGTAACGATGCCGATGAGTCGCCGGGTACGAGAAAGGAGCGCGTGATGCCGGTTCGCGTCTACAAACCCACCTCCCCGGGGCGACGCTCGATGAGCGTCAGCACGTTCGAGGAGATCACCAAGACGGAGCCCGAGAAGAGCCTCATCGAGCCGCTGAAGAAGCACGCCGGTCGCAACAACCGCGGTCGGATCACGACCCGTCATCGGGGCGGTGGCGCGAAGCGCTTCTACCGGATCATCGACTTCAAGCGGAACAAAGCGGGTATCCCGGCGCGGGTGGCCGCGATCGAGTACGACCCCAACCGCTCGGCGCGGATCGCGCTGCTCTTCTACGTCGACGGCGAGAAGCGCTACATGTTGGCTCCGGTGGGGATCAAGGTCGGTGATCGGGTCGTCTCCGGACCGGAGGCGCCGATCCGGGTCGGCAACGCGCTGCCGCTGCGGAACATCCCGACCGGGACCCAGATCCACAACATCGAGCTCTCGCCGGGCAAGGGGGGGCAGATGTGCCGCTCGGCCGGGGTTTCCGCGCAACTGATGGCAAAGTCGGAGGACTATGCCCAGGTGCGGATGCCGTCGGGCGAGGTGCGACGGGTCCACCTGAGCTGCATGGCGACGCTCGGTCAGGTCGGCAACGTCGACCACGAGAACGTGGAGATCGGCAAGGCGGGGCGGAACCGGCACAAGGGGTGGCGGCCGACCGTTCGCGGCTCGGTGATGAACCCCCGTGACCACCCGCACGGCGGTGGTGAAGGCAAGGCGCCGATTGGCGGCCAGCCGAAGACGAAGTGGGGTAAGCCGGCGCAGCAGCGGACGCGCAACAACAAGCGGACCGACTCGATGATCGTCCGCCGGCGCCCGGCGAAGCGCCGCTAAGCGGTCCAGGAGGTAACGAGGTGTCGAGGTCGTCGAAGAAGGGGCCGTACATCGACCAGAACCTGCGGGAGAAGGTCGATGCGCTCAACCAAAGCAACGAGCGGCGGGTAATCCGAACCTGGGCGCGGGCGTCGACGGTCTTTCCGCAGATGGTCGGGCACACGGTCGCCATCCACAACGGGAAGGTTCACGTCCCGATCTTCATCTCGGAGCAGATGGTTGGCCACAAGCTCGGCGAGTTTGCCCCGACGCGAACGTACCGGGGCCACGGCAAGGACGCGGACCGGCGCGGACGGCGTTAGCCGACGGTCCGAGGCGAGAGAGGACAGAAACGAGATGCAAGTCCGGGCGAGCGTGAGCAACGTGCGCGTCTCCCCGCGCAAGGCGCGCCTAGTCGTCGACGCCGTGCGGGGAAAGCGGGTGACGGAGGCGATCGCGATCGCGCGGTTCCTGCCGCAGAAGACGGCGGACGATGTCCAGCGGCTCCTGAAGTCGGTGGCCGCGAACGCGGAGAACAACTACGACCTGGACCCGGAGGACCTCTGGGTGAAGGCGATCTACGCCGACGACGGGCCGAGCTTCCGTCGCTTCAAGGCGAAGGCGCGGGGCCGTGTCGGCCGAATCCAGCGCCGCACCTGCCACATCACCGTCATCGCCGAGAATCGGGAGGAGAGCTAATGGGACGCAAAGTACACCCGATCGGATTCCGTTTGGGGATCGTCAGCGACTGGGAATCCAAGTGGTACGCCGAACGCAACTACACGGACCAGCTGCATGAGGATCTCCGCATCCGGCGGCTGATCATGGCCGACCTGTCGCGGGCGGGAATCTCGAAGATCGAGCTGGAGCGGGCGGCAAACAAGGTCGATGTCACCCTCCACACCTCGAAGCCGGGGATCGTGATCGGCAAGCAGGGCGCGAACGTCGAGCGGCTGCGCCAGATGCTGGAGAAGGCGGTCTCGAAGAAGGTGCACCTCAAGATCGAGGAGATCAAGGTGCCGGAGACCGATGCCCGTCTGATCGCCGAGAGCATCGCTGAGCAGATCGCGCGGCGGGTCTCCTATCGCCGGGCAATGAAGCACGCGGTGCAGCAGGCGGTACGGCGCGGGGCGAAGGGGGTCAAGATCACCCTCTCCGGTCGCCTCGGAGGCGCCGAGATGAGCCGGACGGTGACGGAGATGGACGGCCGGGTGCCGAGGCAGACGCTGCGGGCGGACATCGACTTCGGTGTTGTTCATGCCGGCACCACGTACGGCCGGATCGGCGTCAAGGTCTGGATCTATCGTGGCGACGTCATGCCGGAGCGCCGACCCGTCACCGAGGCGAGCTTGACGGCCGACCTCGCCGCCCTGCCGGCGGATTAGCGAGCTAGGAGCCGTTCGCCATGTTGATGCCGAAGCGAACCAAATACCGAAAGATGATGCGCGGTCGGATGAAGGGGACCGCCCACCGTGGGGCGACGATCGCCTTCGGGGAGTTCGCCCTCCAGGCGCTCGAGCCGGCCTGGGTCTCCAGTCGGCAAATCGAGGCGGCCCGCCGCGCGATCACCAACAATCTGAAGCGTGGTGGCAAGGTCTGGATCCGGATCTTCCCCGACAAGCCGGTCACGCAGAAGCCGGCGGAGACGCGGATGGGCTCGGGCAAGGGGAACCCGGAGTTCTGGGTTGCTGTCGTCAAGCCGGGCCGTGTTCTTTTTGAGATCGGCGGGGTGTCGGAGGACCGGGCTGCCGAGGCGCTCAAGCGCGCCGGCATGAAGATGCCGATGGACTGCCGCTTCATCGTCCGGGAGCACGTTGGCGTGCCGGCGGCCGTCGTGGACGAGGAGGACGAGAGCGAGGTCCTCGATGTCAGCTCCGCGCCGGACGCCGACCGGGTCGAGGAGGTGGTGGCGTGAAGGCTGCCGAGCTTCGCCCGCTGACGCACGAGCAGCTGGAGGATCGGCTGCGGGAGTTGCACGAGGAGTGGCGCGACCTCCGGTTCCAGGAGGCGCTCGGCCAGCTGACCGCAACGGCCCGCATCCGAGAGATCAGAAAGACGATCGCACGCATTCATACGATCCGCACCGAGCGCGAGACGGACGCCGCGACCCGCGCCTACCTGGCCGCGCGAGCGGAGGCCGGTGGTCGGATTGTCGGTCGACCGACCAGACAGGGAGACAGAAGATGACGGAGGTTACGGCGACCACGACGACCGACCTCGCCAGCCACGACGCCGCCCCGGACGCCGTCATCGGCGGTCAGGCGGTGCGGACGCAGAAGGTTGGGCGAGTGGTCAGTGACAAGATGGAGAAGACCGTGGTCGTCGCGGTCGACTCCGTCCGGCGCCACCCGCTGTACCGCAAGCGGATCACCCGCACGAGCAAGTTCCTCGCCCACGACGAGGAGAACCGGTGCAAGCCGGGTGATGTCGTTCGGATCGAGGAGACGCGGCCGCTCTCGAAGCGGAAGCGGTGGATCGTGCGCGAGATCGTGCAGCAGGCCATCCGGATCTAGTTGGACCCGAGACCGCCGGCGGTCACGGAAGCTGAGGGTAGTAGCGTGATTCAGACAGAAACGCGGCTCCGGGTCGCGGATAACAGCGGGGCGAGGGAGTTGCTCTGCATCCGCGTTCTTGGTGGGTCATCCCGCAAGTACGGGAGCGTCGGCGACACCATCATCGCGACCGTAAAGCAGGCGCAACCGAACGCCGGGGTGAAGCGGGGCGAGGTGGTACGGGCGGTGATCGTGCGCACGGCGCAGGAGTACGGCCGGCCGGACGGGAGCCACATCAAGTTCGACGACAACGCGGCGGTGCTGATCAACGCCCAAGGTGCCCCTCGCGGGACGCGGATCTTCGGCCCCGTGGGCCGGGAGTTGCGGGAACGGCAGTTCATGCGGATCGTCTCCCTGGCACCGGAGGTCCTTTAAAGGGCACCGGCAAGGCGGGGAAGAGCGGGGAACGGAGCGATGCAGAAGATTCGGAGCGGCGATGAGGTCCTCGTCACGAGCGGGCGTAACAAGGGGCAGCGCGGGCAGGTCCGTCTGAACCTAATCGAACGCGACCGGGTGGTGATCGAGGGCGTCAACATCGTCAAGAAGCACGTCAAGCGGGGACGGGCGCGCCAGGCAGGGATCGTCGAGGTCGAGGCGCCTTTGCACGTCTCTAACGTCCGGCTGATCTGCCCGAACTGCAAACAACCGACGCGGGTCGGCGTTCGTCCGAACGCGGCGGAGAAGAACGAGCGCTACTGCAAGAAGTGCGACCTGTCGGTGCCGCGACCCGAGGCGTAAGGGCGGGGCCGTTTGGCGGCGTGGCCGGGTGAGCAAGTAGAAGAGACGGCGGCCTGAGCGCCCACGCGGCGGACCAGGCGGCAAACGCCACCCAAGGATGCGAGCGGATACGGAGACGAGGGAGTCCAGATGGCGGCCAGGCTGCAAGAACGGTATCAGGCGGAGATCGTGCCGGCGCTGATGCAAGAGTTTGCCTACAAGAACGTGATGCAGGTACCGAAGCTCCAGAAGATCGTGATCAACATCGGGCTGGGCGAGGCGGTCAGTAACGCTCGGGCGATCGACGCGGCGGTCGGGGACTTGACCGCTATCACCGGCCAGAAACCGGTGGTTACCCGCGCAAAGCGCTCGATCGCGGCCTTCAAGCTGCGCGAGGGGATGCCGATCGGGGCGATGGTGACCCTGCGTGGCCCCCGTATGTATGAATTTCTCGATCGGATGGTCAACATTACCCTACCTCGCATCCGGGATTTCCGAGGAATCTCGCCGAACGCCTTCGACGGCCGGGGGAATTACACGCTCGGGCTGCGCGAACAACTCGCGTTTCCGGAGATCGACTACGATCGGATCGACAAGACCCGAGGGCTGGAGATGAGCTTCGTTTCCACCGCCCGCAACGACGAGGAGGGGCGGCGGCTGCTTGCGCTCCTTGGCATCCCGTTCGCCCGGACCGAGCAGCGGGCCGCGTAGAGCGCAGCCGCGTTCCCGGCCCGTAAAGGAGAGAATCGATGGCTAAGAAGTCGCTGATCGTCAAGTCGCAGAAGCCGGCGAAGTTCGAAGTTCGTTCGGTCAACCGCTGCCGGCTCTGCGGCCGGAGCCGATCCTACATGCGGAAGTTCGGCACCTGCCGAATCTGCTTCCGCGAACTCGCCTCGGTCGGACGCCTGCCGGGGGTGACCAAGTCGAGCTGGTAGGCGGAACGACAGGAACTGCCGAGCACGAAGGACAGAAGGACGGCGGATGAGCGTCAACGACCCGATCAGCGACATGCTGACCCGAATCAGGAACGCGGGCATGGCCCGCCAAACCGAGACGACGATGCCGGCGACCAAGATCCTGGTCGCAATCGCCGGCATCCTCAAGGAAGAGGGCTATATAGGCGACTACCGGGTCGTCGAGCGGCGGCCGCAGGACCAGCTTGTCGTCGGGCTGCGCTACGGCGCGGACAAGCGGCACACGATCCGCGAGATCAAGCGGGTCAGCAAGCCGGGCCTGCGCGTCTACGCCGGCAAGGACCAGATCCCCCGAGTTCGGAGTGGGCTCGGCATCGCGGTTGTCAGCACCCCGGAAGGGGTTATGACCGGCTTTGAGGCGCGACGGCGCGGGATCGGCGGCGAGGTGCTCTGCACCGTTTTCTAAACGAACGGCGGCCGATCCCCCGGAGCCGCCGACCGCGGCCCGGTGGCGACCGTGGCGGAGGGAGATGACAATGTCGAGAATCGGACGGAGGCCGATCGCGATCCCCGCAAGTGTCGACCTCGCGGTCGAGCCGGGGAACGCGGTCCGGGTGAAGGGGCCGAAAGGGGAACTGTCCAGCAGCTTTGACCGGGACCTGAAGCTGATTCGCGAGGACGGGACGCTCCTCGTTGAGCGCCCGGACAACGAGCGGGAGCACCGCTCCCTCCACGGGCTGACGCGCACCCTGATCGCCAACATGGTCATCGGCGTGACGGACGGTTACAAGCGGGACCTGGAGATTCAGGGTGTCGGCTACCGGGCCGCAATGGACGGCACGACGCTGGTGCTGACGGTCGGCTACTCGCACCCGGTGCGGATGGTGCCTCCCGCAGGGATCTCCTACACCCTCGAGAACCCGACTCGGCTGTCCGTGAACGGGATCGACAAGCAACTCGTCGGCGAGGAGGCGGCGCGCATCCGTCGGGTGCGCCCGCCAGAGCCGTACAAGGGGAAGGGTATCCGCTACGCGGGGGAGCAGATCCGACGCAAGGCGGGCAAGGCCGGCAAGGCCAAGTAGCGGGAGAAGGGGAAGGCTCGAGTGGCAAGGGGTCTACGCTCCGTTGACGTTCGCCCTGAGCTTCTAAACTTCCCCTCCGTGTCATTGGAGAGCAAGGATGAGACTGAAGTACCGACGGAGACTGACGCCGCGGAAGCGGCGCCACGTCCGGGTCCGCGCGAAGGTCAGCGGGACGGAGCAGCGGCCCCGGTTGAACGTGTTCCGCTCCTCGGCGCACATCTACGCCCAGGTGATCGACGACACGCTCGGCCACACGCTGGTGGCGGCGAGCGACCTCGAGGCCCCGGTGGTGGAGCGCGCCGGCGACGGTGCTACCAAGGTGGCGCGCGCGAAGACGGTCGGACAGGTCATCGCCGAGCGAGCCAGGGCGGCCGGGATCGAGGCGGTCGTCTTCGACCGAGGTGGGTTCCTGTACCACGGTCGGGTCCGGGCAGTGGCCGACGGCGCGCGCGAGGGCGGTCTGGCGTTCTAAGGCCGGTGTCGCGGTCGCCGGTCCGCGCTTAAGTCGAGAGCTACGGGACGGAGCAGAGGATGGATCGGGGCGATCGTGGATCGCGCCGCCGGTCGGACGACGACGGCGGCGGCGAGTTCGAAGAGCGGGTGGTCCAGATCAACCGCGTGTCGAAGGTGGGCAAGGGCGGTCGGACCTTCAGCTTTGGCAGCATCATCGTGGTCGGCGACGGCCGCGGCCGGGTGGGTGCCGGCATCGGCAAGGCGGGCGAGGTGCCCGACTCGATCCGCAAAGGGGTTGAGGCGGCCAAGAAGGGGATGATTGCGGTGCCGCTGGACGGCACGACGATCCCGCACCAGGTCGAGACCGCGTTCGGCGCCTCCCGGGTTCTGCTGAAACCGGCAGCGCCGGGGACCGGCGTGATCGCCGGCGGCGGGGTCCGCGCCGTGGTCGAGGCGGCGGGGATCAAGGACATCCTCACCAAGTCTTTGGGGAGCAACAATCCGATCAACGTGGTTCGCGCCACGTTGAAGGCGCTTCAGGAGCTGGAGTCTGTCGAGGCCGTATCGCGGCGGCGACAACGGGCGCGGATCCTACGGCCGGCGGCGCAGACTGCCGCGGCGCCGCCGCCGCGACCGATTCAGGGCGGACCGCCGCCCTCGCAGTCCCAGGGCGGCTCCGGCCGCGGCCGCGGCGGCCCGGGCGGTGGGCAAGGGGGCGGCCGTGGCCGCCGGGGTGATCGGGCGTGAGCGAGACCCAGACAAGCGGCGCCGCTGCGCTCCGAATTACCCTGGTTCGGAGCACGATTGGTCGCCCGAAGGACCAGGAGGCGACGGTGCGCGCCCTCGGGCTGCGCCGGATGCACCACACGGTGGAGCGGCCCGACAATCCGTCGATCCGTGGCATGGTGACCAAGATCCGGCACCTGGTGCGGGTGGAGGAGCTGCAGGCGGGCGCAGAAACCGTACCGCTGGAAGGAACCAACCGACCGGCCGTCGCGGTCGGATCCCCGTTCGCGCGGTACGTCGCCCCCGGGGACGAAGGCGCGGGCTAAGCCAGTCCAGGGCAGGCGATAGATAGGACAACGATGATGCCATTGACACTCGACGATCTGCGCCCGAACCCGGGCGCGAAACGGGACAAGGTTCGGGTTGGCCGTGGCCATGGCAGCGGCAAGGGCAAGACGGCCGGCCGCGGCCAGAAGGGGCAGAACTCTCGCTCCGGCCGCGGCGTCCGTCTCGGCTTCGAGGGCGGTCAGCTCCCGATCCAGCAGGCCCTGCCGTACAAGCGGGGCTTCACCAACATCCAAAAGACGCCCTGGGAGGTGGTGAACTTGAGCCGCCTGGAGGAGCTTGCGGTGGAGGGGCCGATCACGCCGGAGGTGCTGTACCATCTCGGGGTCGTCCGCGGACTCGAATTCCCGATCAAGGTACTGGCAGAGGGCGATCTTTCCCGCACCATGACGGTGAGGGCGCACGCTTTCTCCGCCGCTGCGCGGGCGCAGATTGAGGCGACGGGGGGCAGTGTAGAGACGATCGAGCGCACCGATGCCTGGGTCTCGGCTCGGCCGCGTAGCCGGCGCCTGCCGCTGAACGCCGAGCTGAAGCGGGCGCGAGTCGGCAAGGTTGGCGGTCCCAGTCGCAAGGAAGCACTCGCCGCGGCTCGGAGCAACGGGGAGGCCTAGGCGATGCTGCAGGCCGTCGTCAACGCCTTCCGCATCCCCGACCTGCGGCGGAAGATCCTGTTCACCCTCGCGATGCTGGTGATCTTCCGCTTCGTGGCCTCGATCCCGGTGCCCGGGGTCGACCGCGAAGGGTTGCAGGAGTTCATCCGTGGCAACCAGCTGCTGGGGGTGCTGAACGCGTTCTCCGGGAGCGGTCTCCAGAACTTCTCGGTCGCCGCGCTAGGGGTTTATCCCTACATCACGGCCTCTATCATCATGCAGCTGATGACCCCCATCGTGCCGCGGCTAACCGAGCTCTCAAACGAGGGGCAGCAGGGCCGGAACCGAATCAACCAGTACACCCACTGGCTGACCGTGCCGTTGGCGCTGCTTCAAGGGTATGGCCAGGCAGTCCTCTTCTCTCAGCAGCAGAGCCCGGGCGGGGGAGCGCTCCTTGAAGGGTTCGACCTGTTCAACGGCGACACGTTCTTGCCAACCCTGGCAATCCTGATGTCGATGACGGCCGGCACGATGCTGTTGGTCTGGATCGGTGAGTTGATCACGGAGAATGGGATCGGCAATGGCATCTCGATCCTGATCTTTGGTGGAATCGTCGCTTCGCTGCCCGGCAGTCTAGGCGACCTCGCCACCGGCAGCTCGGTCGGTCAGAACGTGATCGGAACGGCGATCTTCGTCCTCATCGGACTGCTGACGATCGTCGGCATCGTCCTGATCAACGAGGGGCAGCGCCGCATCCCTGTCCACCATGCGAAGCGGGTCCGCGCGGGTCGGCAATACGGCGGGAACACGACCTTTATCCCGCTCAAGGTGAACTCCGCCGGGATGATCCCGCTGATCTTCGCCGTCAGTATCATGGTCTTCCCCGGCTTGATCGCGCAGTTTTTGGCTACCTCTGATCGGGAGTGGCTGCGTAACTTCGCCGGGGACCTGACCCAATTTCTGGGGCCGACCACCCTCCAGTACAACATCATCTACTTTTTGATGGTGGTCGGCTTCACCTACTTCTACACGATGGTCATCTTTCAGCAGCAAAAGATCCCCGAAAACCTCCAGCGCCAAGGGGCGTTCATCCCGGGCGTGCGTCCGGGCAAGAACACGGCGACGTACCTGACGCGGGTGCTTAACCGGATCACCCTGGTCGGGGCACTCTTCCTGGGACTGGTCGCGATCCTGCCGTTCATTGCGTCGCGGATTACGGGGGTGAACACGCTCCTCCTGAGCGCAACGTCGCTGCTGATCGTGGTCGGCGTGGCGATCGACACGATGCGCCAGCTCGAAGCGCAACTCATGATGCGGAATTACGAAGGGTTCATCCGATAGCTGAGAGCCAAGGGCCATGAGCCGGGACGAAGCCCGCCGGCGGACCTCCGAACGTCGGCCGCGCGGCCTGGCGGGATGCGTCTTGTGGCTTTCAGCCCATAGCTCGGAACCGAAGGCACGGCATGAACGTGATTTTGATGGGGCCGCAGGGGTCGGGCAAGGGGACCCAGGCGGGGCGGATTGGGCCCCGCCTGGGTCTCACGCAGGTCGCCACGGGCGAGCTTTTCCGTGCGGCGATCGCGGCCCGGACCGGCCTTGGTCGTCGCATTAAAGACCTCTATGACCGGGGCGATCTCGTCCCGGACGACCTCACGATCGGCCTCGTTGAGGAGAAGCTGGACGAGATCGACCGAGAGCGCGATCTCGGCGAGGGGGTAGGCGGGGCCCTGTTCGACGGGTTCCCCCGGAATCGCGAGCAGGCAAAGGCGCTCGACGCTGCGCTGGCGCGGCGGGAGCAAGCGATCACCGCGGTCGTCCGGATCGACGTGCCACTGGCGATGCTGGTCGCGCGGCTGGCCGGACGCCGAGTCTGCAAACGGTGCGGTGCCGTCTACCACGTTGAGTTTAACCCCCCGCGAGCGGACGGCGTCTGCGACCGCTGCGGAGGGGAGGTGGTCCAGCGTGAAGACGACACGGCGGAGGCCGTGACGAAGCGGCTCGAGATCTACTTCAAGCAGACGGAGCCGCTCCTTGCCTATTACGAGGAGCGGGGGCTGGTCGCCGCGGTCGACGGGGATCGGCCGATCGAAGCGGTGACGGAGGCGATCGTAGCTGCGATCACCCGTCACGTCCCTTCTGCAAACGCGGCGGTCTCGCCGACGGCCGGAGAACAGGGTTGAAGCGTATGGGAATCAACATCAAGAACGGGCGTGAGATCGAGCGGATGCGCACCGCGGGCCGCCTCGTGGCGATCATCCACGATCGGATCGAGCGGGCGATCGCGCCCGGCGTCACCACGGCGGAGCTAGACGCGATCGCGCGCGAGGCGCTCTCCGAGGCCGACGCGACCTCCTCGTTCCTCGGGTATCACGGCTTTCCCGGCCACATCTGTGCCTCCGTCAACGAAGAGATCGTGCACGGGATCCCCGGGCCGCGGGTACTCCAGGAGGGGGACATCGTCTCGGTCGACGTCGGGGCCATCGTCGACGGCTTCCATGGCGACTCGGCCTGGACCTATCCGGTCGGTCGCGTCTCTGACGAAGCAGCGGGGCTGCTGGTCGCGACCGAGGGCGCGCTCCAGACTGCGGTGGCGGCGGCGGTCGCTGGCCGCCGCCTAGGCGCCGTCAGCAACGCGGTGGAGCGGTACGCCGGGGAGAGGGGGTACGGAGTGGTCCGTGAATACGGTGGGCACGGTATTGGCCGTCAGATGCACGAAGATCCCCACGTGCCGAACCACGGTGACCCGACCCGGGGCACCCCGCTTCGGCAGGGCCTCACGCTGGCGATTGAGCCGATGCTGACGACCGGCGGTGAGGAAACCCGGGTGCTTGCTGACAAATGGACGGTCGTGACGGCCGACGGATCGCTGGCAGCTCACTTCGAGCACACCGTGGTCGTGACGACGGAGGGCGGGGACGTCTTGACAGAACGCCTGGCTCCGGTGCTACACTAGCGACTTCGGCGCATGTCGTCTGACATGCGCCGTCGCCGCGTGCGGCGACGGCGTCGGTTGGGCGCGATGAGAGGACTGACTGGCATGAAGGTGGCCGCATCCGTGACGCGACGCTGCGAGCGCTGCAAGGTGATTCGGCGAGACGGCGTCGTACGGGTAATCTGCACGAACCCGCGTCACAAGCAGCGACAAGGCTAAGTAGGACAAAGGATTCCCCGTTCGGCCATGGCGGATCGGCGGGGGAGGTGGGAGCGGAGCATGGCGAGAGTTTCCGGTGTCGACCTCCCGCGCGAGAAGCGCGTCGAGATCGGGTTGACCTACATCTACGGGATCGGGCTGCACACGAGTCAGCGGTTGCTGGAGCGGACCCGAATCAATCCGGAGACGCGCGTCCGGGATCTGTCCGACGACGAGGTGGGCCGGATCAGGGAGATCGTCGACAAAGAGATGCGCGTGGAGGGCGACCTCCGCCGCGAGATCTCGATGAACGTCAAGCGGCTGATGGACATCGGCTCGTATCGTGGACTGCGGCACCGGCGCGGCCTGCCCTTGCGCGGGCAGCGGACCCGAACCAATGCGCGGACGAGGCGCGGTCCTCGGCGAGCCGTCGGCGGCCGCAAGAAGAAGTAGCGGCGCCGCTCGGGCGGGTAGCGGGCGGCGCCCCCTGGAAGGATGTGGAGTGTTATGGCGGAGCGGCGGCGAGGAACTGGGCCGGCGCGGAAGGCGCGTGTTCGGAAGCGGGATCGAAAGAACATTCCCCGTGGACGCGCCTACGTGCAGTCAACCTTCAACAATACGATGGTGACCTTGACCGACCCGGCCGGGAACGTAATCTCCTGGTCGAGCGCCGGCTCCAACGGGTTTAAAGGGAGCAGGAAGAGCACTCCGTACGCAGCTCAGGTGACCGCCGAGCAGGCGGCGCGGAAGGCGATGGAGCATGGTCTGCGCCAGGTCGACGTCTTCGTACGGGGGCCCGGGTCGGGTCGAGAGATGGCAATCCGCTCCCTCCAAACGAGCGGCGTGCAGGTGACGTCGATCACCGATACGACGCCCATTCCGCACAACGGCTGTCGGCCGCCAAAGCGGCGCCGAGTCTAAGCCCACTCGAAAACGCATCACAGCGCGTGTGGTCCGAGCGTCGGCCGCTCGCACCGACGTATTGGGAGGACGGAACGAGGAATGGCGAGGTACACGGGACCTGTCTGCCGGTTGTGTCGGCGGGAAGGGATGAAGCTCTACTTGAAGGGGTCTCGCTGCGATGGGCCAAAGTGCCCGATCGTTCAGCGGCAGCCAGCGAAAAACTACCCGCCAGGCCAACACGGTCAGCGGCGCACGCGGCGACCCTCGGAGTTCGGACTTCAACTACGGGAGAAGCAGAAGGTCCGTCGCTTCTACGGCGTGATGGAAACCCAGTTCCACAAGCACTTCGTCGAGGCGGAGCGCCGCGGCGGCGTCACCGGGGATAACCTGCTCCAGATTTTGGAGAGCCGGCTCGACAACGTCGTCTACCGGCTTGGTTTTGCCGATTCTCGCAAACAGGCGCGCCAGCTCGTCCGCCACGGTCACTTCGTGGTGAACGGGCGAAAGACGAACATTCCATCGTTCCTGGTGAAGCCGAACGACGAAATCTCGGTTCGCCCCGGGAGTCGGGCGCGAGAGTACTTCACGGACTATACCGAGGTCCTGAACACGCGGCGAGCACCGGAGTGGCTGACCGTCGACGCACCCGCCTTAAGCGGGAAGGTCCTGAACCTTCCCCAGCGCGAGCAGATCGAAGTGCCTGTCTTCAATGAGGCGCTGATCGTGGAGCACTACAGCCGCTAGTTTCGGTGAACCGGGGGCGGCAGGCGGGAGGAGCGACGACGGTGATCCGCCTCCAGTATCGTGTTGCCCCGCCGCCGACAGCCTTTCGCCGTCCGCCGATCATCCTTCTTCTAAGGAAGCGAGTTCGCCTTGTCTGAACGATCGCGGTTCCACATCGAAACCGTCGAGACCGGGCTCAACTACGGCCGCTACGTTGCGGAGCCGTTGGAGTCCGGTTACGGCACGACGCTGGGCAATGCCCTGCGGCGCATCCTCCTGCGGTCGCTTGAGGGCGTTGCCGTATCCCGAATCAGGATCGACAACGTCTGGCACGAGTTCTCGACGATCGACCATGTCCGCGAGGACGTGACGGAGATCGTCCTCAACCTGAAGCGGGTCCGACTGAAGCGGGTGATCGAGATCAACGGTGAGGCACGCGCCCACCTGTTCGTCCGCGGCGATGCCGCCGGAGAGCGGGTGGTGACCGCGGGCGACGTGGCGTGGCCCTCGGAGGTGGACCTCGTCAACCCTGATCAGGTCATCGCCACGATCGACGCGCCGGAAGGCGTGCTCGACATGGACATCTGGGTAACCCGCGACCGCGGATACCGCCCGGCCGAGCAGCAGGAAACCTTCTCGCTCGGCGAGATTCCGATCGATGCGATCTTTACGCCGATCGAGAAGGTCAACTTTGTCGTCGAGCGGACGCGCGCCGGCACCGGGAGCGACTCCGACCGGTTGGTGATTGAGGTGCTAACCGACGGCACCATCGAACCGGACGATGCGCTCGCTGAGGCAGCACTGATCCTCGCGGACCACGCACGCGTCTTCTCCGAGCTAAACCGCGGCGCGCGCGTGGCGGCCGCTGCGGCCAGTCCGTTCATCTCCGACGAGGTGCAGAACAAGGCCCTCGCCGAGTTGGGGCTTTCGCCGCGCGTTCTCAACGCGCTGCGGAGCAAGCAGATCGAGCGGGTGGGCCAAGTCCTGACGATGGACCCGGACCAGCTCCTCTCGATCCGAAACTTCGGCCCCCGGTCGCTCTCCGAGCTGCGCGAGAAACTCGCCGAGTTCGGGTACCTGCCCGAGGGTGTCAGCGGCGCCTTCGCCGCGGACGCGTCCTATCCCGAGGGACTGGACGACGGTGTCGCGGACGAGGATCCTGACGGAGCGGGGGCCGGTGCGCCGGCGGGAACGGACGACGAGGTGACGGAGGCGATCGCGTCTCTCCGCGGCGAAATCGCTGCGGTCGGCGCGGCACCCGGCGACGAGGAGGCCCAATGAGGCATCAGAAGGCCGGCCGCAAGTTCGGCCGGAACCCGGCGCAGCGCACGGCGCTCCTGCGCCAGCTGGCGATCTCGATGATCCTCCACGAGCGGATCACGACGACCGAGGCGAAAGCGAAGACGCTGCGACCGGTGGTCGAAAAACTGATCACGATGGCGCGGGACGACTCCCCGCACCACCGGAAACTGGTCATGTCACGCATCGATCATCCGTTGGCGGCGGCGAAGCTGTTCGACGTCATCGCACCCCGTTACGAAGCGGCGCCGGGGGGGTACACGCGGATCTCCAAGCTCGGGCCGCGCCACGGGGATGCGGCGCCGATGGCGTTGATCGAGCTGGTCGAATAGCCGACGGCGCGATCGGGTTTGGTGAGGCGTCCGTGGCAAGACTGGCCCTGACGATCGCTTATGACGGGTCGGATTTCGCGGGCTCTCAGGTTCAGCCGGGGCAGCGAACCGTTCAAGCGGAACTTGAACGAGCGGTTGCTTCGGCGCTCGGCGGAGAAGGCAGGACCATTTTCGCCGGCAGGACGGACCGTGGGGTCCATGCGTCAGGTCAAGTGGTCGGGTGCGAGGATAGGCGCCCGCGGTTAAACGTCTCGGCGGTACGGGCGGCGATCAATGCTCAGCTTCCGGCTGATCTCGCTGTCGTTCGGGTGGACCGCCGAAGCGACGCGTTCCATGCCCGCTACGATGCGCTCTGGCGCGAGTATCGATACCGGGCATGGTCGGGCCCGCCTCAGCCGCTCGCCCGACGCGTTGCATGGTATCGGGCGGAGTCGCTCGATCCGGCGGTGATGGCGGTGGCAGCGGCCGGGATCGTGGGCCTTCACGACTTTGCGAGTCTAGCGGGGGCCGGTGACGGGGTGCCGTGGGCGGCGCGGCGAGCGCTGCCGCGGGGGACGACCCGCCGGGTTTTCCTTTGCCGTTGCGACGAGATCGCCCCGTGGTGGGGACCGGAGTCGGGTGGCGGCAGGTTGATCGAGATCCGGGTGGCGGCCGACGGGTTCTTGCCCCGGATGGTGCGGAATCTGGTCGGCGCGCTCGTAGAAGTCGGTCGGGGTGCGAGACCGAGCGAATGGCTGGACGAGGTGATGGTGGCCCGGGACCGTCGGTGCGGGGTGGCGACGGCTCCGGCGCACGGCCTCACCTTCTGGCGTGTTGGCTATGGTGAGGAGACGCCGGACGCCGACCGTGTCGGCGGGCTCACCGACACCTGACAGTTTGCACAACGGCACGAAACGACGGCGCGTGATCGATCGAAGGAGCACGAAACCGTGGAGCGGCGCACCTACTCACCGAAGCAGCACGAGACGCACCTCGGACGGCAGTGGTTCGTCGTCGACGCGGAAGGGGCAACCCTTGGGCGACTCGCCTCGGTCGTCGCCCAGTCGCTGCGCGGCAAGACCAAGCCGGGGTACGCACCGCACATGGACGTCGGCGACTTCGTGATTGTTGTCAACGCCGACAAGGTGGTACTGACGGGCAAGAAGGAGACCCAGAAGTTTTACTACCGGCATTCCAACTACCCGGGTGGGCTGAAGCAGACGTCCGTTGCCCAGATGCGGCGGACCCATCCGGAGCGAATCATCGAGGCGGCGGTGCGAGGCATGCTGCCTAGGACGCTGCTTGGCGAGCAGCAGCTCAAGAAGCTGAAGATATACGCCGGTGCAAGGCACCCGCATGCCAGTCAACAACCCAAGCCGCTTGAGATCGCGGGCAGCGGCGCGCTTCGCCACTCCGCCTGACCCGAGGTAGACGACGAGAGGATACGCAGCCGTGAGCGAGACGACCTTCCATTACGGAACGGGGCGCCGAAAAGAGGCGGTGGCGCGGGTTCGCCTCCACCCGGGCGAGGGCGGCATCACCGTCAACGGCAAACCGGTCCAGGAGTATTTCGGGGGCCGGGTGCTCCACCAGACGAATATCACTCACCCGCTCCGTCTGACCGGCACCCTAGACCGATTCAACATCACCGTGCGCGTGGCCGGCGGTGGCGTCGCCGGACAGGCTGGTGCCATCCGCCACGGCATTGCCCGGGCCTTGCTCCGGTTCAACGAGGAGCTACGCCCGGACCTGAAGGCCGCGAAGCTGCTCACCCGCGACGCGCGCGTGAAGGAACGGAAGAAGGTGGGGTTGAAGCGGGCCCGGAAGGCGCCCCAGTACACCAAGCGGTAAGGTCGGACGAGGATTCAGTCAAACGGGCGGTGCCGAGAGGCACCGCCCGTTTTCGCGTTCTCAGCTCCGGTGGAAGCCGTGGAGGGAGATGACGTCATTGAGACCGGGACCGCTTCCCGCGTCCCCTCGATTCCGTCCCTTATCCCCGTTGTCCAGGCCACGGATGCGGGAAAACGTCGAGAGCGCGTTGCTCTTCGATCAGCGTGTACCGCTCGGTGATCCGCCGTCTCGTCTCCGCAAAGCGTCGCGCTTGACCAGCGACGTGTCCGCTCTGCCAGAGTGGGGCGCCGGCAACGACCGCGAACTGGGCGGGGTGGCCGCCGTCGATCGCGGCCGCGAATGCGCGGACGGCCGCCCGCCTTACGCCGGTAGCGGGTGCCGCGACGACATCAGACGGCAATCGCATCAGCGTCAGCCTGCTCCCGAGGCGGGAGACCGCCGCTTCGGCTTCCCAGCGGCCATCCACGGGGCCGCTCAGGTCGAGACCGATCCCAAACTCCCATTCCTCGGCGAGCCGGCGCCAGGCCGTCAACTGGACGAGGTGTCGACGTCCCCCTTCGAGATGGCGAGGGCGGAGGACCACGACGATGCGCGTGCCCGGCGAAAGGAGCGGCCGTGCGGTCTCGGTCAACGCCGTGACGGCAGACCGCGGAACGCCACCGTCGCTCGTGATCGGCCCCTCGATGATGAAGATGCCGGCGTCGGTGGCGCGGGCGACCGCAGCCGCCGCCGTCCGCGCACGGTCGGCGTTCCATCCCGACCAGACGCTCGCTCGCGGCATCCAGACGGAGCGAACCGGCACACCGTGGCGTTCGGCCGCCTGGGCGACCCGGGAAGGCTCGGGGAGGGGGCGACCGGAAAGGTCGAGATCGATGCCGTCGGCCCCAGCAGACTGCGCCAGGCGGAACAAGGTCGACAGGCGCAGCAAGGAGGGGGCCGTTGAGAGGCTCACGAGGGGCGGGAGCGGCTGCGGTCGAAAGGCCATAGCGCGAGCCACCTGGTGGTGCGGGACCACCGATCCGAAGGAGGATCACCCTCGCTTCGCGGGACAGAAAAGGCACTTGCCGACGCTGCGGAGCGACGAAGTCGACCGAGTCTAGCACCGGCCCTCGGCAGCGGCAACGGCACACGCGTCGATCCCCTTTGGAAGGCGGCCACCGCTACCCTGGTTACCAGGCGAACGACAGACCCGGCCGAGCGACCTCGATCCGTCCCGAGAAGACCGCCGCCGCTTCCGACACCGCGCGCTCGATACCGTTCTCCTCCCAGAGGTGAGTCAGGACGAGGGTGGACACGTTGGCCGCCGCTGCCAACGTCGCCGCTTCGGAGGGGGTGAGGTGACCGCGGCCCGCTGCATGGTCGGCCGGCATCGGGGGCGACGTCGCCTCGGAGAGCAGGATCGCCGCGCCGGCAAGTAGCGGGACGAGGTCGGCTGCCGGGCCAGTGTCCGCGGTGTAGCCAACCCCAGCCTCGCCATTGATGCCGTCGACTCGGATTGCCCAGCAGGGGGCAGGATGGACGGTCGGAGCGAAGCGGAGCCGCGCCCCGCCGAGATCGAGGGTTCGCTCAGGATCGTATTCGGCAACCTCGAACACTTCGTCGAAGAACAACGTAGCACCGTCGGAGCCGGCGAATGCGAGCGCCACCCGGTCAAGAAAACCGCGACCGCCTGGCGGCATCCAAAGCGGAACCGGATGGGGTGGGGGTATAGGGTTGTAGGCAAGGGCGTAGCGGAGCGCCAGGACGTCGAGGACGTGATCGACGTGGAGGTGGGAGATGACGACGGCGTCGACGGTCCGATAGTCGGCGTGGCGGCGCAACTCGGGCAGCGTCCCGGGCCCAAGGTCGAGCACCACGCGCGTCGATCCGATCTCTACTAGCGAGCCCGAGCAGCCCTGACCTGGGTTCGGGCCGGCGGCGCTCCCGCCGAGGGTCGTTAGTCGCACGCGGCGGCCTCCGCGCTGTCGTCCTCGACGAGGGAGGCAAGGTGGACGACGTCGTTGCGGGCGTGGAGCACCGTGTCGTGCGGGGTGACATGGAGGTGGGTGAGGCTGCAGTTCATCACGTCGTAGATGGTCGGGTCGTTCGGGGAGAGCCCCTCGATCCCGCCCAGGAAAGTACCGATCACGCCGCCGTGGGCGACGACGACAACGCGGTGCGCGGCGTAGTCGCTCAGGATCGCCAAAAACGCTGCGCGGACCCGCTCATTGAAACCGCTGCGCGTCTCGCCATCAGGCCAAGCGACATCGTCCGCGTCCGCGTCGAGGAGGCGCGCGGCGAACTCCGGGTGCTCTTTTAGGACCCGCTCCAGCGTCGCCCCTTCGAGCGTGCCGAAGTCCATCTCCACCAACTCGGGGACGACGATCGGATCGTGCCCAAGCCGATCGCCGATGATCCGGGCCGTGGTCAGGGCGCGAGCGAGGGGGCTGGAAAGGACCGCGTCGACCGGGACTTCCCGCCGGAGCCGCTCGGCGATGCATGCCGCCTGCCGCAGACCGAAGTGGTCGAGCGGGACGTCGGTCACGCCGTGCAGCAGACGGTGGACGTTGCTCGCCGTCCTGCCGTGGCGGACGAGAAAGAGGGTCGTCTCACCTGCCGCCGGGTGGCGGAGGTTGCGGTGCCGTCGCGGGGTCTGTTCCGGTCCGATCCGTGGCGTATTCGTGACAGAACTCCGTCAGACGACATCGTTCCCAGAAGGCGCGGCCCACGTTGCAGACGACGCGCCGGTGCGCCACGGCGTGGAGGTGGAAAGCGTAAACGCGATCTTGGTCCGCGCCAAGTTGTGCTTGCGGCGAGCCGTGGGCCAGTCGATGCTCCGATCGACGATCCGATTGGGCCGCCGCGACGGCTGACGCGTTGTCGCGCGAGGCAACCGGGAGCGCCGGACCCCGGAGGGCTTGGAGGAGGTCGCTCGCGGCCGCCTTTGGGCCTTTGATGGGCACGACAAGGAGTGGGCGGCGTGCGGGCTGATCTGGGGAGGTGGGCAAGGTGCCCGAGATCGAGCCGGGCCCGTTCTTCCCTTACCTGCTCCTGGATCGCCCTGATGCCGGGTGGTTTGACCGCTGCCATGCCTCCCGGTCGGATGGAAACCGCGACGTCGCGGGCCGTCGCGGTCCGCACCGACTCCCGGTCCAGGCCGCATGCCCGCGACGCACACTACGCTCGCTCCGTGTCAGCCTCCGGAGTGTGCCGGGAGGGACGGTGACGATCGGTTCGTCGAGGGAGCCACGGAGGGGACAACTTGAGAATGAAGCCGGACGATCGACGACGGCGTCGATCCGACGGAAAGGAGCTTGTAGTGGCGGGTTTGCCTCAATGGCTGACCTTCCCGCGTTCCACGAACCAGGCCGGGGCGTCAGGGCGTTTGACCGGTCCACCGAGGACCCGTATACTCTTCCAAGCCGTACGTATAGTCGAGGTACTGGGTGCCGGTGGCGTTCTGTCTCAGCCGAAGAGGGCGCGTCGCCTCCTGGTCCCGGTCGGACCGCGGGGCGTTTTTTTCGCCCGCCGCCGAGGATTGGGGGATGGTTGCGTGACCGGAGGCACCTGGTTGATCCGGGGCGGTCGGCTCGTCGACCCCGCGCTCGGTCGTGATGAGGTCGCTGATGTCCTGATTCAGGACGGCCGCGTCGCTGCGATCGGTCGGCTTTCGCCGCTTGCCGGAGCCCGCAGCGTCGACGCGTCCGGTTTGGTCGTCGCTCCGGGTCTGATCGATGTCCACGTCCATCTGCGCGAGCCCGGCTTCGAGGAGAAGGAAACGATCGCGAGCGGCACGGCCGCCGCGGCCGCCGGCGGCTTCACAACCCTCTTTTGTATGCCAAACACCAGGCCGACCCTCGACAGTGTCCTGGCGCTCCGCGACCTGACCGCCCGCCTGGAACGGGATGCCCGCGTCCGTGTCGAGCCGATCGCGGCCATTACCGTCGGGCGGGCCGGTGAGCGGCTCGTCGATTTCCCCGCGCTTGCCGAGGCGGGTGCCGTCGGCTTCTCCGACGACGGCGACACGACGCGGGACAGTTCACTGATGCGACGGGCGCTGGAAGCGAGCGCGACGCTCGACCGTCCGATCATGGTCCATTGCGAGGACAAGGCGCTCGCGGACGGCGCGATGCACGAGGGAGCGGTCTCGGGCCGACTCGGGGTGATCGGTATCCCGGCCGAGGCCGAGGAGATCGTCATCGCGCGTGATCTGCTGTTGGCGGGACTCACCGGCGGCCGGCTCCACGTCTGCCATGTCACGACGGCCCGCGGCGCCGACCAGATCCGACGCGCGAAGGCGGAGGGCGTCCGCGTCACGGCCGAGGCGATGCCCCACCACCTCCTGATGACCGACGAATGGGTCGGCGGCAGCCGCCGCCTCGTCAACGCCGACGAGCCGCGGGGAGCCGATGCTCCAGCCGAGGACCCGCACACCAAGGTCAACCCACCGCTCCGACCGGAGACGGACGCCGCGGCACTGCTGGCGGCGGTGCGCGACGGCACCATCGACGTCGTCGCCACCGACCACGCGCCGCACGCCCCCCAGGACAAGGAGCATGCTTCGTTCGACCGGGCAGCGGTGGGTTTGAGCGGACTGGAGTTCGCGTTACCCTTGATGCTCGCGCTGGTGCGGGCGGGGCACCTCACGCTCCCCGACCTCCTTGCCTTGATGAGTCAGAGGCCGGCGGAGCTCTGGGGCCTGGACAGTGGAACACTTGGCGTCGGCGCGGTGGCCGACCTCATCGCGTTCGACCCGGAGGAGCGCTGGGTCGTGGCACGGGAGCGTCTGGCGACGAAGAGCGCCAACACTCCCCTGCTCGGCATGACGATGCAAGGGCGAGTGAAGCTGACGCTCGTGGGGGGGGAGGAGCGGTATGCCGGATAGCGCGGGCAACCGGACCGAGACACCCCGCTATCGGCCCGGCGGAGACGCGGCCCTCGCCCTGGCGGATGGGCGCGTGTTCCGGGGGCGCTCGTTCGGCGCGGCGGCGGACGGCACCGGGGAGGCGGTCTTTACGACGACGATGGTCGGCTACCAGGAGGTCTGCACCGACCCCTCGTTCCGCGGGCAGATCGTCTGCATGACCTACCCGTTGATCGGAAACTACGGCGTCAACGCCTCCGACGACGAATCGCGCCGGCCCTGGATCGCCGGTCTGGTGGTGCGGGAGGCGTGCCCAGAGCCGAGCCACCACCGCTCTCTGGGGACCATCGACGGGTACCTGCGGCGCCACGGCGTGCCCGGAATCGCCGGTGTCGACACCCGGGCGCTGACCCGGCACATCCGCGACGTCGGTGACACACGGGCCGTGCTCGTCTCCTCTGCGGAGGGGATCGCGGACGAAGATTTGATCGAGCGCGCACGTCTGGCGCCGCTTCCGGGCGAGCAGGACGTGGTCGGCGAGGTCGCGGACGAGACGGTGGAGCGGATCGACGGTGAGGGCCCACACATTGTGGTCGTCGACTGCGGGGTGAAGCGGAACATCGTGCGGTCGCTCGTCGCCCGCGGTGCACGGGTCACGGTCGTCCCCTACGGCACGCCGTACGCTGTGATCACGGCGCTCGCGCCGGACGGCGTCGTCGTCTCGCCGGGGCCGGGCGACCCTGCAAATCTCGACCCCGCGGTGGTGGCGGCGGTGGTCCGCGACGGAACGCCCTTCTTCGGCATCTGTCTCGGCCACCAGTTGCTGGCCCGTTCGCTCGGCGCGGACACAACGAAGCTGAAGTTCGGCCACCGCGGAGGTAATCATCCGGTCCGCGACGAGCTCTCCGGCCGGGTCACAATCACCTCCCAGAACCACGGCTTCGAGGTCGATGGGGCGTCCCTGCCGGTCGACGGCGCATGGCGGGTCTCCCAGATCAACGTGAACGACGGATCGGTCGAGGGCCTGGAGCACCGCAGCCTGCCGGCCATGTCCGTCCAGTTTCACCCGGAGTCATCCCCTGGCCCCTGGGACAACCACGGACTCTTCGATCGGTTCCTGGCGATGGTCGCAGAGTACACGGCCGCGGGTGCCGGGACGGGACGGCGTCGGTGAGCGACGCCCCCGCGGCAACCGTCGAGAGCGTGCTCGTCCTCGGTTCCGGTCCGATCGTGATCGGCCAGGCGGCGGAGTTCGACTACGCGGGCACGCAGGCCTGCCGTGCCCTCCGCGAGGAGGGAATCCGGACGATCCTCGTCAACTCCAACCCGGCAACGATCATGACCGACGAGGACGTCGCGGACGCGGTATACGTCGAGCCGTTGACGCCCGATGTCGTCCGCCGCGTCATCCAACGGGAGCGGCCGGACGGTCTCCTGCCGACCCTCGGCGGGCAGACGGGACTGAACCTGGCGGTCCAGGTGGCTGACCTCGGCATCCTCGACCGCTATGGCGTCCGCCTGCTCGGCACCCCGCTGGGTGCGATCAAGCGGGCGGAGGATCGCGCCCTGTTTCGAGACCTGCTGACGGAACTGGGGGAACCGGTCGTCGACAGTGTCATCGCGACGTCCCTGACGGAGGCGCGAGAGTTCGCGACGCGGGTGCCGCTGCCGCTGGTGATCCGGCCGGCCTTCACCCTCGGTGGAACGGGGGGCGGCGTCGCCCGGACCTCGGAGGACCTAGACCGGATCGTCCTTGGCGGGCTCTCCGCGAGCCCGATCGGTCAGATCCTGCTCGAGCGGTCCTTGATCGGGTGGAAAGAGATCGAGTACGAGGTGATGCGGGACGGGGATGACACCTGCATCACGATCTGCAACATGGAGAACCTCGACCCGATGGGGGTCCACACGGGCGACAGCATCGTCGTCGCCCCATCGCAGACGCTGACCGACGACGAGTACCAAATGCTCCGCTCCTCCGCGCTGCGAATCATCCGGGCGCTCGGCATCGAGGGGGGGTGCAACGTCCAGTACGCGCTCGACCCGCATTCCGAGAACTACTCGGTGATCGAGGTCAACCCCCGCGTCAGCCGCTCCTCGGCGCTCGCTTCGAAGGCGACGGGCTACCCGATCGCCCGAATGGCCGCCAAGATCGCGATCGGCCGTCGACTGCACGAGTTGACGAACCCGGTGACGGCGAGGACGACGGCCGCCTTCGAACCGGCACTCGACTACGCCGTCGTCAAGATTCCGCGCTGGCCGTTCGACAAATTCGCCCGCGCCGACCGCACGATCGGCACCCAGATGAAGGCGACCGGCGAGGCGATGGCGATTGACCGCTCCTTCGAGGGGGCGCTACAGAAGGCGGTCCGCTCGCTGGAGTCGACGGCCAAGGACCTGGGGTGGGAAGACCCGACCTGGGACGACGACGCGATCCTGGAGATGGTGGAGCGGCCGAACGACCAGCGCCTCTGGGCGGTGATGGCGGCGTTACGGCGCGGCGTCGGGGCCGACCGGCTGCACGCGATGAGCGGGATCGACCATTGGTTCCTCGCGAAGCTGCGGGGATTGGTCGGCCTCGAGGCACGGCTGCGGCATGGCCTGCCCGCTCCCGATCTGCTCTGGGAGGCGAAGCGATCAGGATTCTCCGACGCCCAGATCGGCCGCCTCGCCGGCGTGCCCGAGGGAGCGGTAAGGGCGCAGCGCGACCGGCTCCGGATGTGGCCGGTCTACAAGACGGTTGATACCTGCGCGGGCGAGTTCGCTGCCGTCACGCCCTACTTCTACGCGACCTACGAGGAGGAGGACGAGGCAGAGCCGTTCGGCAACGAGCGGGCGCTGGTGGTCGGCTCGGGGCCGATCCGGATCGGCCAGGGGATCGAGTTCGACTACTCCGCCGTGCAGGCGGCGGCGGCGCTGCGGGCGGCGGGGGTGGCCTCGATCATGGTCAACTCCAACCCGGAGACGGTCTCGACCGACTTCGACGCCTCCGACCGCCTCTACTTCGAGCCGCTCGACGCCGAGAGCGTCGGCGAGGTGCTGCGGCACGAGACGGGGGAGGAGATCGGCGCCACGCCGCCGCCGGTGGTCCTCCAGTTCGGCGGGCAGACGGCGATCAACCTGGCCGCGCCCCTGGCGGCGCAGGGGGTCCAAATCTGGGGTAGTTCGCTCGACGCGATCGACCTCGCCGAGGATCGGCACCGCTTCGAGGTGTTCCTACGCGGCCTCGGGGTGCCCCAGCCGCCTGGGGCGGCGGTGACGTCCCTGGCGGACGCCGAAGCCGTGGCCGACCGGATCGGTTACCCGGTCCTCGTCCGGCCCTCGTACGTGCTCGGCGGGAGGGCGATGGAGGTCGTCTATGGGCCAGACCACCTCGCTCGCTACATTCGCAACGCTGCCAACTTGCGGCCGGAGCATCCGGTCCTGGTCGATAAGTACCTCCTTGGCAAGGAGGTCGAAGTCGATGCCATATGCGACGGTGAAGTGGTCCTGATCCCCGGGATCATGGAGCACATCGAGCGGGCCGGGGTCCACTCCGGCGACTCCTTCGCGGTCTACCCTGGGGTGAACCTCTTCCCGGCCGAAGTCGAGACGCTGGTCGACTACACGACGCGGATCGCCGTCGGGCTCGGGGCCCGCGGTCTGATCAATATCCAGTATGTGATCCACGCCGGTCGCATCTACGTGCTCGAGGTCAACCCCCGTGCCTCCCGCACCGTCCCGTTCCTGAGCAAGGCAACGGGCGTCCCGATGGTCAAACTCGCGACGGGGGTCATGCTTGGCCGCTCACTGGCCGAGCAAGGCTTCCCGGGAGGACTGTGGCCGCGACAGCCGCTCGTGGCGGTCAAGGCGCCGGTCTTCTCGATGGCGAAGCTCCGCGGGGTGGAGGTTCATCTCGGGCCGGAGATGAAGTCGACCGGCGAGGTGATGGGGATCGATCGGGCGTTCGAGCCGGCTTTCTTTAAGGCGCTGCTCGCGGCCGGCCTCGCCCTGCCACCCAACGGGTCGATGCTCGTCACGTTGGCCGACGAGGACAAGGCGGAGGCGCTGCCGACGATCCGCCAGTTGGTCGGGATGGGTCACAAGCTTTACGCGACGGAGGGGACCGCCGCGCTGATCGAGCGGGCAGGGATGCCCGTCCAGATGGTGACGAAGCGGATCGGCCGCGGATCGCCTGACATGCTGGACGTGATCCTCGACCGCACGGTTGACGGCGTGATCAATACGCCGGGACCGGCCGACAAGGAGATCCTGGACGGCCTGGAGATCCGACGGGCCGCGGTCGAGCGCGGCATCCCCTGCATCACCTCGATCGAGACGGCGAGGGCCGTGGTCGACGCGATGGCGAAGGCAAGCGCCGTCTATACTGTGCAACCGCTGCCGGCCTACCGGCAACGGGGGACCGGGTATTGACCCGTCGTCGCCGCTGCGGGGACGGGGAAACGCACGCGTGATCGATCCGGAGGCCGGCCGCGCCGAGCGCGCGGACCAGGTCCCGGCAGGGGACGGCGGTTCGGTGGTACGAGCGCGCGAGTTCGTGGGCGGGATCGTGGCGGTCGAGCCGGCGATGGGGGACTCGCTCCTGCTGACGATGAGCGCGCCGGAGCAGATGGTGCGTCAGCTCCGCGCCGGCCGCTTTTTCGAGGTCCTCTGTCGGGACGATGCATCGTACGACCCCCTCCTCCGCCGCCCCTTCTCCGTCTTCCGGAGCGATCCGACGGCGTCGACCCTGACGTTTTTGGTGCGGCCCTACGGGCGGGGTAGCGCCTGGCTGGCCGAGCGCCCGGTCGGGACGAGGCTCGATGTCCTCGGTCCACTCGGCAACACCTACGAGATCCCGCCCCGCGCCCGGAATCTACTCCTGGTGGCCGGCGGCGTTGGTGCCGCACCCTTGGTGATGCTGGCGGATGAGGCGGTGCGGCGGGGCCTGAGCGTGACCTTCGCAATGGGGGCGGCAGGAGCAGCGGGTCTGCTGGAGCCGTCGCTGCTCCCGAGCGAGGTCGAGTACGTCGTCGCCACCGAGGACGGGAGCAAGGGGCACCGAGGTTACGTGACGGAGGTGCTGGCCGACTACGTGCGCTGGGCGGACCAGATCTTCGCATGCGGGCCGGAGCCGATGTACCGCTCGTTGCGCGCTGCGATCCAGCCCTTGCGGGTGGGGGGCAAGCCGCCGGTCCAGATCTCGATCGAGCGGGCCATGGCGTGCGGCGTCGGTGCCTGTCTCGCCTGCGTCGTCGAGACGCGGCACGGGACGCAGGCGTCGTGCGTCGACGGACCCGTCTACGACCTCGACGAGGTGATCTGGTGACGGAAGGACGAGCGCCGCGCGGTACCCCCGCCGCGGCGGGGATCGACCTCAGCGTCGATCTCGCTCCGAACAACCCGCACGAGCTGCGGCTCAGCAACCCGGTCATTGCCGCCTCGGGCTGCTTCGGTTACGGGCAGGAGTACGCGGGCGTCATCGACGTGCAACGGCTCGGCGCCTTTGTCAGCAAGGGGGTGACGCCGCTGCCGCGGCGCGGCAACGCCATGCCGCGGATTGCCGAGGGCCCGGCCGGGATGCTGAACGCGATCGGACTCCAGAATCCCGGCATCCGCGGCTTCGTCAAGAAGTACCCGCGGGTCTGGGCGAACTGGCGGGTGCCGGCCCTGGTCAACATATCGGCCGAGTCGGTCGAGGACTACGCCATGATGGCCGCCGTCCTCGACGAGGAGCCGGGAATCGCCGGGATCGAAATCAACGTCTCCTGCCCCAACGTCGCCCAGGGCGGCTACTGCTTCGGATGGGACGCCGAGATGTCGGCCGAGGTGACGCGGGCGGTCCGGGCCGCGACGACGCTGCCGGTCATCGTGAAGCTTAGCCCTGGGGCGGTCGACATCGTCGGCGTCGCCCTAGCGGTGGAGGAGGCAGGGGCGGACGCTGTCTCGCTGATCAACACGCTGGTCGGGATGGCGATCGATGTCAAGCGACGGCGACCGGTACTGGCGAACGTAACCGGGGGGCTATCTGGCCCGGCGATCAAGCCGGTCGCGCTGCGCATGGTCTACCAGGTGGCCGCCGCGGTCCGGGTGCCGGTCGTCGGCATGGGTGGGATCATGGGGCTCGATGACGCGCTCGAGTTCTTCCTTGCCGGCGCGAGCGCGATCCAGGTCGGGACGGCGATCTTTGCTCAACCCGGGATGGTGATCCGGCTCATCGACGGGCTGGAGGCATGGATGGCGAAGGAAGGGGTGGCGAGCTTGGCGGAGATCGTCGGTGCCGCCCAGCCGCAGGAGAAGTCACAGGTGGTGGGGGCCGAAGACGCGGACCTGGCGCTCGGAGCGGTCGCCGCGGGATGATGCGGATTTGGTACATCCTGCTGGTGCTCGTCCCGATCACGCGCATACTGGAGGTCGGCGGGATCGGTGGGCATCTGGCCATCCTCATCTCGTCGGCCCTGGCGCTCGTCCCCTGGCAGTGGTGCTCGGCCGGACGCCGGACGAGACGGCGACCTACACGAGCCCGAAGTTCGGAGCCCTCCTCGACGCCACTCCCGTCGACGCCGCGGCGCTGGTCATCCCCATAGTCGCCCTCCGGAAACGGCTCGTCGATGTCGTCAGGGCGAGCATTGCCCAATCGATCTTCGGCCACACTATGGTCGTGCTGGGCTTGTCCCTCCACTGCAGCGGCCCTCGGAACGGGATCCAGTCATCAAATGCGAAGGCGGCCGGCACGAACGCGACGATGCTGATGCTTGCTGTCGCGGCGCCCGCGATCCCGGCGGTTCTTAATCTGGTCGGCGGCGAGATGAGGCCGAGTGAGCAGGACATCGTGTTTCTGAGCGACGGCCTGGCGGTTTTCTTGATCGTTCTCTACGTGCCCTACCTGATCCTCTCCCTCCGCCAAAAGTCGCCGGAGGAGAAGGTTCAGGGGCACGAGACGTATAGGGTGACTAGGCGTCTGCCCATCGCGCTCGGCATCCTGACTCTCGCCACGATCGCCATCGTCGTCATGAGGGAGATCTTGGTCGGTTCCCTCGAATCCACCGCTAAAAGCTGGGGATTGAGCAGGCTTTTCGTCGGCATCATGCAGGGGCCGTTGGTTGGTGACGTCGCCAAGCACCTCATGGCCGTCTGATTGGCTGTCAGCAGCGAGACGGACTTGACCCTCGGGATCGCAGTCGGTTCGGGCTTGCAGGTCGCGCTCTTTGTGACGCCGGTGCCGGTCCTCGCCAGCAGGCCGCTCGGGAAGCCGATGACGCTTCTCTTGAACCGCTGCGACCTGGTCGCGCTCGTCGTAGGTTCCCTGATTGCCGTTCCGATGTCCTTGGACGCGGAGTCGAACCGGTTGGAGGGGGCATACCTCGTCGCGCTCTTCGCCATGCTCGGAATCGCCTTCTACGTCGTGCCGTACCGTTTTGCGTGAGACAAGGATGGGTCGCAATGGATCTGCTCGACCGGCTCCGGGCCGTCGGGGCGCTCAAGGAGGGGCATTTCCTCCTTGCCTCGGGCCGGCATAGCGACCGTTACGTGGAGAAGTTCGACCTGCTGCGGTGGCCGAGAGCGACCGAGGCGGTCTGCGCGCAGATCGCGGAACACTTCCGGAGGGAGACTGTCGACGTGGTTGTCGGCCCGACCACCGGTGGAATCCTGCTCGCGTTCGAGGTTGCGCGGCAGCTCGATGTGGCCGCCGCGTACGCCGAACGTCGGGACGGCGGGGAGCCGGCCCGAGAGATTCGCCGTGGCACCCGCTTCGTGCCAGGGGGTCGGGTGCTCGTGGTCGATGACATCCTGACCACGGGCGGTTCGGTCCGGGAGACGCTCGCGGCGCTCGCCTCACACCCGGTTGAGATCATCGGCGTCGCCGTGCTGATCGATCGCTCGGGCGGGCGGACCAATCTCGACGTGCCGCTGCTGGCCCTGGCGACGCTCGACGTCACGACTTGGGTGGCCGAAGAATGTCCGCTCTGCGCCCACGGCGTACCTCTCGTCAAGCCGGGGACGACGACGCCGTAGTGGCAGAACGCACTCAGAGCGGTCAAGACGATTCGGATGCTGCAGCGTCCTTATGGTCTACGGGTACGTTCCGCGCCCTGACCCTCGACTTGAGCGTGTCCGGCCAACTCCTCGGCCGATCCCTCGTGGTCGTGGGGGCTAGGAATCGCAACGACTGCCGATGGCCCCGGGGCCCGCGTGGCTACTCCTCCGCCCGAGCGTTCGCCATCCGGTGGTTGAGCTCGCCGCGTTGGGCGAGGAGATCGTCGAGGCGCTGGTCGATCTGACGGAGGATGTCGGGGCGCGGCCGCTCCACGTACTCGTCCCGGAGCTCGATCAGCATCTGCGCGATGCGTGCGATCGTCCGCACGGTGTGGACGGGGTCGTCCTCCCGTGATGCGATGGTGTAGCCGCTCATGGCCGCCCTTCCTCGTCGCGCCCCGACCCCGTCTCGACGGGGGGCGCCGCCATCGCATCGGTCCCGGAGTCCTCGTTGACCGCCCCGTCCACGGGCATCGTACCGCGTTCTCCATACAGCAGGGCAATCAGGTCCTCTTCGGCGAGGATCGGGACCTGCAGCGCCTGCGCTCGCTCCGCCTTGCTGCCGGCGTCCTCCCCGGCGACCAGGAAGGCAGTCTTCTTCGAGATCGAAGAACCGACGGTGGCACCGGCGCGCCGGAGCGCCTCCTCCGCCTGCGGTCGCGTAAGGGAGGAGAGGCGTCCCGTGAGGACGACCGTTTTGCCCGCGAGCGCGGTGCCGCCGGCGCCGCCGGCGGTTGGTTCGTCCGCTGTCCGGACGCCGGCGGCCTTCAGCTTGTCGATCACGGCGAGGTTCCGCGGCTCGCGAAAGAAGTCGAACACGCTCTGGGCGAGGATCGGGCCGATCCCGAATACGGCGGCGATCTCGTCGCACTCCGCCGCCGCCAATGCATCGGTGGAGCCGAACCTCTCGGCTAGGAAGCGGGCCGAGCGGTCCCCGACGTGGCGGATGCCGAGGGCGACCAGCAGGCGGGGGAGGGGACGTTCCTTGCTCCGCTCCACGGCGAGGCGTAGGTTCTCGCTGCTCTTCTCGCCGAGGCGCTCGAGCTGAGCGATCCGCTCCCAATCGAGCGCATAGAGGTCGGCGACATCGCGGACCAACTCCAGGTCGACGAAGCGGTCTGTCAGCTTCTCGCCAAGACCGGCGATGTCCATCGCGCCGCGGCCAACGAAGTGGTGCAGCCGCTGCTTGAGCTGAGCGGGACAGGCGGCGTTGGTGCAGTAGCGCATCGCGACGCCCGGCTCGCGATGGGTCGGCGCGCCGCAGGCTGGGCACGCTTCGGGCATCCGGAACGGCGATTCGACGCCGGCACGGCGCTCGACGATAACCTGGACGATCTGGGG
Source organism: uncultured Thermomicrobiales bacterium (assembly GCA_902806405.1). Taxonomy (GTDB): domain Bacteria; phylum Chloroflexota; class Chloroflexia; order Thermomicrobiales; family UBA6265; genus CADCWL01. The sequence goes on along the minus strand of CADCWL010000035.1, from coordinate 27,393 downwards.
GATGACGTCGCCCGCCCGCTGGACGACGACGGTGTCGCCGACTCGGATGTCTTTCCGGGCGACTTCGTCCTCGTTGTGAAGGGTCGCCCGGCTCACCATGACACCGCCGATGTTGACTGGCTCGAGCAGAGCGAGGGGGTTGAGGGTGCCGGTGCGGCCGACGTTGACGACGATGTCGCGGACGCGGGTCGTTTGCTGCAGAGCGGGAAACTTGTAGGCCGTGGCCCAGCGCGGCTCACGGGCGACGAAGCCGATCTCCTGCTGGAGGCGGACGTCGTCGACCTTGATCACGACCCCGTCGATCTCGAAGTCGAGCGCGTCGCGACGTGCTTGCCACCAGACGCAGCGGGCCCACGCCTCATCCACGGTGGGGTGGCGGGAAGCCTCGGGGGACGGCTCGAATCCGAAGCCGCGGAGCAGGTCGAGCGCTTGGAGGTGGCTCGTGGGAGGATCGCCCCCGTCCATGTAGCCGATGCCGTAGACGAAAAGCCGGAGGGGTCGGGTCGCGGTGATCCTCGGGTCGAGCTGGCGCAGGGAGCCGGCGGCGGCGTTGCGCGGATTCATGAACGGCCGACCGCCGTCGCGCTCGATCCGCTCGTTGAGGGCCGCGAAGGCGCCCTTCCGCAGGTAGACCTCGCCGCGAACCTCGAGCCGCCTAGGGAGCGGCTCTCCCGAGCGAGCGGGAAGCAGGAGCGGGATCGATCGGACCGTTCGGAGGTTGGCCGTGATGTCCTCGCCGATCGAACCGTCGCCGCGGGTGGCGCCGTGGTCGAACCGGCCGTTGACGTAGGTGAGCGCGACGGCAAGACCGTCGATCTTTGGTTCGCTCACCAACGCGAGCGACGCGACGTCGGCGCGGGTCGCGGCACGTAGGGCCCAAGCGCGCAGCTCCGCCTCGTCGTAGACGTTGCCCAGCGAAAGCATCTGGACCGGGTGCGGCACCTCCCCAAATCCTGCCTGGGGCGCGGAGCCGACCCGCTGCGTCGGCGACTCGAGGGTGACCAGTTCGGGATGGTCGGCTTCGAGCTTGCGCAGCTCGCGCATCAGGGCGTCGTACTCGGCGTCGGTGGCAGACGGCCGGTCGCGGACGTAGTAGTCATGATTCATACGGTCGATGGTCCGTCGTAGCTCCTCGAGGCGAAGGTGGACGGGTGCTACCGTCTCCCGCGCGACCGCCATGGGGGCCCTGCTCCTTTTCTTCGGGGGTGACCGTCTGTGCGGTACAATGGGGAAAAACGCACTGAACGTACATCGAGTTTAGCACAGGGCGTGACGCCGACCGAGCGCCGGCATGGGTGCCCGGTCGGGCAAGAGACGTGGGCCGCGATGGAACTCGGTGAACCGAAGTCGAACCAGATGTCCGCCATCGGGCCCATGGTCGGCGCTGCAGGGGAGCGGTACGCCCACCTTGGCGAGCGGGCTGCGGCCTTCGTTCGGGAGCGGGGCGGTTCCGCGCACGAAGACGTCCTGGTCGGCCACGTCTTCGGCAGCGTCGGCTCTCCCGTCATCTGGCGGCCGCTCCTACGGAGGATGCTGGGATCGGAGGACGGTCTCTCGCTCAGGCCCGACGGCTACTGGGTGCTCCCCGGCGTCGCGACCGATGCCCCCGGGATCGTCCTGGCGGACTTCGTCGTCCTGGACGTCGAGACGACCGGACTCCGCCCCATGCAGCAGCGGGTGATAGAGATCGCGGCCATCCGATACCACGAGGGGCGAGAGACCGGGCGTCTCGAGACTTTGGTCAACCCGGAAAAACGCATCCCCAAGTACATCACCGAGCTGACCGGCATCACCGGGGAGGAGGTCGCCGACGCCCCCCGCTTCGAGGCGATCGCGACCGAACTCGTCGACCTCGTCGCGGAGCTACCGGTCGTCGGCCACAACGTCGGCTTCGACCTTGGATTCGTCAACGCCGAGCTGAAGCGCGCCGCGCGGCCGGTCCTCGTCAATGACCGGCTCGACACCCTCGGCCTCGCGACCCGGCTCATCCCTGGCATCCGCAAGCCGAAACTCGCGGCGGTCGCCCAGGCGCTCGGGTTGGCGCCGGACGGACGCAAGCTCCATCGCGCCGGTGCTGATGCCGCCCTGACCGCCGAGGTCGCGCTCCGGCTCGCCGATCTCGCCCGAGAACAGGGGGTGAGCTCGCTCGACGAGCTGAAGCGGTTGGGCGGGGCGCTGCCCGCGAAACCGCGGGAACGGGTCGGTCGCGGGCACGCCGTGCTCGACCGGTCGCTGCTGGCCGACATCCCGAAGGCGCCAGGGGTCTACCTGATGCGCGACGCCGGCGACCGGATCGTCTACGTCGGCAAGGCGAAGAACCTTCGCGACCGGGTCGGCTCCTATTACTCCCAACCGCTCGGCTACACGCGGAAGATGGATGGACTGCTCGAGTCGCTGGCCAAAATCGACGTCGAGGTGGTCGGTTCCGAGCTCGAGGCCCTGCTGCTCGAGTCGCAGTTGATCAAGCGCTACCAGCCGCGCTACAACACGGCGCTCCGCTCCTTCGAGCACTACCCCTACATCCGGGTCGACGTCGCCACCCCCTGGCCGCGGGTGACGCTCGCAAAGGCCCGGAAGGACGACGGTGCCCGCTACTTCGGGCCGTTCCGGAATAAGACCGGCGCCCGCAAGACGGTCGACCTGGTCAATCGGGTGGTGCCGATCCGAACCTGCACCCGCTCCTTCAAGGACGCCCGCTCCTACGGCAAGCCGTGCCTGGAGCTCGACCTGGGGCGCTGCCTTGGTCCCTGCGTGGGGCGGGCCGACCGGGATCGCTACGCGGCGCTCGTCCGAGACGTCGTCGCCTTTCTCGACGGCCGCGACGGGACCCTGTACGAATTGCTGTGGGCCGGGCTGGAGGAAACGGTCCAAAAGCTCGACTTCGAGCGGGCCGCGCGGCTGCGGCGGGATCTGCTGCAGGTGAACAGCGTGGTGGGTGCGCAGCGCCGTCTCCGAGAGGCTGCCGAGACGCAGACCCTCCTCGTTGTGCTCCCCTCGGTCGAGCAGGACGCGCGGGAGATTCTGCTCGTGGCCGGAGGCCAGCTCTGGGCACAGATCCGGGGGCGGCACGCCGACGGAGGGGACGCCCTGGGGGAGCGGCTGGCGGCGGCCTGGGATCGTTGCTCGGCGCGGGCGGTCGTGCCGGTCGACCACGCGGCAGTGGATGAGACGAACATCCTGAACCGGTGGCTGTACCAGCACGCCGACCACCCGTCGATCCTGCCCGTGCCACCCCCACCGGCGGTTCCACATTTTGGGGCGCTCGCGGCCCGCGCGCTGGCGCTTACCACCGCCGATCTGACCACCGACCTGCGAACGGTCGATCCGGACGAGGACGACGGATCTGACGGTGCTGCGCCGCAGGAGACGACGTCCGTGAGCTTGACGGACGGGTGATCGGCTTCCCTGCAGGGCCGGGTTGGAGGGCGCCGCGGCCCACCGAGCCGGGGGCTTTCGGTCGACCACCGATTCCAAGAGCGGCTATGAGCCGAGCGACGGTCGCGCTGGGGGCGTCTCCGCGGCTCCGCTATACTCGATCGGGTTTGCCGCGCAGGCACGGGTTGGGGGAGACGGTGGCCGAGGGTGAAGAGCGATCTAGCGAGGCATTGGATCAGGTCGCGGCCGAGGTTCGCGTCTGCCCGAAGTGCGAGCTTTCCCGCACCCGGACGCACGCCGTCCCGGGAGAAGGTGATCCCAAGGCGCGGGTGATGCTCATCGGCGAAGGACCGGGCTGGCACGAGGATCAGCGGGGTCGGCCCTTCATCGGCAACGCTGGGAAGTTTTTGGGCGAGCTGCTGGCGAAGGCCGGGCTCTCCCGGGAGGACGTTTTCATCACCAACGTCGTCAAGTGCCGACCGCCGGGCAACCGCGACCCGCTGCCGGACGAGATCGCCGCCTGCGCCCCCTATCTGGAGCGGCAGATTGCGGCAATCGACCCGGAGGTGATCGTCACCCTCGGACGCTTCTCGATGGCGCGCTGGTTCCCCGGTGAGCGGATCTCCCGCATCCACGGCCAACCGAAGCGGGACGGCAAGCGGCTGATCGTGCCGATGTACCACCCGGCAGCGGCGCTCCATCAGGGGGCATTGCGGGGCGCGATCGAGGACGACTTTGCCAAGCTGCCCAAGTTCCTGGCCGAGGCGGAGCGGGAGCGCGAAGTCGAGACGGAGCGCGCTGGTCCGGCGTCCGAGCAGATGACGTTGTTCTAGACGGAGGTGGGACGGGTTCCCGGATCTTTTCTGGCGGATGGCGCCGGAGCTCGCCTACCTCACGGACCCAGAGCGCCTGCTGATCGAGCCGCGTCAGGCGGCGCAGCTACCGGACGAGGAGGTTGTCTAAGCGGTGACCGGCTCCCGGGGGGAGCCGATGGCGGCGCTGAACCGGATCGCGAGCGGTGACCACCGGGAGGCCGCCATCGGCGAGGGTGACACGGTCGTCGTCACGGCGACGCCCATCCCGGGCAACGAGACGGCGCTGTACCGGGTTATCAGCCGGCTCTTCCGGGTCGGGGCCGAAGTGATTTGCGTTTCGCTTGCGCTGGTCCAGGTCTCCGGCTACGCGAGTCGCGACGAGCTGCGACGGATGCTGGTTTGACCGGCCCGGCCGACGTCCTGCCGTTCCACGGCGAGCACCGCCACATGGCCCTCCATGCCGATCTGGCGGCCGAGGTTGGGGTGTCGAGGGAGCGGATCACCTTCGCCGAGGTCGGCGACGTGGTCGAGATCAGCTCGGAGAAGGCGGCGGTAACCGACCGGGTCGAGGCGGGGTAGGTGTACGTGGACGGCACGACCGTCGGCGAGGTCGGCGATGTTGTGGTCCGCGACCGGCGTGCGCTGGCGCGCGAAGGCGGCCTGCTCGTGATCGTCGGGGTCGACCGGGAGACGGGCTTGATCGTGTCCGGGCTGGAGATCGTGACCCGCGGCTTCGTCCACGAGCAGCGGTCGGGTGAGTTGCTCCAAGAGACGAAGGGGCACCTCCGGGAGACGTTCGGCACCGCTGCAAACGGTCGCGACGACGTTAGCTACCTGAGCAGGTGATTGCGGGACGTGACGGCCACCTACCTCTACCGGCGGACGCGACGGCGGCCGTTGATCCTGCGGATGGTGGTGGACGTCTGACCCGGCACCGGTGATCCGGCACCGGTCGGCGCCGGGAGGGGAGGGGACCGTGTTCGACCGGGCGGTGCTGTGGCGGGGCGTGCTGGCCGTGCTGCTCCTTGGGCTGGGCGCGGTGCCGTCGGTCTCCACCCGGGCAACGCCGGTTGCGGGCGAACCGGTGCAGGTGGTTGCGGGCGGTCTCGTTAACCCGCGCGGGTTCGCCTTTGGCGATGATGGCGGAATGGTGATCGCCCTTGCCGGGCGGGTCGGCGGGGACGCCGGCGCGGCGCGCGTGGTCGACGGTTGTGCGACGGCCCTGGTGGAGGGGGTGCCGACCTCCCGCGTCGTCTTTGGGGCACCGGTCGGGGTGGCGGACGTTGCCTTCCTCGACGGCGACCTGTACGCCCTGGTCGCGGGGGGAAACATCGACGGGGGCGCGGCGGTGAACGGGCTCTACCGGGTGGAGGCGGACGGCAGGTTAGCGCTCGCCGCTGACGTCAGTTCCTTTATCCGCGGCAACCCGGTGGTCGCCGTGCCGGGGGACTACGACACGGATGGGCAGCCGTACGCGCTGCTGCCGGACGGCGACGGCTTCCTTGCTACCGAGGGGAACAGCAATCAGCTGCTGCGGCTGGGTCTGGATGGCGAGGTGAGCCGGGTCGCGGACCTCTCGCGTGGGCACCCGATCCCGACCGGCATCGCCCCCGCCCCGGACGGCGGCGTCTACGTCGCCTACTTCTCCATCTCCCCCTACACCGAGGGGACGGCGAAGGTGGTCCGGGTCGCCGCCGACGGATCGGTGACCGACGCCTGGACCGGCTTGAGCCTGATCACGGGTCTCGCCGTGGACACCGTGGGCGGGCTCTACGCTCTGGAAATGGCGACCGGCTACGGCGACGACGGCGGCGAGATTGCGCCGGGCAGCGGGCGCGTCGTCCGGCGGACGGCACCGGATGGAGCGGAGGTTGTGGTGACGGGGTTGGCGTTGCCGACGTCGATGGAGTTCGGTCCGGACGGTGCACTCTACGTTTCCTCCCCCGCCTTCGGTGCCGACGACGGCGAGGGGACGGTCCTTCGGCTGGACCTTGCGGGCGAACTGCCGCTTGCGGTGCCCGCGTCGCTTCCAGCTCCGTCCTGTGGCCGGTGACACCGGGTTGGGGTGCACGCTAGCGCCATGTGGGAGGTTCGGGACTGAGTCCACCGGGCCGAACCCACGAAACCCCCGATGGGGCTGTACGCGGTCCGCGCATCACCAGCAATCATGCGGGGTCCGTTGAAGAGACGCTTTCGCTCCATTACCGATAGTTGTGCGACGCCGGCGCGATTGGGCGGAGGTCGATGATCCGGCGCTCGTCCTCGACAGCGCGCTCCTTGGCGGGGACGACGTCGAGGTCGCGGGCTACGGGGAGGTTTGCCTCGGAGAGGGGCGAGACGGCGGAGCGGGCGCCATCGAGGGGACGGACGCGGTGGGCGAGGACGTTGATCGTGCCGTCGCGCCGCTGCAGCTTTCCCTCGATGAGGAGGAACGGCTCGCCGCGGACGACGTGTCGTTGCTCGTCGTAGAGCGCGGGATAGACGATCACGTTGATCAACCCGTGCTCATCCTCCAGCAGCAGGAAGGTGATCCCTTTCGCGGTGCCCGGCCGCTGGCGGCAGACGACCAGGCCAGCGACCCGGACGAGGAGGCCGTGCGGCAAGGTCGCCAGGTCGGCCGTCGAGGCGATCCCGTCCGGCAGGCGGGGGCGGAGCAGGCCGAGGGGGTGGTAGCGGGGCGAGAGGCCGAGGGTGTCGTAGTCGTTCGCCATCTGCTCCCACGGCCCCATCGGCGCCAGTTCGACCATGTCCTGCGCGACCGGCAGCGCCAGCGGGAGCTGGGTGCCCGGCTCCTTCGCCGTCCGGCCGCCGCCGAAGCGCCGCGCCGGCAGGAAGAGCCCGAGCTGCCAGAGCGCCTCGCGGCGGCCCAGACCGAAGCCGTCGGCGGCGCCGATGGTGACGAGGTTCTCGGCCGCTTCCGGCCGCAGCGGCACGCGGCGGACGAGGTCGGCCAGTGAGCGGTAGGGGCCGTCCACCTGCCGCTCGCGGACGAGACGGGCGGCGTTCTCCTCGCCGAGGTCGGCGACGTAGCCGAGGCCGATCCGGACCGCACCACCCTCGACGGTGCAGCGGACGTCGCTCTCGTTGACGTTCGGGGGGAGGACGCGGACGCCGTGGCGCTTGGCGTCGTTAACCAGGACGTGCGGCGCGTAGAAGCCCATTGGTTGGTTGTTGAGCAGGGCGCAGGCGAACTCCGCCGGGTAGTGGCAGCGCAGCCACGACGACTGGTAGGCGAGGAGGGCGAAGGCGGCGGCGTGGCTTTTGGGGAAGCCGTACTCGGCGAAACCGAGCAGTTGCTCGAAGGCGGTTCTCGTCGTTGCTGGGTCGACCCCGTTCTGCTCGGCACCGCGGCGGAACTGCTGCCAAAGGTTCAGCATCGCCTCGCGGGAGCGCTTGCGGCTCATCGCCCGCCGCAGCTGGTCGGCCTGGCCGGCGCTGAAGCCGGCCAGCGCCATCGCTACGCCCAGCACCTGCTCCTGGTAAAGAACGACGCCGAGCGTCTCCGCCAGCACCGGTTCCAGGAGCGGGTGGAGGTAGTCGGGTTGGAAGGGGACGCCGGGGTGGCGGCGCTGCCACTCGCGGTGGCGGACGTAGGGGTTGACGGCGCCGCCGATGATCGGGCCGGGGCGGACGATGGCGACCTGGACGACGAGGTGCTCCAGGCGGCTCGGCTGCGTCCGGAGCAGCATCTGGATCTGAGCCCGGCTCTCGATCTGGAAGACGCCGACCGTGTCGCCCCGACGGATCATCTCGTAGACCGGCTCGTCGGCGAAGTCGATCCGGCTCAGGTCGACCGCCGGCTTCCCGGACTCCACGATCAGCTCCAGGCACTCCTCAACAAGCGAGAGCATGCCGAGCGCCAGGAAGTCGATCTTGACGAAGCCAGCGTCGTCGCAGGAGTCCTTGTCCCACTGGCAGAGGAAGCGGCCGGCCATCGCCGCCGGCTGGACCGGAACCAGTTCGACCAGCGGCGTCGAGGAGACGATCATGCCGCCGGAGTGCTGGGAGACGTGGCGGGGGAAGCCGGCAAGCTGGCCGGCGAGCTCGACGAGGTGGCACCAGGGGGGCGCGGCGAGGCGGGCGGCGTACTCCGGCATGCGGGCTAGCTCCTCGCCGAGGGCGCGGGCGGAGCGCGGCTCGCTTAGCTTGGCGATCCGGTCGAGGTCGGTGGGCGGCAGGCCAAGCGCCTTGCCGACCTCGCGCACGGCAGAGCGGAGCTTGTAGGTCGGGTAGGCGCAGACCATGGCCGCGTGATCGGCTCCGTAGCGCTCGTGGACGCGCTCGATCAAGCGCTCCCGGATCTCGCGCGGGAAGTCGATGTCGATGTCCGGGACCGAACTCATCTCCTCGTTCAGGAAGCGGCCGAGCATTAGGTCGTGGGCGAGCGGGTCGACCGGGGAGAGGCCAATCAGGTAGCAGACGATCGAGCCGACCGACGAGCCGCGCCCTCGGCCGGGCGGCAGAACGTTCTGGCTGTCGGCGCCTCGGATCTCGACCGCCACCTCCCGCGCCAGATCCAGCAGGTCGCGGTAGAGGAGGAAGAAGCCACCGAGCCGGTGGAGTGCGATCAAGCGCAGCTCTTCCTCCAGGCGGGCGGCAGCCTCGGTCTGACCGTCGTCCGGGTACCGTTCGACGAGCGCCCGCCAACAGAGATCGGCCAGCACGCCGTCCGGGGTCTCGCCCGTCCGGGTCGGGTAGCGGGGAAAGGCGTAGGAGAGGTCTCGGGTCAGATCGAAGCCGGCGCAGCGCTCGGCAACGGCCAGTGTCGTCCGCAGCGCCGCGGGGTAGCGGGCGAAGCGGTCGGCGACCTCCTGGTGGGAGCGGAGGAAGAACTCGGCGTTCGGGCGGCGGGCGCGGTGGGCGGCGTCAAGGGTGCCCCGGTGGCGAATCGCGACCTGGACGTCCTGCAGCCGGTGCCGCTCCTGGCGGTGGTAGTGGACGTTGCCGGTGGCGGCGTACGGCAGCCTGGCTCGCTCCGCGAGGCGGACGAGGGCGGCGACGCGATGGGTGTCGCCGTGGACGAGGTTCTGCTGGAGCTCGACGACGACGTTCGCGGGGCCGAACCACTCGACGTAACGGCGCAGGAGCGCCGCCGCGTCCGGCAGTTGGTCGACATCGATCAGGCGCGAGAGGGTGCCCTTGCGGCAGCCGGTGAGGAGGATCAGTCCGTCGGCGTGGGCGGGGAGGATGGCGGGGTCGAGGCGGGGGGCGCGGTCGACGGGGGATGCCCCCCCCTGCCCTGGGCTTGGGGGTCCGAGCCTGGGGAGAGCCTCACCGTGGCGGAGGGGACCGTCGTACGGTCCTCCGTGCGCGGCGGTGATCAAGCGGCAGAGGTTGGCGTAGCCGATCGGGGTCTCGGCAAGGAGGGTCAGGTGGGAGCCGTCGAGGAGGGTTAGCTCGGCGCCGGTGATCGGGGCGATGTCGGCCGCGCGTGCGGCACGGGCGAACTCCATCGCCCCGTGGAGACCGTCGTGGTCGGTGACGGCAAGGGCCTGGTAGCCGAGCTCGGCGGCGCGCCCGATCAATTCCTCGGGCAGCGAGGCGCCGTCGAGGAAGGAGTAGGCGGTGTGGAGGTGGAGCTCGACGTAGGGGGGAGCGATCACGGCCGGAGAGCCGGCGCCCCGGTGCTGTCCCGAAAAGGGAGCGCCAGGCAGTCGATATATCCCTCAGTATGACTGCTCGTACCAGCGGTCGTCGGCCAGGTTGTGGTAGAGAGTACGGAGGCTGCCATCGTCGAGCATCACCCGGTAATAGCGTCGGTTGATCGGGTCGCGCCACCACTCGTCATCGATCCGCCAGCCGTCCTGGATCCGGGCAACCGGGCGGCGACGACCCCGCTCGACCAGGGCGGCCGGCAGTTCCTCCGGGCCGCGGGTGAGAACCGTCACCGGCCGCGGTTGGTTGAGGGGTCGTAGGGCATCAGCGCCCGGCGCCGCTCCGGGATCCGGGACCACGGCTCCACCTCCACCACGCGAAAGAGGGTCGACGTGCCGTACCGCTGCCTCAGCTCCCGGCCGGCCTCCGCCAGTTGGCGCGGCCGGCGCGAGCGGAGACCGGGCAGGCTCTCCTGCCGCCCGGTGGCATCGACCAGGCCAGAGAGCTCCAACGTCACCGCCTCGACCGGGCCGGGCAGTGTCGCCGCCTGGAGCCGGTAGGTAAGGGCTTGGACGACCCGCCACTGACCGCCCGGTTCGCGCAGAGTCGCCAACTGCTCCCAGGAGCGCCCCCCTTCCAGCGCGGCGCGGAGCCGGGCCTGGCGGACGTGCCGCTCCGTTAGCGCCGGCCGCTCGAAGGCGCGTAGCGCCAGCCGCGTCAGGGCGATCAGCATCGTCTCCAGGCTGGTCGCCGGCTCCGGCATCGCCAGCGTCTCGGTCACCGACTCCGGGCGCGGTCGGGGGTGGATGCGCGCGTCGTCGTGGCCCGAGGCGAGCGCCCAGGCGCGACGCCCACTCGGGCCGAACCGGGCCTGGACGGCGGCGGCCGGCAGCGCTGCCAGGTCGCCGAGCGTCCGCAGTCCGAGCCGCTCAAAGCGGCGCAGCGCGTCTGGGGGGAGCGGCAGCGAGGCGATCGGCGACGAGGCGAGGAATTCAGCGGTCTCCCCGTCGACGGTGAGCGTCCCCCCCGGCGCGGCGCGGCTGGCGGCGACCCGTGCCGCGAACGGGGTCGGCGCCACCCCGACCCGCGGCCGAAGGACCGGCGGCACGGTCGCCAGCAGCCGTGCCGCCGCCGCTCGCGGCGGACCAAGGTGCTTCTCCAGGCCGAGGAGGTCGACGTAGAGGTTCCCCGGCCGCTCCGGGTCCGGCTCGATCAGCGGGCTCAACCCTTCGAGGGCGGCGACGATCCGGTCGAGCGCGGCCGCCTCGCGCAGTGGGTGGGGGGGCAAGATGGTCGCCTCCGGGCAGAGGGCGGTGACCTCCCGCAGGCCCAGGCCGGCCCGGATCCCGCGGGCGATGGCCTCCGGCGTCGCGTCGGCGACGACCGGCCGCCCGCCCGCCGGTGGCCCGAGCACCAGCGGGGCGCCGTCTAGCTCCGGGCGATCGAGGACGGCAACCCGGAGCGCAAAGTGCGGGATGGAGACACAGGCGATCGGCACGGCCTCTCTCCTTGCCTAGATTTGGTCGGCTCGCGGTATTCCGGCTGACCGCTGGAGTGGACGACTCGGTGTCCCAGCAACGGCCCGGCGTCGCGAGTGGAACCGTTCGCCCAGGAGCAAGGTTAGAACATATGTTCTATTTCCGCAAGGGACGGCGTCCGTTCGGTTCTCTTGTCCTCCGTACACGATGCACGTACACTGCCGCTACCCCGCCATCGCCCCGCCCCCGGCGCCTCCCCCTGCCGCCCGCGCCCCGATCACGGAGACCGCGTCGCATGGTGTCGACCCCCAAGGCCCGAGCCGCAACCTCCCGGCCCGGCGCGCGGCGCGGCGCCGGTGGCCTCGCGGGGCGGTTCTCGCCGCGGGAGCGCCTTTCCGGTGCTGGCCACCGCCTCGCTGCTGCCTTGCCGGGGATCGTTGGCTCCCCGCGCCTGCGCCGCGAGGTCCTCGGCGTCGGGCTCGTCGTCGTCGCCCTCCTCTCCGCCTGGGTGCTCGGGCGCGGCGGCGACGAGGGGCGCCTCCTCGCCTGGTGGGGGCGGGCGCTCGCGGCCTCCTACGGCCGAGCCGCCCCGCTCGTCCCGATCCTGATCGCCCTGGTCGCGCTGCGTGCCCTGGCCACCGGGTTCGGCCCGGTCCTCGAGGCGCGGCACTTTTTGGGCGGCTTTGGCTTCGGGACCGCCATCGCCGGCCTGCTCCAGCTCGGCGCCGGTCGCCCCCGGCCGGACGCGGGGGGGTATCTCGGCGTCGCCGTCGCCGACCTCGCCCGGACTGCCCTGGGCGAACTGGGGGCCGGTCTCGCCCTCCTGGTCGTCGGCGTCTTCTCCGTCTTTCTCCTTGCCGGAACGGACCTGCTGACGTTCTGGGCCGATTGCCGGGCCCTCGCCGCCGTCCTATGGCGCGGCCTCCGGGCCGGCCTCTTGCCGATCGCCGCCATCACGCGCCTCGCCTGGCGGGTGCCGCGCGTGATCTTTGCCGCGATCGGCGGCGCGCGGCGTCTCGGCACCGGTCGTGGCGCCGACGCGGCCGGTGCCGTCTTCGACGAGGAACCCAAGTCCCGCCCCTCGGCGGTCGCGGCGGTCGCGGTCGAGCCCTCGCCGCCAGCCCCACCGCCCCCGCCGATCATCAACGTGCCGGCGCGGGCCGCCACCCAGACCGTCCCGAAGCCGGCCGTCAAGCGCCCGCCCCTCCCCGCCCCGTTAGGGGCGCCGCTCCCCGCACCGGACCTCGCCCGCCTGACGTACTACGACGGCGTCGCCCCCGACACCGCCGGGCTCCACGCCAAGGCGCGGCGGATCGAGGAAACGCTCGCCAGCTTCAAGGTCGAGGCACGGGTGCGGGAGGTGAACCCTGGGCCGGCGGTGACCCAGTTCGCGCTCGAGCCGGGCCCCGGGATCAAGGTCCGCCGCATCACCGAGCTCCAGAACGACCTTGCCCTCTCGCTCGCCGCCCCCAGCATCCGGATCGAGGCGCCCGTCCCCGGGCTGGCGCGGGTCGGTTTGGAGATCCCCAACGAGGAGATCGCCACCGTCGGCCTCCGCGAGACGCTTGAGTCATCGACCTTTGTCCGTGGCAAGGCGAAGCTGCCGATCCCGCTCGGCCGTGACGTCAACGGCCGCTACGTCGTCGGCGACCTGACCCGGATGCCCCATCTCCTGATCGCCGGCGCGACCGGCTCGGGCAAGAGCATCTGCCTCAATAGCATCATCTCGACCTTTCTCCTGACACGGACGCCGGATGACCTGAAGCTGCTGATGATCGACCCGAAGATGGTCGAACTGACCGGCTACAACGGCGTGCCCCACCTGCAGTGCCCGGTCGTGACCGAGATGGACAAGGTGGTCGGCGCGCTCCGCTTGACGCTGCGGGAGATGGAGCGCCGCTACAGGCTCTTCTCCGAGCTCGGGGTCCGCAACCTCGACGGCTACCGGCTGAAGGTCGCCGACGAGCCGGGGGCCGAGCGACTGCCGTATCTGGTCGTGATCATCGACGAACTGGCCGACCTGATGATGACCGCCCCGGACGAGGTTGAGGGGCTACTTGTCCGCCTGGCGCAGATGGCGCGGGCGACCGGAATCCACCTGATCATCGCCACCCAGCGCCCCTCGGTCGACGTGCTGACCGGCCTAATCAAGGCGAACGTGCCAGCCCGGATCGCCTTCGCCGTCTCCTCCTTGACCGACAGCCGGGTGATCATCGACATGCCAGGAGCAGAGCGGCTCCTGGGCCGGGGTGACATGCTCTTTCTGCCGCCGGACGCCGCTAAACCGCAGCGGATCCAAGGCGCCTTCATCGACGACAAGGATTCCCAGTACGTCGTCGAGCACTGGCACGCCGTCGCGCCCGTGCCCCGCTTCGCTCAGGAGTGGCTCGATTTGCCCGGCGAGGGCGGGGAGGTCGACGAGGGGGGGGACGATCCGTTGATGGAGCAGGCGCTCGGTATTGTCCGCCAGCACGGCACGGCGTCCGCGTCGATGCTGCAGCGGCGCCTGCGGGTCGGCTACAACCGCGCGGCCCGCTTGATCGAGCGGATGGAGGACGACGGCGTGATCGGCCCCGCCGACGGACTCCGCGGCCGGCCGGTCCTCTCCGACGACGAGTAGGCGGCCGGGCCGGGCCACGCCGCACCTCCCGCTGGCTCGAGCGCACCGACGGCCGCGCACCTGCCCAAATCGGCGGGAGCAGGAGACCGGGTTGTCGCTGCGGGGAACGAAGGGGAATTGTGGTCGACTCGCCGTGAACGGCATCGGTCCGGTTTCGGGGTGTCTTGGCGGCCCTTCTCCTGGTAAAATTATTGTTCCCGGCCCAGGTGGATGGAGCATCACGCCTCCGGGGAGTTGGGGTGCGGTCCGAGACGTCCACCCGGCTCCTCCTCCGATACCGAGCCCGTACCGGCCGGTGCGGGCACTGCCGCCCGGCCGCGTCGCTGGGCGGTAGCATCGGCGGCGGGGCGAAGCGATAGTCTCTCAGCGCGACGAGCAGTTCATCGGGCGGCGAGACGCGACAGATCCTGTCGGTTGCGCGATCGTATCCGTCGTCGGACGCCTGCGGCGGGGCCGAGCCGGAAGGCGGCCCGACTTTTCATTGCCTGGCAGCGGGTCTTACCGTGGCAGCACGGCTCAACGGCGTACCAGGAGGGGGGCCGGCGCGTGACGGTTTCGGGTTCTGCGGCCACGGCGCAGCCGGTCGTGACGTTGATCGACGAGTTCGCGAAGTTGCCGGGAATCGGCCCCAAAACGGCTTCGCGTTTGGCCTACTTTCTGTTGCGCGCCTCGCGGGAGGAGGCGAACGCGCTGGCTGAGGCCATCCTGGAGGTCAAGGAGCGGATCCGCCTCTGTTCGGTCTGCTTCAACACGACCGAGTCGGACCCGTGCGCAATCTGCGCCGACCCGACGCGGGACCGGTCGATCTGCGTCGTCGAAGAGCCGCTCGACGCCGTCGCCCTGGAGCGGACGGGGCAGTTCAAGGGGCGCTACCATGTCCTGCACGGAGCCGTCTCCCCGGTCGAGGGGATCGGCCCAGACAAGCTGAAGATCGAGGAGTTGCTGATCCGGGTCCGCAACGAGGACCCGGACGAGGTGATCGTGGCGACGAATCTCGATCTGCCGGGCGAGGCGACCGCGACCTACCTGCACCGCCTCCTGGTTCCGCTCGGGGTCAACGTCACGCGGCCGGCGAGCGGTCTGCCGATGGGGGGTGATCTGGAGTACGCCGACGAGGTAACCCTCGGTCGGGCCATGGCCGGACGGCGCGCGCTGTAGGGCGGAGTGCCTCCCCGGTGCTGGGAAACGCAACAATTTCTCCACGATGGAGCACCGTTCTTAGCCCATCCTCCCATGCTATAATTGCTACGAATGGTGACCTTTTGGGATCCTCGCTTTGCAGCCGCCGACCCTCCTGCCGTCTTGCGGCGGGACACGACATCGGTCGCGCCTGAGAGCTCCGTCGCGGCGGGTGAGCCGTCGGCGTCCCCCCCGAGCATCCTTCCCGTTGAGGTACGCAACGTCCGGTGGCGGGACGGAGCAAGTTTGCGTCGCCTTGACCTGCTGCACCGGCTCAACCAGCCGGAGTCGCACCTGGGTTCCTTGAGCGTGCTCCGCTCCGGGCTGAGGGCGTCGTTGCCCGGTGGCTGGGGCCGTCGACCGACGTTCGTCGCCAGCGCCGGCGATCGTCTTGTCGGGTACGCCCAGTTCCACGCCATTGGGCCTGATCGGCGGTGGATAGCGGTCGCCTTAGGGGCCTCCGTCGGCGTCTTCGACGCCGACCCGGTCTGGGAGGCGATGCTGCTCCATGCGGCTCGCGGTGCCGGTTTGCGGGGAGTGAAGCGTCTCTACGCCCGGGTGCCGCACGGCGTACCGATTGGAGGGGTGCTACGTCGCCTCGCCTGGTCGCCCTACGCTGCGGAGACGATCTTCGCTGCACACGACCTTGGGGGAACCGTCCGCGGCCGTGGGCTGCGGCCGCAGACGGCGGCCGACACGTGGGCCATCCACCAGTTGTACAACGCCGCCGTGCCGCGGACTGTCCAGGACGCGGAGGCGTACACCAGCCACCGCTGGGATCTCGTCGCCACGCGCGGTGGGCCGGGAGTCACGGTCGCCGGCTGGCTGATCGAGGACGGACACCGGGTGACCGGCTACGCTCGAACCGCGTCGCGGGCGGGGGTTCACGTGCTCGATCTCTTCTACGATCCAGAACGGCGGGACGTGCTCGACGATCTGATTGTGGGGGCACTCGCCTCCCTTCCCGATCGCCCGGCGCGGCGCGTCTATTGCGCTGTCCGCGGATACCAGGCGGAGGCGGCGACCGCGTTGGAGGAACGCGGCTTCGTGCCCACGCTGGAGCAGGACCTACTTGTCCGGTACACGACGGCGACGGTTCGGTCCCCCGCTTCGGAGGCAGTGTCGTTCCACGTCGAGGTGCGGGACAAATTGCCTCAGCGCGTCCCATCTTTTCTGCACGGCCGTCCCGGCGACGGGACCACCGGAGAGATCCGATGACGAACTGACGATGGCGGTTCACAGTGCTGTGCACCTTCCCCGCATCGACCGCGCCGGCCCTCACCGGCGCTTCGCGGGTCAACCGTTTAGGAGCCATGATTGAGCAGCATGTCCCAGGCGCACACCACGTCGGCGGCCCCCTTCGAGCGCAAGGATTACGAGCGGGAGATCACCGACAACCTTGAGAACCTGCTGGCGGTCTTGCCGCCGCACCTTGCCGACGCCCTCCATGCGGCCGATCTGCGGCTGGTGGGAGGCGGTCTGACCGAGATCGTGATGGATCTCGGCCGGCGGCCCGAGGCGCGCTTTCAGGAGGGGGAGGTCGAGCTCTCCGAGCGCGAGGTAACGCGCGAGGACCTAGCGCACGTCGCCGAACGGATCGGGCATTTTGGCGGCGACAACCGAGCCGGGATTGAGCGCACGCTGCACCGGATCTCGGCGATTCGGAACCGGAGCGGTGAGATCGTCGGTCTAACGTGCCGGATCGGGCGCGCCGTCTACGGTACGATCGCGATCATCCGGGACCTGATCGAGTCGGGCCAAAGCATCCTCCTGCTTGGCCGACCGGGGGTCGGCAAGACGACGATGTTGCGGGAGACCGCGCGGGTAGTTGCCGACGAACTGCGGAAGCGGGTGGTGATCGTCGACACGTCGAACGAGATCGCCGGCGATGGTGACATCCCCCACCCCGGCATCGGACGAGCGCGGCGGATGCAGGTGCCGACCCCGACGGCGCAGCACGCGGTGATGATCGAGGCGGTCGAGAACCATATGCCGGAAGTGGTCGTGATCGACGAGATCGGGACCGAGTTGGAGGCGGCAGCCGCCCGCACAATCGCCGAACGGGGTGTGCAGTTGATCGGCACCGCCCACGGCAACAGCCTCGAAAACCTGATGATGAACCCGACCCTTTCCGACCTGATCGGCGGCATTCAGTCGGTGACGCTCTCGGACGAGGAGGCTCGGCGCCGAGGCACGCAGAAGTCGATTCTGGAGCGGAAGGCGCCACCGACCTTCGGCGTCATGATCGAGATCATCAGCCGCGACGAGGTTGCCGTCCACTCCGACGTGGCAAGCACGGTCGACGCGATCCTCCGCGGCGGAACCGCGCGCAGCGAGCACCGGCGGCGCGACGACGACGGCCGGGTCGAGGTCACGGCGTTGGAGCCGCGGCGCGATCCGACGACCCAGACGCTTCCGCAGCGCGGCGCCGAGCGCCGAGAGATCGTCGACATCACGACGCGGCAGGCCCCCCGTGATGCGGGAACGGAGGAGCGGGGGGCGCCCTCCACGGAGGTGGCAGTCGGGGCGGTGCCAGGGTTGCCCCGCGGTCGCGGCACGGACGGTAAGCCGTTGCGCGTCTATCCCTTCGGTGTGAGCCGCAACCGGCTCGAGCAGGCGATCGGGCAGCTCAAGGTGCCGGCCGTTGTTGTCCGCGACCAGCGGGACGCGGATCTGGTGGTCACCCTCAAGAACTACTACCGCCGCAAGGCGCAGCCGCTGCGGGAGGCGGAGGCACGGGGGACACCGGTCTACGTGCTGCGGGCGAATACCGGGACGCAAATGGAGCACGTCCTCGTCGGGCTCTTCCCGAATGCGGCCGCTGAGGCGCTCGCTCCGGGGCAACGGCTTGCAGCGGTGGCCGACGAGCCGGAACCGGGCCCCCGCCGGCCGTCGGGTCGCGGCGAGGAGGCGGTTGCGCGTGCCATGGTGGAGGCGGAGGATGCAATCGGGGCGGTGATCGGGGGGGCGCCGCCGGTCGCTCTGGCGCCGCAGGGGACCTACGTGCGGCGACTCCAGCACGAGCTCGCCGACCGCTACAACCTCGCCTCTCGCAGCCGAGGTCGCGAACCGAATCGACGGGTCGAGATCTACCGCGACGGGATTCGGTAGCGATGGCCGGTCTCTTCATCGCCCTCGAGGGGCCGGAAGGGGCGGGGAAGTCGACGCAGGCACTGCGGTTGGCTGCGCGGCTGCGGACCTTGGGGCGGGATGTCCTGGTTTCCCGGGAACCTGGGGGTACGGCGCTAGGACAGGAACTGCGGCGGCTCGTGCTCGATCGTGAGAGCCATGCGATCCTTGCCGAGACGGAGGCGCTTCTGTACGCGGCGGACCGTGCCGAGCATGTGGGGCGTGTGCTCCGTCCCGCGCGCGACTGTGGGGCGATCGTGGTCTGCGACCGGTTCGTCGATTCCTCGCTCGCCTATCAGGGGGCGGGGCGGGGACTTGACGTGATCCAGTTACGGGCGTTACAGAACTTTGCGACGGGCGGGATGGAGCCGGATTTGCGTCTCTTGCTCGATCTTCCCGTCGGGGTCGGTCTGGCCCGCCGGTTCGGGAGTGGGGGCGAGGTGAACCGGTTGGATGCCGAGGGGATAGCCTTCCACGAACGCGTCCGTGCTGCGTACCTGGCGGCGGCAGCGGCATCGCCGATAGCGTGGGCAGTGGTTGACGCTGCCGAGTCTGTGGATGAGGTGGCGCGCCGGGTCGAAGAGATGGTGGTTGAGCGACTCGGGGACCGGCTCGGGCCGGCCACTCCCTCCGTGGCCGGTAGTGCAACGGTCGACCGGGCCCGATGAGGCTCGTAGTGGCCATCCTGCAGGCCAAGGACGCCGAGGGGGTGCTGCGCGCGCTGTCCGAGCGCGGTTTCCAAACGACCCAGATCAACAGCGCCGGCGGCTTTCTGCGGGAGAGTAACGTGACGCTGCTGGTGGGCGTTCAAGAGGGGTACGTGGCAGACGTCACGCGTATCGTGCGCCAAACCTGCCAAGCCCGGACTCGTCTGGTGAACCCCTTGATGCCGCTGGTCGAGCCGGCCGAGTTCTTCGTGCCGAACCCGGTCGAAGTCCAGGTCGGCGGCGCGACGGTCTTTGTCATCGGCGTTGAGCGGTACGAGCGCGTCGCGTAGTGGGCCGCCGAGGTTGAGGCCGAAGCGTTGCCGGCTGCCGTCGGTTTGTGTGGAAGGTGTTTGCTGATGGAGATCGTGGCGCGGAGCGCTCAGGTGCTTATCGCCCTGGGCGGTGCCTACGTCGTCGCGTTCTGGTTCGTCCTCGTTGTTTGGACCTTCCGCGATATCGAGGCAAGGAGCCGGAGCGTCGTCACGCAGGTGGTGTCGACGCTGATGGTCGTGCTCTTCTTCGTGCCGGGCGTTCTGCTCTACATGATCCTGCGCCCCAAGGAGACGCTGGACGATGCGTTTCAACGGTCGCTAGAAGAGGAATACCTCCTCCAGGACCTTGAGGAGCTTCCGCTTTGCCCCGCGTGCCACCGCTACGTCGAAGACGATTTCGTGCTTTGTCCGCATTGCCACGCCCAATTGCGGGAGCCGTGCGTCTCCTGTGCCCGACTGGTCGATCTACGGTGGCCGCTCTGCCCGTACTGCGCCACAGTGCAGCATGGTCGAACGTCGCAGACGGAGCAGGTCGAAGCCCCGGCCGCGAGGTGGACAGCGCCGAATGTGCGCCGGCGTCGTGTCGCCGCCGAGGCCGGCGTCGGGCAACGACCTGCGGTGGCGACGAATGGGACGAACCCACCTGGTCTCCCGGCCGAAACCGTGCTCCCGCTCCCGGTCGTTGAGGAGCACGCTGCGGCCGATGCATCGGAGCCTCGATCGACCCCCTTCACGATCGTATCGGGGATGCGATCGATGGTGCGACCGCTGGATCGAGTCTTCGGACGGGAAAGCAAGGGAGCCGAATTGGAGCATGTTGCGACGAACGGGAACGGGTCCGTTCGCGCTGATTCCAAGGGCTTCGACCGGCGGAACGGCGCTGCGGTCGACGCCGAGGGCGGTCCGGGACAGGAGTTGGGTCGATTCGGTTCGGTGGACGGGAACGGGCACCGTGACACGTCGGCGCTCGAGCCGACCTCAAGCAACGGTTTCCATCGCGATGACGGCGAGCGGTACGAGCGCTTCCTCGAGGAGGAGCAGGGGACCGTGATCCGAGAGACCGGCGACTCCACCGCGGCGTCGGAGGACGCACTCGTGCGGATTCCGGGAAGACGCCGGTAGTGCCACTCCCAATAGTGGGCGGAAACGGGAAGGGATCAAGGTGTCCCACCGGGTTCCTACGAAGCGCTGGTTGGCCGCCGTGTGGGGACCGCGTCGGGCCGAATCTGGAAGTTAAATTTGGTGCGGAACGCCTCGTAGAAGTCGGTGGTCCCTAGGGTAACGAGGCGGAACGTCCGCGGACCGCGGCTGACGCGAATCGTATCCCGTTGACGGAGATCAATTACGGGGCGACCGTCGAGAACCAATGTTGGCTCGCGGTCATTGGCGAGCACCAATTCGACGAGCGCGTCTTCGGAGACGACGAACGGCGTCCGGATCGGCGAGTGGCACGAGATCGGAACGATTGCGAAGCCGCGGACACCGGCCGTGAGGATCGGTCCGCCCGCCGCCATGCAGTAGGCTGTGCTGCCATGGGCGGTTGAGACGATCATGCCGTCCCCTGGGTAAGTGTTGACGTAACGGTTGTCGATATAGACCTCGACGTCGACCATCCTGAGGCCGCCTCGAACAACCACATCGTTGATCGACCAGCCTTGATCGAGCTCCCGATCGCCCCGCAGGATCGTCGCGCTGAGTGTCGAACCTTCCTCCACCCGGTACTTACCGGCAACGAGCGCAGCGAGTGCCGGACGCCACTCTTTCCGCTCCACGAGTGCGAGGAAGCCGACCTTACCGAAGTTGATGCCGAGGAGGGGCACGTCGGGGAAGGCGTTCGCGGCCCGCATCATCAGCCCGTCGCCGCCGAGAACGACGATCGCGTCGGCCGACCGGCCCCCGTCCTCCGCGAGGTGGGACTCCGACACCACCTCGCAACCGTGCTCCTCCAGCCATCCCGACAGGTCGGCGGCGAGGTCTCCCGCCTCGGGTTTGCTGCGCGCAGCGACGATGCCGACGCGCCGCACTGGGGCCCCGACGGAGAACGCGGGTGTCTGCCGTGGGGGGGTGAACCGATCGGTGGTTCCCACGGGTCAGGCGCCTCCCGCCCACGAAGGCGTCAGGAATGTTTCCCGATCGTGGGACGCACGGAAGCGGTAGAGGAGCGCGGGGCGGTGGCTTCTATCGCGGCGCTGAGTCTCAGTGGATTCCAGAATTTTTGCGGCCACGAGCCGGCGACGGAAGTTGCGCTTGTCCAGTGCGCGTCCAAGGATCGCTTCGTAGGCTCCTTGCAGTTCGCTGAGCGTGAACGTCTGCGGCAGCAGGTGGAATGCGATCGTCGTGTACCCCAGCTTTGCCCGAAGGCGGGCCAAGGCGTAGTCGATCACCCTGCGGTCCGTCTCTCCGATCGTCGGCAGAACGCCAACGGCATACCAACCGCCGTCCAGCGGTGGCGCTTCGGGACCCGAGCAGATTAGACCGAGATAGGCGATGACGATTGCCCAACCGCTCTCGTCGCGGGCGTTCACCGTGTACAGCTGCTCCAAGTACTGCTCGTGGAGCGCGGTCGTAACCTGGACAATGCGTCGCGCTTCGACGTCGAGGGAGGCAGTGGCGCCTGGTGCCGCCCGCGGCAATGCGGGGCGGCAGATATCACCGTGGAGTGCCACAAGGAGTCGTCCCTCAACCATAGTGAAGAGGACGATCCTAATGTCGACCGCCGGATTGCCATCCTCCATCACGCTCCCCGTCACTAGCGGCCGACCGGTCAGCCGCTGGTTGGGTCGACGCCGCCCGGTCGCCCGCGACGGGCGGCATCACCGTAGCCAGAGTGTACGGGACCGATCTAGGAAGGGGCAAATCGGTCCCCTGGCTCCGCCGACGTTTAGTCCCGGCGCAGGATTCCCGTTGGTGACCGCTCGGGTCACCCATTAGTCAGGACGATCCCCATCGGAGATGACCATGAGCAGACCGACGATCAGAAAATTGGTCAGCAACGAACTGCCGCCGTAGGAGACGAAGGGGAGGGTGATCCCCGTCAACGGGATGAGGCGGACTACCCCGCCGACGATGAGGAGTGTTTGGAGGCCGAGGATCGTCGAGAGGCCGACCGCGACGAGGCGCTGGAAACCGTCGCGAGCGCGGAGTCCGATCGCGAAGCCGCGCATCACCAGCAGCAGGTAAAGGGCGAGAAGTCCGACGGTCCCAAGCAGGCCGAGCTCCTCGCCGACTGCGGAGAAGACGAAGTCCGTTTGGACCTCCGGGATGTGGTACGGCTGGCCGCGCCCCAACCCGCGACCGAGGAGGCCTCCCGAGGCGAGCGCGTAGTCGGACTGGACCTGCTGGTAGCCGGAGGCGAGCGGGTCCTGCCAGGGGTCGAGCCAGTTCCGGACGCGAACGTCGATCCGGGCGAAGAACCGGAAAGCACCCCAGCAGGCGATGGAAAAGGCGAAAAGGCCGGCGGTGACATAAACGAGGCGACCGCTCGCAACGTAGAGCATCACCAGGAAGACGCCGAAGAAGAGAAGCGCCGCGCCGAGGTCATTCTGCAGGACCAGGACGGCGAGCGACGCCGCGCCCATCAAGCCCATGGGCAGCAGGTAAGGCAGGGGCGGCAGGTGGAGCGCGCCCAGGCGCCAGCTTGAGCCGACGAGATCGCGTTTGTCCTCGAGGTAGCCGGCCAGGAAGGTGACGAGCGTGATCTTGACGATCTCCGATGGCTGGACTTGGATCGGGCCGAGCGTGAGCCAGAGTCGGGCGCCGTTGATCTCCGGCGCGACGGCGAACGTGACCGCGAGCAGCGCGAGGCTGATCAACAACCAGGTGTACTTGTAGCGGCGCAGCCAATCTATGCGGCGCCGCCGAAGGAGGATCGTGGTGCCGCCGAGGACCCCTAGGCCGAGCACCAGATAGATCAATTGTCGCGCTGCGAGATTCGCGTAGAGCGGATCGCGCGCCGCCAGCGACGGGTGGAGGCGTTGCGCCATCAGGAGCCCGATGCCGGCGAGCATCGCCGTTAACGGGAGGATAACTTGGTCGCCGCGCACACCGAGCAAGCCGAAGCCGAGGCTTAGGCCGTAGACGAGAGCGACGTATGCAAGGCTGACCCAGATGTCGGCCCAGCTCCAAGCGACATCGCCTCGCGGCACGAGAAAGACGGTCAGCAGGCCGACGATCGCCAGCAGGGAGGGCGCGATGAGGAGCTGGAACTCGTTGAAGCGGAAGCGAGGAGCGCGCCGAATCACGCGCCAGACGTCGTTTCGATGGGAATCCGCCCTGAGCCGATCACCCCCAGCCGTTGCCGCTGGGCCGCTGTGATCTGGTCCGGCGCGGTCATGACTGCGTCGCGGAGGGCGTCCTTGCAACCGCAAACGCGGTCCGGTAAACCGCGCTCCGCGGTGGCCCGGATGAGCGCACCGGCGACCGCCACGTTAGCCCGGAGGTGTCCAAGGACTAGCTCGACGCTCACCTCCGTCTCTTCATCGTGCCAGACGTCGTAGTCGGTGACGAGGGCGATGGTGGCGTAGCAGAGTTCGGCCTCGCGAGCGAGGCGGGCTTCCGGCATCGCCGTCATCCCGATCACCGTCGCTCCCCAGGAGCGGTAGAGGTGGGACTCCGCCCGGGTCGAGAACTGCGGGCCCTCGATGCAGACGTAGATGCCGCCGGGGTGCGGAGACGGTGCTGTGGCCGGGGCGGCATCGGCGATGCTGCCGCGGAGGATCGGGCAGAAAGGGTCCGCCAGGCCGACGTGGGCAACAATTCCCTCGTCAAAGAAGGTCCGGTCGCGCCCCAAGGTGCGGTCGATGATTTGGTCAGGGAGCACGACCGAGCGGGGCGGTAGGTTCTCGCGCAGGCTGCCCACGGCGCTGACACTGAGCACGTGGGTGACGCCGAGCTGTTTCAGAGCGAAAACGTTGGCGCGGTAAGGTAGGCAGGTTGGCGACAGGACGTGCCCGTCGCCGTGCCGTGCGATGAAGACCACTTCGGTGTCGCCGATGACGCCCGTCCGCGGCGGACTGCTCGGCTGACCAAATGGGGTGTCGAGCAGGATTGACTCCCCGGCGGAGAGCTCCGGTAGACCATAGAGCCCGCTGCCACCGATGATCCCGAGCTTTGCCATGCCCCCTCCGTCTCGTTCCACGCGACTCTATCCTAGCCGTTCCCGGCCACGAATCGCTACGCGCTCCCGCGGCGGGGCTGCAGCCGCCGCTGGGCAAGAGGGCGGCAACGTGACGCAGCGTGCGCCGAACCGGCGCGTAGGCGGGGCATCGCCGCCGGTGCTATACTCCGCGAATCCGCCCGAAGGGCGGCGGCATTTGCATGGAGCGGGACGCGCTTGGGGAGGCTCCGCCGGTATGGCGTTGCAGCGGGCACAGAAAGACGACATCATCTCCGATTTCCGGGTTCACGACGCCGATACGGGGTCGCCGGAGGTTCAGATTGCCCTTCTGACCGAACGGATCAACGGCCTCACAGACCACCTCCGCTCGCATCGGCACGACCATCATTCGCGACGTGGCCTGCTTAAGTTAGTCGGGCGGCGACGGCGGCTCCTGGCGTACCTGAGTGACAAGGACGTTGAGCGGTACCGGCTGACCATCACCCGTCTCGGCCTGCGAAAGTAGCGAGCCGAGCAGAGCGAGACCGACGCTGGACATCCTCCCCGACGTTTTCTGCCCTACCCTCGCCGCTACTTTCGCTGCCGGCACGGACGGAGTCGAAGGCCCAGGGCTTCGTGCCCTGGGCTTTTTGGCGCCCGACGGCGCAGCAACCACCGTGCCGAAGGAAGGAGGGGGAGGACTCCCGGGGGCGGAGTAGACCGGTCGAAACGCTTTATAGGGTTGGGGAATTGGAGCGTGGGGGGGTCGCGGCGCCGCCACGCTCCAGTCCCTCATCCCGAGTGGGCGTCGACCGGAGCGGGTGAAGCAATGGGTCGGAATGGAGACCGTCGGTGCCCTAACTGACCGAAGAGTTCGCAGACGGACGAAGGAGCAACGCGTGGTGATCGACGTAGAAACCAGGATCAAGACGGTCGAGACCGACGTGGCCGGCCGTACCCTATCGCTCGAGACCGGCCGGCTCGCCGAGTTGGCCGACGGCGCCGTCGTCGTTCGCTACGGCGACACGGTGATCTTAGCGACCGTCGTCGGCGAGCGGGACGCGAAGGCGCAGTTCGACTTCTTCCCGCTGACGGTCGACTACGAAGAGCGAATGTACGCTGCCGGGAAGATCCCCGGTGGCTTCATCAAGCGGGAGGGTCGGCCGACCGAGGCCGCGATCCTGGCCGCCCGCCTGACCGACCGACCCCTGCGGCCCCTCTTCCCGAAGGGGTACCGGGCTGAGGTCCAGGTGATCAACACCGTGATGTCGGCCGACCAGGAGAACGACCCCGACATCCTCTCGATCGTTGGCGCCTCGGCCGCGCTGATGCTCTCGCCGATCCCGTGGGACGGCCCGGTCGGCGCGGTGCGGGTTGGATACATCGAGGGCGAGGTCGTCGTGAACCCGACAACCTCGCAGATGGTCGACAGCCACCTCGATATGATCGTTGCCGGCACCGCCGACGCAATCATGATGGTCGAGGGGGAGGCCGACGAGATCGCCGAGTCGACGATGCTCGAGGCGATCCTGGCCGCGCACCAGCAGATCAAGCGGATCGCGGCGCTGCAGACAGATCTCACGGCGCGGGCGGGCAAGGAGAAATGGGCCTTCACCCCGCCGGCGCGGAACGAGCGTCTCTACGACGACGTCCGTGCCGCTCTCGGCGACGACCTGCGCGAGGTGGTCAACAATCCGAACAAGGTGGTCCGGCTGGAGGGGACGAGCGACCTCAAGCAGTCGCTTCTCGACCGGCTTGCGGCGCCGGGCGAGGGAGCCGACGCGCCCCACGCCCCGAAAGAGATCGGCGATGCCTTCGAGGCGCTGCTGAAGGAGGAGGTGCGCGGTGGCATCCTCCGCGACGGCATCCGCCCGGACGGTCGGCGACCGGACGAGATCCGGCCGATCTGGAGCGAGGTCGGCTACTTGCCCCGCACCCACGGCTCGGCGATCTTTACCCGCGGCCAGACCCAGGTCCTGACGACCGTCACCCTTGGCTCGACCGCCGAGGCACAGCGGCTCGACTCGATCGGCCCCGCCGACGGCAAGCGCTACATCCACCACTACAACTTCCCCCCCTTCAGCGTCGGTGAGGTCCGCCGGATGCGCGGCCCGGGGCGGCGCGACATCGGCCACGGCGCGCTCGCGGAGCGGGCGCTCCTGGCGGTGATCCCGGACGAGGACGACTTTCCATACACGATGCGGCTCGTCTCCGAGGTCGTCAGCTCCAACGGCTCGACCTCTATGGCCAGCGTCTGCGGCAGCACGATGGCGCTGATGGACGCGGGCGTACCGATCGCGGCTCCCGTGGCAGGGGTGGCGATGGGTCTCGTCACCGATCCGAACGGCGGGGGCTACACCGTCCTCAGCGACATCCAGGGGATGGAGGACGCGCTCGGCGACATGGACTTCAAGGTGGCGGGCACGGCCGAAGGCGTGACCGCGATCCAGATGGACATCAAGGTCAAGGGGATCACCCCCGAGATCATGCGCGAGGCGCTGGAGCAGGCGCATACCGGCCGCCAGTTCATCCTCGGGAAGATGGCGGAGACGATCGCCGAGCCGAGAGAGGAGCTGTCGCGCTTCGCGCCGCGGGTGCTGCGGATCAAGATCAACCCGGAGAAGATCGGGGCCGTGATCGGCCCGGGCGGCAAGATGATCCGTGCCATTCAGGACGAGACCGGGACCAAGATCGACATCGACGACGACGGCACCGTCTCGATCTCCTCGGCAGACCCGGCGGGCGCCGAGGCGGCCATCCAGCGCGTTCAGGGCCTGACCCAGGAGCTGCGGATCGAACGTGGCGAGCGCTACAGCGGCAAGGTCGTCAGCGTGATGCCGTACGGGGCCTTCGTCGAGATCCTGCCCGGCAAGGACGGCCTGGTCCACATCTCGGAGCTGTCGGAGGATCCGGCGATCCGCGTCAACCGGGTCGAGGATGTGGTGAACGTCGGCGACCAGATCGACGTGATGGTGACCGAGGTGGCTCCGAATGGGAAGGTCAGCCTCTCCCGCCGGGCGGCGTTGACGGGCCTGCTGCCGGAGCCGAAGGGCGAACGCGGCCCGCGGCCCGGGGGCGGTGGTCCCGGCGGGAGCGGAGGCGGCTTCGGTGGCGACCGTGGTCCCCGG
>CADCWL010000034.1 GCA_902806405.1 uncultured Thermomicrobiales bacterium | reverse complement strand
GAGCCAGCGGAACGCCAGCGCCTTGGTGACCGGCCCGACGGCGCCTGCGGCGATCGGCACCCGCTCGGCCTCCCCGGCGACGTAAACGAGTCCAGGGGCCCGGGGGGCGAGGGCGAGCATCGCCGGCCAGACGTCGAGCCCGACGACTTCGGTCGCGATCACCCGCAGCACGAATGCCGACCGACCCGTGCCCCAGCCGATGTCCAGCGCCCGCGCCACCGGCGTCCCGGAAGCGATCGTTTCCGAGATCTTGGCAACGACCTGGGGATGAACGTACGGGTGACCTCGGGCATACCTCTCTCCCGTCGCCCAATGTGCGAAGAAGGGCATCAGGCCCTCCTTTCGGTGCGACGCGCCCGAGCGATACCGCGACCAGGGGAGGGCTAAGGCATCGGGAATGCCGCCCGTTCCGCCGCGGGACGACGGCCTCAGCGTAGCTGGAGCCTCGGCAGCGGGTCGACCGGCGCTGCCGAAGGATCGATGATGCAACGATGGGAGGGCGGGGATCGACGGTCGGTGCCGCCAGCCCGGCACGACACGGGAGGAACACGTATGAAAGCAACCTGGAACGGGGCGACGCTGGCCGAGAGCGACGAGACGGTCGTGGTCGAGGGGAACCATTACTTCCCGGCCAATTCGGTGAACCGAGCCCACTTCACCCAAAGCGCGAAGCAATCCGTTTGCCCCTGGAAGGGGACCGCGAGCTACTACACGGTCGAGGTGGACGGCAAGCGAAACGAGGACGCCGCCTGGTACTACCCTGAGCCGAAGGAGGCAGCCGCCGAGATCCGCGATCGGGTCGCCTTCTGGAAGGGCGTCACGGTCGGGGAGTAGCCGCCCTCGCCGTGGCGCGTCTCGTCGGGGGGGCATGGAGCATGACGCGGGGGCGGCTATCAGCCGTTACGGTGCCCTTCTGCCTGCACGAGCGGGCACTGAGCGCGGGTGCAACAGCGCCGGCTCCCGAGGAGGATCGGACGAACCGTGACGACGGGACGTTAGAACAGCGACAACCAGGCTCATGGCAGCAAAGGGCTCGGGCCTCATTCCGGACGACGGGTCCAGGTGCCGGATCGCGCTGGCGTGCTGCTTCGGACACCGCCGGCACGCTTCAGGACAAGCAACATCGCGGTCCGCGTCGAGGTCGAGATCGGACCGTACGCTTCGACCCACGGGCTGGGTGAGGTGACAACCGCCGTGGTCGGATACGTGCTGGAGTGCGGCCTCGACACCGTGGGGCTACCCGCTGTCGCCTTCGTCCGCGCCGACCGGCTGCCACCACCGCAGGAGCAGAATCGCTTCGCGCAGGAGGCGCCCGACCTCGCGGTCGAGGTCGGTTCCCCCTACGACCGGTTGCACGAGGTCGGGGAGGAGGTCGCGCAGGACTTGGCGCTCGGGGTGCCGCTGGTCCGGGTGTTCGATCCTCGCCCCCGGACCGTCACCGTTCGCCGACCGAGTCGGAAACCGAAGGTGCTCCACGAGGGCGACAAACTCGACGGGGATGCGATCCTGCCGGGCCTTCTGCCGGCGATCGGCGATGACTTCCGGTACCCCCCGATGATCCTTGCTCTCCGACCTCGACGATACGGGAGGCTCACGAGCGTCCGCCGCTGCCGCTGGCGGTTGCCCGCGCCGTGGCTCTCGGGCAGTGGGAGCTTGGGCTGAGCCGGCAGGCGCTCGCCGACCGATTCGACACGAGCCGGACCAAGGCCTGGGGGATCGAAAACGGCCAGGCCGACCTGACCCTCATTACGTTAGGGTGGTTGGAGCAGTGCCTCTACGTCGCCGTCTAGGTGCCTCTTCTGGCTGTTCCGTCCGGTGAACCGGCGGGCGCCGCGTCGCGCCGATCCGCCCGTCCAGGCTGGGGCAGCGCGCTGCCGCTCGGCACGACGAGGGCGGGCCAGATCGGCCCGCCCTCGTCGTCTTTTTCTCGTCCTGGACGGCTGCGCCTCAGTCGGCCGCCTGGGGCTGGACAGCACCGGTGGAGGCGGACTGGATGGCGCGCCAGATCTTCTCGGGGATCAGCGGGACGTCGAGGTGGGTGATGCCGAAGGGCTCCAGGGCGTCGATCACGGCGTTGGCGGTGGCGGGGGTGGAGCCAATCGTGGCGGCCTCGCCGATCCCCTTGGCGCCGAGCGGGTTGAGGTTGGTCGGGGTCTCGGTGTGGTGGGTCTCGAAGAGCGGGAAGACCGGGGCCTTCGGGATCGCGTAGTCGTTGAGGGTGCCGGTGATCAGCTCGCCGCCCGCGTCGTAGCTGACCTCCTCGAAGAGGGCCTGGCCGATCCCCTGGGCGAGGCCGCCGTGGACCTGACCGTTGACCAGCATCGGGCTGATGATCACGCCGCAGTCGTCGACCGAGACGTAGCGGATCAGTTTGACGTCGCCGGTCTCGGGGAAGACCTCGACGACGACGAGGTGGGTGCCGAAGGGGAAGGTCTCGTCGTCCGGGCGGAAGAAGTCGGTCGACTCCAGACCGGCGCTGATCTCCTTCGGGAGCTCGTTGGCGTCGTCGTAGGTCATCTTGGCGATCTCGGCGAGGGTGACGCCGCGGTCGGGAACGCCGCGGACGCGGTACCGCCCGTCGGCCAGCTCGATGTCGTCGACGGCGGCCTCGAGAAGGTGGGCGGCGACCTGGCGGGCCTTGTTGCGGACCTTTTCGAGCGAGAGCATCAGGGCGCCGCCGCCAACGGCAAGGCCGCGGCTACCCATCGTGCCGTTCCCCTGGGAGGTGTTGAGGGTATCCCCATGGTGGACGAAGGTGCGCTCGAAATCGGCGCCGAGGTGGTCGGCGGCAAGCTGGGCGAAGGTTGTCTCCTGGCCCTGGCCGTGGGGGGAGATGCCGGTGTAGATCGTGACGTCGCCGCTCGGCTCGACGCGGACCGTGGCGCTCTCGAAGGGGCCGAAGCCGCAGATCTCGACGTAGGAGGCGAGGCCCACGCCAAGGTAGCGGCCCTGGGCGCGAAGCTCGGCCTGCTGGCGGCGGAGGGCAGGGTAGTCGGCGATCTCCAAGGCCTTGTCGAGCGCCTTGGCGTAGTCGCCGGTGTCGTAGCGCTCCCCGGCCGCGGTGACGTAGCCGTCCTGGAAGGGGGCGATGAAGTTGCGGCGGCGCACCTCGGCGGGGTCGATGCCGGCGGCGTCGGCGACCAGGTCCATCGCCCGCTCGACGTAGTAGGCCGCCTCCGGCCGGCCGGCGCCTCGGTAGGCGCCAACGGCCATCTTGTTGGTGTAGACCCCCTCGGTCGTGAAGGCGAGGGCGGGGACGTCGTAGCAGCCGGCGGACATGCGGCCGGTCAGCTCGGCGAGATCGGCCCCCTTCGGGTAGGCGCCGAGGTCCTGGACGACGTGCATCCGGATGGCGCGGAGCTTGCCGTCCGCCTCGGCGGCGACCTCGACCTCGGCCCACTGGTCGCGGCCGTGGTGGGTGGCGAGGAAGTTCTCGCTGCGGGTCTCGATCCACTTGCAGGGGCGCTTCAGGGTGTGGGCCAGGGCGGAGACGATGAAGTCTTCCTGGTAGGCGCCGATCTTGACGCCGAAGCCGCCGCCGACTTCCGGGGCGATGGCGCGGACCTGGGTGGTGGCGAGGCCGAGCGCCTCGGCGATGTCGTTCCGGTTCCAGTGGGGAGCCTGGGTCGAGGTCCAGACCGTCAGGCCGCGGGTCATCGGGTCGGGGGCGGCGGCGACAGCGCGCCCCTCCATCGGGACGCCGCAGAGGCGCTGGGAGCGGATCCGCTCCTTGACGACGACCGGGGCGCCGGCGAAGGCGGCGTCGACGTCCCCGTGGTGGCGCTCCCAGCGGGCGCCGACGTTGCTCGGGATGTCGTCGTAGAGGAGCTGGGCGTTGGCCTCCTGAGCGAGCTGCGGGGTGCCGACGCTGGGGAGGGGGTCGTAGTCGACCGCCACCGCCTCGAGGGCGTCCTCGGCCTGGTAGCGGGACTCGGCGACGACGGCGGCGACCGGCTCGCCGACGAAGCGGACGCGGTCGCGGGCGATCGACCAGGTGAGGGGGGAGGGGATGGTGAACCCCTCGTCCTCGCCCTGGTCGGGGTCGGCCTGCTCGCCGCTGGCGCCCTCGGCGCTCCCGCCGGCGAGGGGGCCACAGACGACGGCCAGGTCCTCGCCGGTGACGACGGCGACGACGCCGGGGAGGGCGAGGGCGGCGCTCGTGTCGATGCCGGTGATACGGGCGTGGGGGTAGGGGGAGCGGACGAGGGCGACGTGGAGCATGCCGGGGAGGCGGAGGTCGTCGACGTACATGGAGGAGCCGGTGATGAGGCGGGGGTCTTCCTTGCGGCGAACCTCGGCGCCGACGTACCTGCTGAGGACCATCGTCGTCCTTCTCCTTTGCGACGGGTGGGGCGCGTCTGCGGCGCCTTGGGCGATCGGGTGCCGCGGCCGAGCGGGCCGGGACCCATTTGGAAGCGTGGCGGCATTCTACCGGGGGGGGCCGAGGCGGTCGATAGGGTGGCGCCGGACGGGGCGTAGCGTGGGCGGCGGGGAAAGGGCGGCCTTCGGCACCTGCCCCCTCTCCCTCGCGAGGGAGAGGGGGCAGGTGCGATCGACGTGGTCCCCATGGCAATGGCAGTCCGTGACGGCGAACGGTGCCGCGGACGCGGCCGTGGTCGCGACCGCCGGTCGGGCGGTGTGGCGGTCGGGAACGGGCGGGCCTAAGGGGTACGCGGCGGTTTCGCCGCTCGGGGTTCATACCCCCGAGCGAAGGGAACACAGCCCCCTGACGGCGCTGAGACGGATCGGTTTGGGGAAGGTATCCGTGCTTTCGGCCGGGATGGGAAGCAGGACGTGATCCGGTACTGCCCAATGGGACGGAGGAGCGGGCGGGCTCGGGGTGACCCGGGTGGGAGCTCCGGGGCCGCGATGACGTCCCAGCGGGATCGGTGCGGTGGGGCGCAACCACCGCGAAGGACGGCGACACCCCCCGTTGTGCCGCTTACGGAGAATGGTGGGAAAGGCGTTCGTGTCGATCAGGGGCGGTGCGGGGCGATTCCGGCGCGGCAATCTGGGACCCGGGGGGTGGAGAGCCGGAGCCGCGCAGGCACCCGCCGGGCGATCGAGGAACGGCACAGACGGTCGACGACGGGGCGCGACCGGACGGCGCCGACGCGCCACGTCTGGATCGGGCATCGAACCGGAGGCCCAGCTCCCGCTCCCTCCGCTCGACGCCGAAGCGCCGGGGGGCCTCCCGCGAGCAAGTAACCCTGGAGCCGTCGTAGCCATTGGTGAGGACGGTCACTGCCGGGCCGCGGGCGTGGGAGGCGATGGCGGCAGACCCGGCCGCCGCGGGCGTCGATCACCCGTGCCATGGGGACGCCACGGGGATCGACTGCGGCCCGGCCGTCCACGCCCTGTCCGGCGCGGAAGACGACTGCAGTCACCTTGGATGGCGCAGAAGTCTTTCGTGAACTCCTCCTGGAGCCGCATGATCAGGTCGCAATGGTGGTCCCTCCCGGCGTCACTGCACCACTCCGCCGGCGCGTCGAGCTCGCCCCGGGGCGTGGACGGCGGACTCGCTCACTACCACGACGGCCCGTCCTGCCCCATGCTGCCGTGCCGCAAGACGTTGTCGGTGCCCCGCACGTCGACCGCGAAGGGGAGGTTGGGGGGCGCGCCGTCGGCGACCGCGACCGCGAGGTGGACGACGGCGTCGGCCGAGCGCATAGCGGCGGCGACGTCGACGAGTGGATACGTTGCCGACAACGGCGCACCTTTCCCCCCTTGCCGCGGCGCGCCGTCCCTCGCTCGCGGGCGGTCCCACGCGATCTCCTCGTGCCCCGCCTGTTGCCCGGCCGCGACGATCGCGGCGGCCGTCGATCCGGTCGCGCCGGTGATGGGCACTCGCCCCGCTCTCTCCTCGCGGACCCGGTCGGGTTCGACGTTCCGGCGTTGGGCCGGCGGACGGGCACACGGTGCCTCGGGGGGCGCGCCCTGATCGTAGACTTCCACCATGCAATCGACGCCGTACCCGCAGATGAACGACCTCCTGGACGATCTCCTCGCCGGGATGCGGGGGGTGCTCGGGGAGCGCCTCATCGGCGTCTATCTCTACGGGTCGCTCGTGGCCGGGGGATTCGACGACGCGTTGAGCGACGTCGACCTGCTGGCGGTGACCGCGGGGGACATCGACGTCGGGGAACTCGATGCGCTGAGGGTGATGCACGACCGCTTCGTGCGGGATCGCCCGCGGTGGGACGACCGGATCGAGGTCGCCTACCTGTCGGTCGCCGCGCTGCGGACATTCAAGGAGCGGACGAGCCGGATCGGGATTATCAGCCCGGGGGAGCCGCTCCACTTCAAGGAGGCCGGCCGCGACTGGCTGATGAACTGGTATCTGGTGCGGGACGGCGGGAGGACGCTGCACGGTCCGCCCCCGGAGGAGTTGATCCCGTCGGTGTCGAAGGCGGAGTTCGTCGAGTCCGTCCGCGACCATGCCCGGGGGTGGGGGGACGGGATCGACCGGATGCGCGGGCGCGGCCCGCTCTCGTACGTGATCCTGACCCTGTGCCGGACGCTCTACACCCACGAGACGGGCGAGCACGTCTCAAAGGAGGGGGCCGCAGCCTGGGCGCGGCGGGATCTGCCCGAGTGGGCGGACCTGATCGGGGAGGCTCTTCTCTGGCGGGTGACCCGGCACGGGCACGACGGTATGGCCGTGCCGGACGCGGCGCGGTTCGCGCGCGCCGTGCGGGAGCGGATCGGCGGCTAACGGACCACTATGTCCCGCTGACAACGGTGCTTGGGATGGCCGGCGAGGCGTCCGAGATTCGCCGGCGTTGCGTGGGGGAGGAACGGGGCGGCGCTGCCCGTCTCCGACCTCTCGCCATGATCGCGGAGGCAGTATCCGCCCGCGGCAAGGAACCGCATGCGCAACCATCGTCTCGGCCGGATGACGCCCGAGTACCTGCCACACCCGTGGAAGATCGATGAAGCCGAGCCAGGAACAGGGGCCCTCTCATGCTTGCCACGCTGCGCCAGCGGGATTTCGCGCTGCTCTGGGTCGCCGGGCTGGTCTCGGTGGCGGGGGACTTTGCGCTCGGGATCGCGCTGCCGCTGCACGCGTACGCGCTGACGGGGTCGGCGCTGGCGACGGGGGGCGTGATCGTTGCCTCGTTGCTGCCGTCGGTGCTGGTCGGGTCGATGGCCGGGGTCTTCGTCGACCGCTGGAACCGGAAACGGACGATGGTCTGGGCGGACGTGGCGCGAGCGGTGCTGCTGCTGCCGCTGCTTGCGGTGGTCTCCTCGGACCAGATTTGGCTGCTCTACGCGGTGCGGGCGGCGACGGGGACGGTGCGGCTCTTCTTTGACCCGGCGGAGCGGGCGTTGCTGCCGCGGCTGGTCGGGGAGGAGCGGCTGGTCTCGGCGAACGCGCTGAACGCGCTGAACAACAACCTGGGGCGCCTGGTGGGACCGGCGCTCGGCGGGCTGCTCTACGCCTGGGGCGGGCTCGGGGTGGTGGTGCTGGTCGACGTCGCCAGCTTCGTCGGGTCGGCGGCGCTGATCGGGCTGATCCGGGCGGAGGCCCGACCCGAGCGGCTCGACCCTGCCCTCGAGGCGGGGGCGTCGGCGTGGCGGCGGGCAGGCGGGGAGTGGCGGGCGGGGGTGAGTCTGGTTGGGCGGAGCCGGCCGCTGCGGACGATCTTCGCGGCGCTCGGGCTCGGGTTCGTGGCGGAGGGAACGTTCGGCGTCGGATTCACGCCGCTGATCGTTGACGCGCTGCGGGGCGGGGCCGAGGGGGTGGGGCTGGTCTCGTCGGCGCAGGCGGTCGGTGGCCTGGTGGCGGGGGTGCTGGTCGCCCGCGTCGGGGGGCGGGTGGCGCCGCGGCTGCTCTTCGGGGGCGGAATGGTCGGGCTGGGGCTGACCGACCTCGGGGTGGCGAACGCGGCGAACCTGGCGCCGCCGGGGGCGGCGGCGGTGGCGGTGGCGATGGGGTTCATGCTGCTGGCCGGTTTCCCGGTCGTTGCCAGCCAGGCCGCCGGGGAGGGCCTGCTGCAGACACTGACTGCGGACGCATTCCGGGGCCGGGTCTTCGGGGCGCTGGGGGCGGCGCAGGGGCTGGCGATCCTGATGGGCACTCTCGCGGGCGGGGTGCTGATCGACGCGGTCGGGGCGGTGCCGGTGATGAGCGCGGGGGCGGCGATGTGGATCGTGGGCGGGGTGGTGGCATTGGCGCGGCTGCCGGCGGGGGAGCGGGCGGTCGAGGCGGCCGGCCGGGCGGCGGGGCCATGACGGTGCGGTCGGCGGCGGACGGGGCCGTCCCCGTCACGACGGGCGGCCGGGAGGAGGGCGGTGACGCCCCCCCGCCTCCTCCCGACCACTCCGTCCGACGGCGGCCTAGCCGAGGCCGGTCTTGCAGCTGCGCTGGAGCGCCTGGTACTCCCGGACGCTCCCGAAGACCTCGGGGTACATGGCGATGACCTCGCGCGGGGAGAGGCCGAGCTCACTGGCCTGGAAGCTGTTGATGATGCCGACGCACGACTTCTGGTACGGGGCGCTGTTCCCCTCGGCGGAGGCGGAGACCCCGCCGCTGACCCCGAGTAGCAACGCCGCCGCGGCGGCGAAGGCGAACGCGTGACGCTTCATCGGTGCGCGCTCCTCGTCGTCTAGCACCCGCGTCCGGGTGCCGTCCGCGCCCGCGCTCGACGGCGGGCCGTGGCGCCTGCCACGCTCCTGACGATAGATGTGGTGGCGGACGGTGGCATCGCGGGAAAGGACTAATCCGACGCTCGCTCGGGATACTTAATCGCGCCGGAGGGCTCGGCCGTCGTCGCCGGTCGGGGGGCAGGCGGCGTCGAAGTCGCGGGCGGCCTGAGCGGAGGTGAGGCGAGGCTGCTCGAGGCGGCGGAGGTCGTCGGGGAGGAGGCCGTTGTGCTCGGCAATCTTGGCGTCGAGGGCGGCGGCGCGGTCGAGATAGCGGCGGCGGGCGCGGAGGCGCTCGGCCTCCCCTTCGGTCAGGCGGGCGGCGGCGTGGGACCGGGGCGCGCCCCGGTCGACCATTCGGTTCGCGCCTGGGCCGAAGAGGAGTCGGCGCCAGCGGGGCGTCGGTCGGGGCGCACCGGGCGTGGGCCGGGGCCGATCCGAAGGATCGACGGGGGCGTCCGCGGGGGCTGGCGACGGGAGCACGGCGAGGCGCCGGGCCGTCCCCTCGCGCAGCGCCTTTAGCTCGGCGCGGACGGCGACGATCTCCCGGTTCGCCTCGATCCAGGGGGGCGCCATGCCGGCGTTCTTGAGGGCGCGAAAGGCGGTGCGCCACTCGCCGGCGTAGGGATCGTCGTCGAGAACGAGCGGCTTGCCGTGGCCGGGAAGGTTGTCGAAGTCGCCGCGCTCCTGGGCCTGGCGGATCGCGCGGTCAACCCAGGTCTCCCACCGCTGGAGGCGCTGCGCCGGGTCCGAGGAGTCGGGCGCGGCCGGGGGGCGACGGGGCGCGGGGCCAACGGGGGCGGCGCTCGGTTCGCCCCCAGCGGGCGGGCGGGCTTCGGGCGAGCCGCTCCCGCCGGCACGGGCGGGTGAGCCGTCGGCGACGTCGAACGGTTCCACTGATGCGCTCGCGAGCTACCGGGCCGCCCACGGCAGGCGCGGGCGGGGGGATCCCGGGGGGCCGGGGACGAGGCGATCGGCGACGGCGCCGGTGGCGTAGGCGTAGACGGCCTTGTGGAAGAGGTCGAGCGCCTGCTCGTCGGTCGGCCAGGTCCAGGGCGGGGAGCCGACGCCGGTGGCGTTCTCCAGGGTCTGGTCGTTGAGGAGACGCAGGTTCAAGAAGAGGAAGGAGCCGACGGGGCCGCGAAAGCCGCGCTGGGCCATCAGGCCTCGGACGGCGCCGAGGAGGATACCCTGGCCCCAGTGCATCGTCCAGTTGAGCCACAACCGGTCGGCGTCCGGCTTGGTCGGGAGCCGGAGCAAGCGCTCCAGGGTGTGGGCGGGGACGTACGAGTTGGGGCGGCGGGTGACCGCCTGCTCCAGCTTCTCGCCGACGGTCATTGCCGCCACGCCGATCAACCCCGCCGTCAGCCCCCGCGCCGCTGCCCCGATCGTCACCGTTGTCTCCCCCTCGTACCGTTGGCCCGTGGCCGCGTCGCGTTGGGCCGTTCGCGCCGCTCGGGGCACGGTCAGGAGTGTACCCTCCCCCGGCGGGGCGCATCGACCCGATTCGACCCTAGCCGCCGATCTCGATCGCGGTCCCCACCTCGTGACCACCCAGTGCTGGCTCTCGCGCGGGGTCCGGCGCGCCGTACCGAACCGGCTGCCGCGTCCTGGTGACGGACCGTACGGGCCGCCGTTCCCGATCGACGCCGAGCGGCCCGTTCCGCCCGTTCGTCTCGCCCCGCAGGATCCGTGGCGTCGGCCGTGCCCTACTGCGGGGCGGCCCCGGTGGGATACATCCAGCCGACCCACCCCGACGCGGACCTCCTGGCGATGGCCCAGGGCTTGCCGTGCAGGTCGGCGGCCCACCATGGCCGGTCGGTGAACGAGGCGTACCACCGGCAGGATCCGCGAGCGGAACCCTAGCGACGAGGGCGTCGGGCGTGGTGATCCTGAAGTCCGACGGCAATCGCGGAGCGCCGACGCATCGCCGGGGGAGCTCGGGAGCGACGCGCCT
>CADCWL010000033.1 GCA_902806405.1 uncultured Thermomicrobiales bacterium | reverse complement strand
GCCGGGGCGACCGCCACCCGGCCCGCCCCCCTACGGCGCGGTCTCGCCGACCCGGCCGCCGACCGCCCGCACGCCGAGCAGCACCGCCAGCGAGACGACGAGCAGCACGAGCGAGAGGAGGAGCGCCGTCCGCAGGTCGCCCGCGCCGAACCGGCCGTAGATCGCCAGCGGCATCGTCTGCGTCGTTCCCGGGTAGTTGCCGGCGAACATGATCGTCGCCCCGAACTCGCCCAGCGCCCGCGCCCAGGCGAGCACCGCCCCCGCCGCCAGGCCGGGGCGCGCCAGTGGCAGGGTGACGGTGGCGAACACCCGCCACGGCGTCGCCCCCAGGTCGGCCGCGGCGTCCTCGAGGTCGCGGTCGATCCGGGCGAAGCCGCTCCGCGCCGCGCGCACAAAGAAGGGGACGGCGACGAAGACTTGGGCCATGACCACCGCCGCCGTCGTGAAGCCGACGGTGATCCCAACCCCCTCCAGCCAGCGACCGACGATCCCTCGCCGCCCGAACGCCACCAGGAGCGCGATCCCGGCCACCGCCGGCGGCAGCACGATCGGCAGGTCGATCAGCGTTTCGACCAGCCGTGCTCCGCGGAACCGGCGCCGTGCGAGCAGGTACGCGAGCGGCGTCCCGAACGCGACCACGATCGCCAGCGTGGTCGCCGACGTGGCAAGGCTCAGCCCCAGCGCCTGCCGGAGCGTCCGCAGCGCCGCCGCGTCCAGTCCCCGGCTCTCGCCCACCGCCCGCCAGACCAGCGCCGCCAGCGGCACGGTCAGAAAGAGGACGAGGACCGCCGCCGCGCCCCCAACCGCCGCGCCCAGCCCCCGCCCCGCCATCCCCCCGGTTGCCGGGCGGGCCGGGGGGGGAGGGGGTCCAGGGGTCAGCGCGCCCGGGCGTCGGACGATCGGGCCGTCGGGGTATCGAGGGGTCGTTGCGTCGGGGAAGCGGGGAGCCGGCCTGCCCGGTGACCGAGCAGTCGTCGTGTCGGGAGCGCGGTCCGGAGGGGTGCCGGGGAATCGGGGGGGCGTGGCACGAGGAAGGCGGGGACTCGGGGCGCCCAGGATCGGGGAACGCGGCGCGCCGGCGCTGTGCGGGATCGGCGCTTCCTCCTCCCCGTCGCGTGGCGACCGACGACGCGGCAACGTGACCCCGCCCCCCTGCTCCCCGCCATCCCGTGGCACGAGGGATCTCTCCACCGCGACCGTCCCTTGCGAAGGGTTTCTCCTTCGCCGCGATGACGGGGAATCCCCGCTCAATCCTGCGCCTACCCGACCGGCTCGAACCCGTATTCCGCCAGCGTCGCCTGCCCCTCCGCGCCCAGCAGGTACCCGATGAACGCCGCCGCCAGCGCCGCGTCCCCCTCGGCGGTCGGCGCGATCGGATACGCCGCCACCACGTTGACCGCGTCCGGGATCGCGACGAGTTCAACCTCATCCGCGGCGCTCGCCGCGTCGGAGACGTAGACGATTCCGGCGTCCGCCTCCCCGAGCTGGACCTTGGTCAGCACCTCGCGGACGTCCTCCTCCGCCGAGACGACGTTGCCGGCCACCGCCTCTGCGAACCCCGCGCCGTACGTCGCCGCGTCCCCCGCCATCGCACAGATGGCTTCCCGCGCGTAGCGCCCGACCGGCACCTCCGCCTGCGCCAGGACCAGTCGCAGCCCCTCCTCGCCCAGGTCGGCCGGGGTCTCGACCCCGGCCGGATTCCCCATCGGGACCACGATCGCCAGCCGGTTCCGGACAAACGTCGCCGGCTCGGCGCGGACCGAGCCGTTCGCGATCGCCACCTCCATCTGCGCCCGGTTCGCGGAGGCGAAGACGTCCGCCTCGGCCCCCTCGGCGAGCTGCGTCACCAGCGCCTGCGACCCGGCGAAGTTGTAGGTGACCTCCAGACCCGGGTGCTCCCCCTCCAGCGTCGCCCCGATCTCCTCGAAGGCGTCCGTCAGCGAGGCCGCCGCGAAGACCGTCAGTTCGCCCCCCTCTTCCGGGAACGCGACCGGCCCCGCCGCCGCGACCACCGGCGTCGCCGGCGACGCGACGGGCGAGGCCGCCGCCGCGCAGTCGAATGCCACATCCTGCGCCCGCGCCGTGCCGCCGCCTGCCACCCCTCCGACGCTCACGGCGAGCACCGCCGCGAACGCCAGGAATTGCCGCGTCATTCCCGGTGCCACGTGCGACCTCCTTCTCGTCCCGCCAGAATCGGGCGACGGTCCGCTAGTCAACGCTTGAATAGCCTGCCGCGCCGGAGCCTAGGGGACGGTGAGCGGGGTGTCAAGCGGGCTCGGTCGAGGGGCCGGCGGCGATGGAGGGGGGGAAGCAGCGGGCACGCAGTTGAGCGCGCGCAACCGGCTGAAGGGCACCGTGACGGCCATCACCCTCGCCGCCGTGATGGCCGAGGTGACGGTCGATATCGGCGACGGCACGACGATCGTCGCCGCCGTCACCCGCTCCTCCGTCGAGCAGCTTGCGCTGCGGCAGGGGCCCGTGGTCGTCGCCGTCGTCAAGGCGACCGACGTGTTGATCGGCACTCGGTAGGGGACGCGTCCCGGGCGAAAGGGCGCCGTCCGCACCACGAAGCGGGGACGACGGCGAGGATGTGCCGAGAACTGCCGTGACCGGCGAGTGTCCCGGTGGCACCGCTGCCGGCCCTGCTCCTCGCGCCCGGCTCGATCGCGACCCCGAGTCGGTCAGG
This sequence comes from uncultured Thermomicrobiales bacterium, assembly GCA_902806405.1. GTDB lineage: Bacteria > Chloroflexota > Chloroflexia > Thermomicrobiales > UBA6265 > CADCWL01. The sequence goes on along the minus strand of CADCWL010000033.1, from coordinate 7,982 downwards.
CCGCCGGCGTCCGGCCATCCGATCGCGCCCGTCGCGGCCGGTCCGTCCCGACCCCTTGGTGCTCGTCCACCTCACCGTCCAACGGTCGGCCCGCGGCCGCCCACCCGGCCGTCCCGCCGCGGACATTGGTCACCTGGGTGAAGCCGACCTCCGCCAGGAAGCGAGCCGCCGCCAGCGAGCGCTTCCCGCTCTGGCAGATGATCGCCAGGGGGCGGTCCCGCGGCAGCTCGGCCAGGCGCGTCGCCACGTCCGCCTGCGGCAGGTTGACCGCCCCCGGCACGTGCCCCCGCCCGTACTCCTCCGGCTCCCGCACGTCGAGCACCAGGACCCCGGTTGCCCGCCCCGCCAGCTCCTCGGTTTCCATCTCCGGCACCGCTCGGCTCCCGGTCGGCATCGCCCACGGCATGTCGGCCTCGCCCCGGTTCGTCGCCTCAATCGCGACGATGTTCAAGGGCCGGGGCGGCACCGACTCGGCCAGGCGGGCGACGAACGCGCCGCGAGCCAGGCCCGCCAGCGGGTTGTAGCGCCGCTCGAAGCCGACCGTCGAGCTCGGCCGGCCGCACATCCCCGCCCCGCACGGCCCCTCGAAGTGTCCGGGAAAGACCGCCACCCAGTCGGGCAGCCCGAGCAGCCGCTCGACGCTGGCGTACTGCGCCGCCGCGTCGCCCCCGCCGAAATCGGGCCGGCCGACGTCACCGACCAGGAGCGAATCACCGGTCAGGACCAGACCCGGCTCGTCCGCGCGTTCGAGGTTGATCACCAGCAGCGAGATCAACTCCGGCCGGTGCCCCGGCGTGTGGAGCACCCGCAGCCGCAGTCGCCCCAGCGCCAGCTCCTCCCCGTCACCCAGCCCCCGAAACGCATACCGCACCGTCGCCGACTCGTGTAGGCAGAGCTCCGCGCCGTGCGCTGCCGCCAGCCGACGCGCCCCGGAGACGTGGTCGGCGTGGACGTGCGTGTCGATCGCGTAGCGCAGACGGAACCCCCGCTCCCGCAGGACCGACTCGTAGGGCGCCGTTACCAGCGCGGGGTCGACGACCGCCGCCTCCCCCGTCTCCCGCGAGGCGATCAGATACGAGGCGCAGCCGCACCGCTCGTCGAGGATCTGCTTGAAGTACACGCCGCCCCTCCTCCCGTCCGTCGCCGGGCGGTCGCAACGGTCCCGCGCCGCCGCCGCGAGGTCCCCGGCGTAGCCCTCGACGGGCCTCGTCGGGGCAACCCGGCGCGTCGCCCCGCCTCAATCCCCGACCGCGGCGACCCGACCGCTCCACGCCTCCCGACACGCGCCGCCATCCGCCGCTGCCCCCGGCACCCGCTCGCCCCGCCCCACCGTCGCCAGTGCGGCCACCAGGCGGTCGACGTCCCCCTCGTCGTTGTAGACGTAGAAGCTGGCCCGTACGAGCGCGTCGATGCCAAGCGCCCGCATCAACGGCTGGCAGCAGTGGTGCCCGGCTCGGACCGCCACGTTCTCCGCGTCGAGCGCCGCCGCCACCCCCCGCGCCGGCACCCCGGCCAGGGAGAAGGCGATGACCCCGCTCCGTGCCGCCGCATCGGTCGGTCCGTAGAGCGTGAGCCCCGGCACCTCGCCCAGCCGGGCCAGCCCGTAGGCGGTCACCTCCCGCTCGTGTGCCCGAACCCGCTCCATCCCGAGCCCCACGAGGTAGTCGACCGCCGCCCCCAGCCCGATCGCGTCCGCCACCGCCGGCGTCCCCGCCTCGAACTTGGCCGGCACCGCCGCCCAGGTCGAACGCTCCAGCCCGACGGCGCCGATCATCCCGCCGCCCCCGAGGAACGGCGGCATCGCCTCCAGCAGCGCCAGCTTGCCGTAGAGCACGCCCGACCCCATCGGTCCGAGCATCTTGTGGCCCGAGAAAACCAGAAAATCGCACCCGAGCGCCCGGACGTCGACCGGTAGGTGCGGCACGCTCTGCGCGCCGTCGAGCAGCACGGTCGCACCGGCGGCATGGCCGCGTCGCACGATCTCCACGACGTCGTTCACCGTGCCGAGTGCGTTCGAGACGTGGGTGACGGCGACCAGCTTCGGCCCCCGCCGCAGCAGCGCGTCGAGGTGGTCCATGTCCAGGCCCCCCTCGGGGGTGACACGGACGTGGGCGAGCGCGGCACCCTTCTCCTCGGCCAGCATCTGCCAGGGGACGAGGTTGGAGTGGTGCTCCATCTCCGAGAGGAGGATCAGGTCGCCGCTGCCGACATTGCGGCGACCCCACGTTTGGGCGACGAGGTTGATCGCCTCGGTCGCGTTGCGGACGAAGACGCACTCCCGGGGATCGGCCCCGATGAATCCCGCGACCGTCTCTCGCGCCCGCTCGTAGCGCGCCGTCGCTCGCTCGGAGAGCGCATAGATGCCGCGGTGGATGTTCGCGTTGTCCCGGCGCTGAAAGTCGTCGATCGCCTCCAGCACGGCCGCCGGTTTCTGGGAGCTGGCGGCGCTGTCAAGGAAGGTCAGCGGTTGACCCCGCCCGTTCGCCTGGTCCAGCAGCGGGAAATTCGCCCGCACCGCCGCCCCGTCGAAGGGGAACCCTGCACCGTCCGCCGCCGAGGCCCGCGCCATCCGGCTCGCCATCGCGCCTCGCCTCCTCCCGGCCGTTGCCGACCCCGTTCCCGCCCCGTCCCGCGCTATTGGTGAGGTTCTTGGTCAAGAACTGTGAATTGTCCACCAATTTGGTTGACAACTCGACTCTACAGGATGGGGGAGGTGACGGCAACCCGGACCGCGTCGTGTTCCGAGGAGGACGCCGGCCCGTGCCTTCCCGGTCCGGACACACGAAACCCGGCCGCAAGGCCGGGCTCGTGCGGGAAGGGAGGAGCGGAGCGAGGGACGCCCCGCTTTCGCGTCGGGGTGCGCGCCGGGTAGAGTGGGGGCGGCGCGCACCCCTAGGGCCGCGGGCGGAGCGGGTCAGGGTGTGCCGCCCGCCCCCGCTCCGCCAGTTCACTAATGTCTACCGATTTAGTGAACTATGGTGATGATACCCGACGCGGCGGTGCAATGCAACCCCCACCGTCGTCGGTCGGCCCGCGGCCGCCCGTCCCGTTCAGCCGGCGCACCGATCGCCATTGTCCGCCCCCTAGGGGCCGCGCGCCCGATTCGGCACCGCGTCAACGCCCCCGAGCGATGGGGGAACCGAACCCCGCCCCTACGACGCCGGCCGGCCCCGCTCCGCCAGCCGGCGACGCACCTCCTCCCCCTCTTCGATGCACATCATCGCCACCGCGTCCCCCGGCCGCAGCCCGCCCGTCGCCGCGTCGAGGGCCGCCAGCTCGCCGTCGAAGACCTCGTGCGGCGTCCCCCCGCCGGCCGCGATCCCCTCCCGGTAGCGGTCGTTCATCTCCGCCGCCGAGGCCCGCCCCCGGAGGTACCGCGTCGTCTCCTTGATCAGCACCCGGTCGGCCGCGCTCGCGGCCAGCCGCCCGATCTCCCGCAGCGCGTCGTCCGAGCGGTCGCCGGCGGTGCCGACGATCGCCGTCAGCCGTCCCCCCTCCCCGCGGTAGGTGCCGGCCATCTCCAGCAGGTGGCGCAGCCCGACCTCGTTGTGGGCGTAGTCGACGATCACCGTCGCCCCGTCGAGGTCGTAGACGTGGAGACGGCCGACGTTGTCCCCCGGATCGCGCCCGAAGGAGCGCAGCCCCGCCGCCACCGCCTCCGGCTCCAGGCCCAGCGCCAGGCAGGCCGCCGCCCCGCAGAGCGCGTTCTCCAGCATGTGCCGCGCCCGCCCGCCGAAGGCGATCGTCACCTCCGCCACCGGCAGCAGCGCCGCCTCCGATCCCCCCTGCGCCTCGACGATCGTCCCGTCCCGGACCAGCAGCGCCCGCCCCCCGGCGGCGACGTGCGCCAGCACCACCGGCTGCGCCGCCTCCCGCGTCACCCAGAAGGGCGAGGCGTGCAGGCTCCCGGCGAGGCCCCGGACCCGGGCGTCGTCCGCGTTCAGCACCGCGTAGCCGCTCGGCCGCGTCACCCGCGCCACCGTCGCCTTCACCTTTGCCAGGCCGTCGACCGTCCGCACTCCCTGCAGCCCGAGGTGGTCACCGCTGATGTTGGTCATCACCGAGACGTCGTTGCTCTCGTAGGCGAGCCCCCGGAGCAGGATGCCGCCCCGCGCCGTCTCCAGCACCGCCACGTCGAGGTCCGGCTCCGCCAGCACCCGCCACGCCCCGGCAGGCCCCGTGTAGTCGCCGTCGAGGACCATCTCCCCTTCGACGAAGACCCCCATCGTCGACGTCCACCCCACCCGGCGCCCCGCCCCCCGCAGGACGTGGGCGATCAAGCGCGTCGTCGTCGTCTTCCCGTTCGTCCCCGTCACGGCGACGACCGGCCGCGCCCGGTCGACGTCCCGCACCCACCCCGGCCGGTCGTCCGCCGCTCCCCCGTCGAGCAGCGCCGCCAGGCCAGCCGCCCCCGCCGCCAGGTCGACCGTCGCCCCCGTCGCCGCCGCCGCCAGCAACCCCGCTACCGCGACCGCGAACCGTCGCCGCTCCCAGCCGAAGGCGAGCACGTAGTGCCCCGGCGTCTCCTGGACCGACCACGCCGTCTCCGGCTCCGGCTGTCCCGCTCGCTCGTGCAGCGCCACGCTCGCCGTCCGCAGCAACTCCCCCAGCGCGTCCGCCCCTGAGGGACGCTCCTCCTCGTTCACCCCCAGCGGCTCGAGCCGCGCCACCAGCCGCGCCAGCGCGTCGGCGGCGAGGTCGCCCTCCTCCGCCCGCAGCTCGATCTTGATCGCCGGCCGCAGCAAAAAGACGTTCGGCCCCTCCAGCTCCCGGACCTCGACCAGCTCCATCTGCGCCCCCAGCGTCCGCGCTACTCGGCGGTGATCATAGCAACGCGGCCCACACGCCGGGTCGGGGGACGGGGCTCGGAAGACGGGGGCCAGGGGGCAGGGCCACCGGGGGCGACGGGCGGCGGACCGGGCCCCGTCGTCGCTAGCCAGGCACGGATCGATGCCCGACACCCCTCCCGCGTCATCCCGACGCACGAGGGACTCCTCCGCTGACCCGCTTTTCCCGGGAGCGCTCTGCCGTGTCGCTGGATGACGCGCGAGCGGGGCGGTGCCTCCGATCCCCCGCCCCTCGCTCCCCGGTCTCAGGCGTACGTCTGCGCCAGCACCGCCAGGAAGTTGTAGAGCGCGTGCGTCGTCATCGCCGCCGTCGTCCCGAAGTACTTCCGCTCCAGACCGAGCACGATGCTGACCCCGAATAACCCGACCACCGCCAGGTTCAGCCCGTATTGCGGTGCGTGCACCAGCGCGAAGACGGCCGAGGTCAGCGCGATCCCGAACCGCGGCTGCAGCGCCCCCCGGAAGAGCGCCTCCTCGCCGATCCCGGCGCTGGCCCCCAGCAGCAGCGCCCCGACCGGGTTCTGCACCTCGGAGGTAATCTCGTCCGTGATCGCGTCCAGCTCCGCCAGCAGCTCCGGCTGGGCAAAGATGGCCACCAAATTCGCGAGGCCGGCGACGGTCAGCGCCACCGGCACCGCCAGCAGCGCCACCCCCACCGCCCGCCAGGTCGGCCGCCCAATCCCCAGCCGCGCCGTCGCCGTGCGGAACGGCCGCGCGAACCACCACCCTACCGAGGCGTAGGCCAGCACCAGAAAGAGCACCACCTGGAGCGCCAGGTCGAACAGCCCGACCGCCCCGATCTCCTCCGGCGGCGAGTCGGAGACCCCCTGCCCGAAGAGGAGGAACCCGAGCAGCGCGAGCATCACGCACAGCCCCGTCATGTCGACCGGCGAGGTCGGGTCGATCGGCGTCACGCGCGCGACGAGGCGCCGCACCGGCCGCAGCAGCGGCAGCCCGAGGCCGAACCCCAGGATGAGCACCAGGACCCCGTCCGCCGGCTCCCCGACCAGCAGCTGGGCGAGCGCCACCGACCCGAGCAGCACCGCGGGGATCCCGAACAGCAGGTACAGCCCGACGAACGCCGAACGGTCCGTCCGGGCCCGGAACGCCCAGAACGAGATCCCGAACGCCGCCAGGGCGATGATCGCGGAGTTGAGGAGAGCCCAGACGTCCACGCGGAAGCACGACTCCGGCGCCCGGCGGCGGTTGCTCCCCGTCACGCGGGCGCGATGCGCGCCGAACCGATTACGATGGGGCGCGTCGGTGCCGCCCGGGACGGGCGGCGCGCCGGAGTATACGGCAGCGGCCCGCCTCCCCCGCCGCCGCCTCGGCATCCGTGCCGCAGCCCGCTAGGAGCAGACCCCGTGCCCGAGGCCGCGCCCCTCACCGTCCGCGAGGCCCGCGAGGACGACCTCCTCGCCATCGTCCGCCTCCTCGCCGACGACGACCTCGGCCGCGCCCGCGAGCGGATCGAGGACCCCCTGCCGTCCGCCTACCTTGCCGCCTTCCGCGCGATCGACCGCGACCCCCGCCACCAGCTCCTCGTGATCGAGCGGGACGGCGAGGTCGTCGCCACCGCCCAGCTCGGCTTTCTCCCCGGTCTCTCCCACGGGGGCGCCGAGCGCGCCCAGATCGAGGCGGTCCGCGTCGCGTCGGCCGCCCGCGGCCAGGGCATCGGCCGCATCCTGATCGCCGCGCTCGTCGCCCGCGCCGAGGAGCGCGGCTGCCGGATGGTGCAGCTCACCACCGACAAGCGCCGCGTCGACGCCCACCGCTTCTACGCGGCGCTCGGCTTCGAGGCGACCCACGAGGGGATGAAGCTGCGCCTCCCGGCGATGGGGTAGGGGAGCCGCCCGGGGGGCGGGACAACCCGGCCGGCGGCGGCCGTGGGCCGCGCCCGACACCGCCCTCAGCGATCCCCCGTGCCGTCGCCCCGCCCGATCGTCGATCGGAGGCCCGACCGCCACGCCTCCGGAGCGTTTTTGCTCCCGCCCGGTGCCGGCGAGCACGCCCGTCGCCGCCCCGCACCGGACGACCCCGTGAGCAGAACGAGTGCGGGGTCCCCTCCAGCCTTGCTCGGAAAGGGCCTCAGCCGGTCGGCACGGTTCTTCCCGCCCCCGTTCCGGCGCCGATGCCCCGCGAACGCGCGGCCGGCAGCCGACGACGCCAACGGGGCTGCTTGCACGGCCTCCTGGAGGCAGCGCGGGTCCCGCCTGGGACCTCCGGCTCCGGGCTTCTGCCCCCCTGCTGTGCGTACGGGCCCGGCCCCGTCGCGGACCCCGTCTCCGACCGCATGGGGGAGTGTGGCGGATCACCCCTGCCCGTCCGCCGGTGCTAGACTCTGGCCACGCCCGCCCGACGCCCGCGTCTCCCAAGGAAGGCCAAGCGCCGCCGATGGCACCCTTCCCCCCGTCCGCCGACCCCGCCCCCGCCCGCCCGCCGCTCCCTCGAAAGGGCGGCCTCGGTCGCGGCCTCGGCGCGCTCATCCCGACCCTCGCCGACGAGGCGACCGCCCCGGCCGGTCTCGATGTCGACGTCAACGCCATCGAGCCCAACCCCTACCAGCCGCGAGCCGCGCTCGACCCGGACGCCCTGGCGACGCTCGCCGAGTCGATCCGCGCCCACGGCGTCATCCAGCCGCTCGTCGTCGCCCGCGGTGCCGAGCGCGACCGCTACGTCCTGATCGCCGGCGAGCGCCGCTGGCGCGCCGCCCGCCTCGCCGGCCTCGCCGCCGTCCCCGTCGTCGTTAAGGACGCTGCCCCCCGCGCCATGCTTGAGCTGGCGCTCGTCGAGAACGTCGTCCGCGCCGACCTCTCCCCGTTGGAAGAGGCCGCCGCCTACCGCCAGCTGATCGACGACTTCGGCCTCACCCAGGCCGCCGTCGCCGAGCGCGTCGGCCGCTCCCGCGTCAGCGTCACCAACACCCTCCGCCTCCTCGGCGCCCCCGAACCGGTCCAGACCGCCCTCACCGGCGGCGAGATCACCGAGGGCCACGCCCGCGCCCTCCTCGGCCTTCCGACCGCCGCCGACCAACTCGCCGCCCTCGAGCTCGTCACCGGCCGCGGTCTCACCGTTCGCCAGACCGAGGACGCCGTCCGCCGCTGGCACGAGACGCCGCCCCCCCGCCCCACCGCC
>CADCWL010000032.1 GCA_902806405.1 uncultured Thermomicrobiales bacterium | reverse complement strand
GCGCCGATCCCCCGGACGGCGACGGCGCCGACGAGTTGCCCCCCCAGCGGGCGCGTGCCGGATCGTGGCGCGCCTGGCTCGGCGTTCTGATCAGCGCCGCGTTCGTCGTCTACGCCTTCCGGGGCCAGGATCTCGGCCAAATCTGGGAGACGCTGCGGGGCGCGAACCTGTGGTGGCTGCCGCCGGCGCTCGCCTTCTACGCCGCCGGCGTCGTGGTCCGCGCGTTCCGCTGGAGCGTCCTGCTCCGCCCGCTCGTGCCGGCGACGGCGCGCGGCGTTCTCCCGGTCGTGGCCGCCGGCTACACGGCGAACAACGTCCTCCCGCTGCGGACCGGGGAGTTGGTCCGCGCCTTCCTGCTCGGACGTCGGTACGGGGTCCGGAAGACGAGCGCGCTGGCGACGATCGCGGTCGAGCGGCTCTTCGACGGCCTGACGATGCTGACGTTCCTGCTGGCGGCGACCACGGTCATCTCGTTCACCGCCGAGCTGCGGCAGTTGGCCCTCCTCGCCTTCGGCCTCTTCGCCGCGCTCCTGCTCGGGCTCTTCGCCCTCACCCTCGGCGGCGACCTGCGGGACCGGCTGCTCCAGCTCCTGATCGGGCCGCTGCCGACCCGCCTCGCCGACCGGGTCGAGCGCCTGGCGGAGTCGTTCCTCGGTGGCCTCGGGGTGCTGACCAGGCGGCGGGACCTGGCGCTGGTGACGGGCGCCTCGTTCCTCGCCTGGGGCTGCGAGGCGACGACCTACTGGCTGATCGCCCGCGGCTTCGAGGCCCGCCTGGCCGATGCCATGGGACCGGCGGCGACGCTGCTGACGACCGGTGTCGCGAACCTCTGGACCCTCGTCCCGGCCGCCCCCGGCTACGTCGGCACCTTCCACACCGGCGTCGTTCTCGCCCTCCGCGACGCGCTCGGCGTCCCCTCCGGCCTGGCGCTCTCCTACGCCATCCTGCTCCACGCCGCCCTCTGGTTCCCGGTCACGGCCTGGGGCGCGATCGAGTGGTGGCGGTTGAACCTCTCGCTGGGCCGCGCGACGAGCCGGAGTGCCGCGCCGGGCGCCGCCCCGGTGCGGCCCGCTGAGCAGCCGGACGGGGACATAGCGGTCGATGGACGGTCCGTCGGACCGGCGTCCGCGGCCCGGCCCCGCGAGCGCGAGCCGGAGCCGGTCGTCCGCTAACGCCGGCGCCCCGGGGATCACCGAGGATCGGTCCAACTGGGAGCGTGGTGCACAGCCGCCGGCGTGGCTGGTGGCGCTTTGCCCCGCAGCTGGTCCCGTTGCGCACGGGACCACGAAGCCTAAAGGCGTGGGATCGGCGCCGCGGTGGAATGGAGCCAGGGCGTGGCGAAGCCGTTCACGCAGATGGTCGGCGAGGCGCAGGCGAGATGGCCGGGATCGCCGTCGACGAGCTCCACTGCCGGCGGGAGCGGGACCCGCGGACGGGGGGCGTCGACGTGCGCGACCCGGCCAACCGGCGGGCCTCGGGCATGGTTGACGGCGCCATCGCGGTCTCCCCCCGGACGCTGCCCGTGGTGGCCGACTCCGAGGCTCCCGAGGAGTGGCGCGACCCGCGCCTCCAGGACCGCCCGCCCCCGGTGGTCACGGTATGCGACCTTGGTCCAATCTCCACCCTCGCGGCCACGATGATCGCGGAGATGGGCTTCGCGGACGTGGCCCACCCGGACGGCACCCGGGCTTGGCAGGAGACCGGACCGCCGACGCAGCCGGCCCCCGACGCCGAGCAGGGCGCGCCCGGCGCTCCTCGATCGGCAGCCCGGGCGTCTGCCTCCACTCCGCCCGCGACGCCTCGTCGAGGCGCACGTCCAGGGACCTCGCCAGCAGGACGAGGGTGAACCAGGTGTGGCCCGAGCGGCCGCAGATCGTGCGGTAAGGGATCAACATCTGGTCCGCTCCGACGGTGGGGGCGAGGGCAGGGAGTGGCGCGGTGGGCTGTCTCGCGCGGTCGACTGTGGCCGGGGCGCTGGTGCCGCGGGTCGCGGCCCTCGTGCTCACCCTGGCGGTTGTCTGATCGGCGGGGGTGCTCGGTGAGGCAGCGATCATCGGCGCCGACGATGCCCTGGTTCTGGTCTTCCTGTGCGCGGCCGGCCTCGCCGGGACGGCGGTCCCGGCGGTGGCGCTGTGGCGCGGCGGTCGGACACGGCGGCGGCAGGTTCGGGAGCTGGTGGCGCCGCGAGCCCCGACCGCGGGGCGCGGGGAACCCCGGCCCTGACGGCTCGGAGGGCCTTCGCGGCGGGTTCCCGGAGGGGTGGCACCCAGGCGAGAACCTTCTACCGGGTACCGATCGACAATCCTGCCCTGTTCCGGCTGCCCGGCGGGGGGGACTTCCGACGAATCTCGGCGCCCGAGGGGGGCTTGGCGCTTCCGCCCCGCCTCTGCGTTAGGAGGAGAAACGCATGTCGACCGCGCTCCCCGCGCTCGAGACGGAGCGCCTCGTGATCCGCCCGTTCGTGCTGGAGGACCTGGCGGAGGCGCACCGGGTCCTCTCCGACGCCTGGGCCGTCCCGCGCGCCGACCAGCCCGCGCAGCTGCCGGCGCGGGAGCGCTGGCTGCGCTGGGCGGTCGAGAACGAGGCGGCGCTGGCCGAGCTGAGCCAGCCGCCCTTCGGCGACCGCGCCGTCGTGCGCAGGGCGGACGGCCGCCTGGTCGGCAGCGTCGGCCTCGTCCCGGCGCTGGGACCCTTCGGCCAGCTCCCCGGCTTCCCCGCCCACCGCGGCTCGCGGGCCTGGTTCCTGGAGGCCGGGCTCTTTTGGGCCATCGACCCGGCGCACCAGGGGCAGGGCTACGCCACGGAGGCGGCGGGGGCGCTCATCGCGCGCGCCGTCGCGCAGTTCCGCCTGGGGCGCCTGGTGGCGACGACCGAGTTCGACAACGCGCCGTCGCTGGCGGTCATGCGCAAGCTCGGGATGCGGATCCTGAGCAACCCCGAGCGGGAGCCGGCGTGGCTCCAAGCGGTGGGCGTGCTGGAGGCGCCGGCCGCGCCTTAGAGCGCCTTTCACAACCGGGAGACGGCGTGGCATCATGCGCCCATGGACATCCCCCGCTTGGCCGACGGACTCTGGGCCGTGGTCGCCCCGCTCCTGCCGCCCCGCCGCCCCCAGTCCAAGGGCGGGCGGCCCTGGGCCGACGACCGCGCCGCCCTGTGCGGCATCCTCTTCGTGCTGTGGACCGGCGCCCCCTGGTCGGCCGTGCCCCGCGGCCCCGGCGCGGCCAGCCCCGCCACCTGCTGGCGCCGGCTGCGCGACTGGCAGGCGGCCGGCGTGTGGGAGGCCGCCCACCGGGCGCTGCTCGACGCGCTCGGGAGCGCCGACCGCATCGCCTGGGAGCGGGCCTGCCTGGACAGCGCCAGCGTCCCGGCGAAGGGGGGGGCGACGGGACCGGGCGCAACCCGACCGACCGCGGCAAGCCGGGCGTCAAGCTCCACGTCCTGACCGACGCCCGGGGCGTGCCGCTCGCGGCCCGGGTCGGCCCGGCCAACCGCCACGACTCGACCGCGTTCGAGGCCATGCTCGACGCGGTGCCGCCCATCAGGCGGCCGAGTGGGCAGCGTCGGCGCCGGCCGGACAAGCTGCACGCCGACAAGGGCTACGACTACCGGCGGTGCCGGGACGCCTGCCGCCGCCGGCGCATCAAGCACCGGATCGCGCGGGCGGGCGTCGAGCCGAAGGGGCGGCTGGGCCGCCACCGCTGGGTCGTCGAGCGGACGCTGGCGTGGCTGAAGCGCTTCCGGCGGCTCGCCGTCCGCCACGAGCGCCGCAGCGACCTCCACCAGGCCTTCCTCACCCTCGCCTGTTGCGCGATCTGCCACCGTCACCTGCCGGAGGGGTTGTGAAAGGCGCTCTTAGCCGGCGGGGGGTCAGGAGCATCGGGGCGCACTCAAGGCCGACACGGCGGTTGCCGCCCGCTGGGCTTCCAACAGGATCTGCACCACGCTCGAAACGACCGCCGCGGGTCGGCGCCTCCCACCGCCTCGAGCAGGAACGCCTCGGGTGCGACGATCAGGGCGGGGGAGATCGACGACGACCGTCTCCCGGACCTTCGGTTCGTCCACCCGGTCGTCCTCGATGACGCGGACGTGGCGCCTGCCGATCATGGGCGTCCCATGGAGGTCGGAGTGGGCGACGCGGCTCTCGGGCGACACCTCTGCGGGCGACCTTGTGGACGATGTGGACGCGGTGGGGCGACGCCGGGCGCATCGTCTCGTCGCCGTCGAGCCGTTCCCGGTAGGCGCTTTCGGCCAACGCGATCGCACGGCGCGCGTGATCCAACATGCGCCGAAGATAGAGCGCAGCGCGCTCGGTTAGGCGTGCTCGCCGTGGAGGAGTCTTTACCCGGTCGACTTCGACCCCGCCGTCGGTGCCCCAACCGTCCACCGCCTTGGCCTCGGCGAGGACACGGGCCGGGACCCGGCTCTGCAACGACGACCGCTTGACGCGATCGACCTCGCGCCCGCCGAGCCGCGCCGACAGCCCGTCCTCGGCGTCCAGCATCGTTCGGCACGACCGCTCCCCCGGCCCGTCATCGACGATCGGGTCAACGTCGCTTCTCGGCCCGACGCCGTCCCGCCCGATCGCGCCGAACCGCGAGAGCCGACGGATGTCGTGGCGACGGCAGACGTCGCCGAGCTCGGTTTGGCAGAGCGGGGGTGTGGGGAAACCGTGGCAGCGATCCGCGAAAGGGCAGGGCGACGCTACGCCTCGGCGGACGGTCCCGCGCCGGTGTAACCGTGCGCCGGGCGTCGCCGCCGTCCGCCCGCGCTCGGCGCCACCGCATCCGCCCGTGGCCCTGTTGGTGGCGGCGCGGCCACGGACGACCTACGGGGTCGGCGTCGCGACCGGGTCGTAGACCGCCTCCAGGCCCGAGACGTACTCGTCCAGGAGGAGCGACCCGTCGGCCTCGACGAAGGCCACGAAGTCGGTGGTCAGGGAAGCGCCGCGCGGGTCGGTCGGGTCGCGGTCGTCGACGAGGGCGCCGACGCGGCCGTCCGGCAGCCGCCGCACCTCCCGCACCGCGAAGAGGGTCGTCCGGGACTCCGCCGGACGCGGCACCGGCGTCGCCGAGAGGTAGTCGACCACCGCCGCCGTCAGCGGCAGGTTGCCGACCGACTGGCGCAGGAACTCGTCGCTGACGAGGGCGTACATGCGGCCGACGTCGCCGGCGTTGGCGCAGGCGACGAAACGGCGGACCGAGGCGGTCACCGCGGCAACCGTCGCCGCGTCGACCGGCTCGCCCTCCGGCAGCTCGATCCCGACCGGCACCGGCGGCGGCCCGCCTAGCTCCGGATCGAGCGGCGCCGGCTCCCTGCTGGGCTCCTCCGGCTCCTCCGGCTCGGCGGGCACGGCGTCGGGCGGGGGCCCGGCGGGCGGCTCGATGGGAGGGGGCGCGGGCGGCTCCTCGCCCGCCGGCACCGTCCCCAGCGCCGCGCCGACCGATTCGAGCGACCGGGGTGCCACCGTGCACTCCGTCGGGTCCGGCACCGCCGGGAGGCCGACCGCCGCCCCGGCCACCGGCGAGGCGGGCTGCGCCGCCGCCCCCACCACCCCCGGTTGAACGGCGGCCAGCCCGACCAGCACGGCGAGGAGCAGCGAGACCAACGCCGCGGTCCGGGTCATCGATCGGTCCTCGCTCTGCTGCCACGACGGCGCCGACCGTCCCCCGACGGGCACCGTCGGACATGCTAGCGCGCCGTCCCGGCCCACGTCTCCCCGGCCGTGCCGGAGAAGGTGGCGATGCCGCGGGCCTACCGTCGCGCCCTGGTTCCCGCCTCCGGCGGTACGAAGGGCGTCGGCCGCCGGTGCGCCGGTGAGCGGGCGAGACGTTGTCGATCGGCTATCGGGTGCCTTCCGGGACCGACGAGCAGAAGAGCGCCTGCCCCGGACGTCGTGGGGCCGGCCCGACCGGGACGCCGAGGATCACCGATCGGGGGACGTCGACGCCGGGCGGTCCGGCCGAAGGGTTCGATTCGGGCTCCCCGAGTGCGACGAGGTCGAGGGGTAGCCGACCCTCGACCTCAGCTTCCGGCGTCTAAGCGGCCCGAACGAACTGCGGCGGGCGACCCTACCCGTCCACCCCCCATTCGCGCGCAATCCCCAGCCGCTCCGCCACCGCGGCCGCGAGGTCGCGGAAGCGGGCCGCCTGGGGGCCGTCGGGGTCGGCGATGAGCACCGGGCGGCCGGTGTCGGCGGCCTCCGAGAGGGCCGGGTCGATCGGGATCTCGGCAAGGAGCGGAACGTCGTCGCCGAGGACGGCGCGGGGCACCCGGCCCCGGTGGAAGACCTGGATCCGGTCGCCGCAGCCCGGGCAGAGCAGAAAGCTCATGTTCTCCACCGCCCCGACGATCGGGACGTCGGCCGCCCGAAAGGCGGCCAGCGCCCGCCCCGTGTCGAGCCGGGCCAGATCCTGCGGGGTGACGACGAGGACGACGCCGTCGAGCCGGACGGTGCGGAGGATCGTCGCCTGCGGCTCGCCGGTGCCGGGCGGCAGGTCGAGCAGGAGCACGTCCGGCTCGCCCCAGTCGACCAGCGAGAGGAGGCCGCGCACCAGCAGCCCGACCAGCGGCGCGTTGTCGACCAGCGCCGGTTGGTCCTCGCCGACCAGGAGGCCGACCGACATGGTCTTCAGCCCGTAGCGGTCGAGGGCCGGTAGGCGTTGGCCCGGCGAGATCTCCCCGGCCGTGGCGAGCGGGACGATCGCCCCCCAGTCGGCCGCCTCGCCGCGGCGCCGCACCCCGAGCATCAGCGGCACGTTCGGCCCGTGGACGTCGGCGTCGAGCAGCCCGACCCGCAGCCCGCGCCCCGCCAGCCCCAGCGCCAGGTTGACGGCCACGGTCGACTTGCCGACCCCGCCCTTGCCGCTGGCGACGGCGATCACGCGCCGCGCCCCCGAGAGCCGCGGCGGCCCGGCGCCCGGCGCTCCGTCCGCTCGATCCGAGCCCGATTCCGGCCTCCCCATCGGCGCCGCCATCGCGTCCCCGGCCCTCCCCCGCTCCCTTGGTCCCTTGGCTTCCGCTTACTCCCGCTGCCGCGGATCGAGCGCGTCGCGGAGGCCGTCGCCGAGGAGGTTGAAGGCGAGGACGGTCAGGGAGATGAGGACGCCGGGGGCGATCGCCATGTGCGGGTAGTTGCGGATGTAGGCGCGGCCGTCGGCCAGCATCCCGCCCCAGGAGGGGGCCGGCGGCTGGACGCCGAGGCCGAGGAAGGAGAGGGCCGACTCCAGGATGATGATGTTGCCGACCGCCAGGCTGGCGAGGACGATGATCGGCCCGAGCACGTTCGGCAGCACGTGACGGGCGATGATCCGCCCGTCCCCGGCCCCGATCGCCCGCGCCGCCAGCACGTAGTCCCGCTGCCGCAGGCTCAGCACGTCGGCGCGCACGACGCGGGCGTAGGCGGCCCAGACCGTCGTCCCGATCACGAGGACGACCGTCGGCAGGCTCGGCCCCAGGACCGCCGCGAGCGTGATCAGGAGCGCCAGGGTGGGGAAGGCCATCAGGGCGTCGACGAT
This sequence comes from uncultured Thermomicrobiales bacterium, assembly GCA_902806405.1. Lineage (GTDB taxonomy): Bacteria > Chloroflexota > Chloroflexia > Thermomicrobiales > UBA6265 > CADCWL01. Next base: position 3,298 of record CADCWL010000032.1, on the reverse strand, counting down.
CCGGGAGAGGACGGCGTCGACCCGCCCCCCGAAGTAGCCGGCGGTGGCGCCGATGACGACCCCGATCGTGGCCGCGATCGCGGTCGCGCCGACGCCGACGAGGAGCGCGATCCGGGTCCCGAAGATCAGCCGGCTCAGGACGTCGCGGCCGATCGAGTCGTTCCCGAGCAGGAACTCGGCGCTCGGCGCGTCGCCCCGCAGCCGGCTCTGGGCCTGCGTCGGCGAGTGGGGCGCGACCAGCGGCGCCAGGGTCGCGACCAGCACCAGCAGCCCGATGAAGGCCAGCCCGATCAGCCCCGGGCGGTACCGCTTGAACCGGCGCCAGGCCCGCCCCCGCTCCCCAGACGCCGTCGCCACCGCTCCCATCCGCGCCAGCGGGGCCGCCGCCGCCGGCGCCATCTGCTCCTGGGCCGTCGCCATCGCCCGTCCCCCTTTACCGTTGCCTGGGCCCGTCCCCGAGAGCGACGACCGTTGGCTCATGGCTCATCGCTCACAACCCGTCACGACACCCGGATCCGCGGGTCGATGTAGGCGTAGGCGAGGTCGGTCAGGATGTTGCCGAGGACCACGATCGTCGACAGGAGGAGGACGATCGCCTGCACCACCTGGTAGTCGAGCCGGTAGACGGAGTCGATGAAGAGCCGGCCGATCCCCGGCCAGGCGAAGATCGTCTCGACCACGATCGTGCCGGAGAGGACGAAGGCGAGCCGGTAGCCGAGCAGGGTCACCACCGGCAGCAGCGCGTTGCGGACGACGTGGCGGCTGACGACCCGCCCCTCCCGCAGCCCCTTGGCGCGGGCGACCGTCACGAACTCCTGACCCAGCACCTCGGCGGTCGCCCCGCGCGCCATCCGCGCCAGCACCGCCATCTCGCCGAAGGCGAGGACCGCGACCGGCAGCACGTACCCCCGCCACCCCTCCGCCCCGTACGGCGGCAGCCAGCCGAGGACGAGCGAGAAGAGGATGATCAGCATCAGCCCGACCCAGTAGTTCGGCAGGGCGACGCCGAGGGTCGCGGTCAGCATGCTGAAGTAATCGAGCAGGGAGTAGCGGCGGACCGCGGCGGCGATCCCGAGCGGGATCGCGACCGCGGCGGCGATCGCCAGCGCCAGCAGGTTGAGCCGGATCGTCATCGGCGCCGCTTCCAGCAGCATCTCGCCGACCGGCACCCCGGTCCGGATCACCGACTGCCCGAAGTCGAGCCGGACCACGTTGCCGAGCCAGGTCAGGTACTGCTCGTGGACCGGGCGGTCCAGCCCCCACTTCCGCTTGATCGCCTCGATCTGGGCGTCCGTCACCTGCGCCTCGCCGACCATGATGTCGACCGGGCTGCCCGGCGCCAGCTGCATGATGCCGAAGGTGGCGACGCTGACGATGAAGACGACGACGAGGCCCTGGAGGAGGCGGAGGAGGACGTATCTGAGCATGTTCGGGGGCGCTCCTTGCTGGCCATCGCCACGGCGCCCACCCGGTGGAGGCGCGGCTCGTCGCCGGTGCCGCCCGGAGCGGCGTTTCGCCGCAAACGTCGCTCCAGCGTCGCCCGGGGCTCAAAACCCCGGGCGAGATCGACGAAGCCCCCTGAACGAGGCTGGGAGTCCGAGGTGCCTCGCGGACATCGTCTTCCGTCCCGTTCACGGGGCTCCGTCTCCGGAGCCCCGTGTTTTGAACCACGGGCGGCAGGGCAACCGCGGCGCCGGGAGGCCTCTCCCGCCGCCTACTCCTCGATGAAGAAACGCCACGCCTTGGCGTGCATCTCCTCCGGCGTCTGCACCTGCTCCGGCTCGGGCATCCCCTGGACGCGCGTCCGGAAGGGGGTGTAGATGTCCCAGAACATCATGAACAGGAACGGCACCTCGTCGGCGACGATCGCCTGGATCTCCTTGTAGACCCCGGCCCGCACCGCCGGGTCGAGCTCGCGCACCCCCTGGTCGAGGAGTTCGTCGACGCGCGGGTTGCTGTAGCCGGAGAAGTTGTTCGTGCCGTCCGAGCGGAGCGTCGTCGACGCCTCCGGGTCGCCCTGGTCGCCGCCGTAGGTCCAGTTGAAGAGCGAGGCGTCCATCGTGCCGCCGCGCATCTGCTCGAGGATCGTCGCGACCGGCGCCTCCTCCAGCTGCATGTCGATCCCGACCTCGGCCAGGAACTGCTGGGCCAGCTCCGCCTCCGGCCGCCGCGCCTGGTCGCCGGTGACCGTGGTGCAGACGAAGGAGAGCTTCTCGCCGTCCTTCTCGCGGACGTTGTCGCCCCCCATCGTCCAGCCCGCCTCGTCGAGGAGCTGGCCGGCCCGGGCCGGGTCGAAGGGGTACTGGGGGACGTCCGGGTTGTAATACGCCTCCAGCGCCGGCGAGAGGTTCGCTGTGGCGAGGGTGGCGGCGCCGCCGAAGACGTCGTCGACCAGCGCCTGGCGGTCGATGGCGTGCATCATCGCCTGGCGGACCCGCTTGTCGGCCAGCTTCGGGTTGGCGTGATTGAGCGGGAAGTGGTTGAGCGCCAGGGCCGGGGTGACGTACATCCGGAAGTTCGGGTCCTCCGCCAGGCGGAGGCTGTCCTCGGTGACCAGCGGCCAGACGGTGGAGTCGGCCTCGCCCGTCTCGAGCGCGATCGTCCGCACCGACGCCTCGGGGACGACGTTGAGGCGGACGCTGTCGAGGTACGGCCGGCCGCGGAAGTGCTCCGGGAAGGCCTCGACCTCGGTGAACTCGGCGGCGCGCCACTCCTTCAGCCTGAACGGCCCGGTCCCAATCGGCTTCCCGCCGTACTCGTCCTTGCCGAGCCCGGCGTGGTAGGCGGCCGGCACGATGTAGGTGCTCGCGACCTGGGGGAAGAAGGCGGCGTTCGGCTGCTTGAGGCGGACGATCACGGTCTGCGGGTCCGGCGCCTCAACGGCGGCGACGCCGGCGAAGTTGTTCCCGAGGGTGGCCGCGTTGGCCGGGTCCATGTACCACTCGTAGGAGTACTTGACGTCGGCGCTGGTGAAGGGCGCGCCGTCGTGGAAGGTGACGCCCTGGACGAGCCGGAAGGTGTAGGTCAACCCATCCGGGCTGACCTCCGGCAGCGCCTCGGCCAGGACCGGGTTGAAGGTGAAGGTCTCGTCCAGCTCCAGGAGCGCGTTGTGGATCTGCATGACCATCACGTAGTGGACGGAAGGCCCGGCCTCGTCCGGGTGGAGGCTGGCGATCTCCTGGTGACCGAGCAGGATGAGCTGCCCGCCCGGGGTCGGCTCGGCGGCGGTCTCCTGGCGGGCGGCGGCGGGCGCCGCGAGGGCGCTCGCCAGCCCTCCGGCCAGCGCGGGGGCGGCGAT
>CADCWL010000031.1 GCA_902806405.1 uncultured Thermomicrobiales bacterium | reverse complement strand
CTCGCGGCCTCGCTCTTCGGCACGGTCGTCACCGGCACCGTCGCCGCCCAGCGGACGAGCCAGCAGGGCGGCGCCGCCGGCCTCGTCGCCGCGGTCGTCCAGGTGTCGCGCGCGATCAACATCGACGACTCCGTTGTCCAGGTCGGGCTCGTCAACGTCAACGAGTCCCTCAACAACCTGCGGGCGCTCAACAACGTGCTCAACAACAGCCCGATCCTGAGCAACAACGACATCGATGTCACCATCACGGACGTCAACGTCCTCAACGACCTGCAGATTACGGCCCTCAACAACTTCCTGAACGGCAGCAACATTGTGATCACCGACGTCGTCGCGGTCGGGGTGCTCAGCGGCGGCGACCTGATCGTCTTCGCGTAGGAACCGAGCGCCAAACACCACAACGGTCATCCTGCGGACGGGTCGACCACCAGATGCCGGGTCCATCACGACGAGACGAGGGGGGCGAATGCCTCCCTCGTCTTTCTGTTTCCGGGAGATCGGGGCCAGCACCGCGTCCTCGAACCGTCTCCCCGAGGAAAGGAGCGCTGGACGGCAGAGCCCACCAATGTCAGCCGGGGCAGGCGGTCATCTTAAGGGTCTACACCTGGAAAGGCGCGCAGTGGCTGCGCGACATCGATCTCCTGTTGGGGAAACTTCCCGGCTTCTGGGTGAGGTACGGCTACTCCGCGAGCGCCGGCGCCTGGCGGGAGGAGCGCTTCGCGGAGTAGCGGGACGTGCCGAGACCAGGACGGTCTCCTACTGACGGGGTGGGAAGAGGGGGCGCGGCTCGTTCTGGCCGGGACCACTCTGCCGGAGGTCGATGACGAGGCCGGCGCGACGGAGCGCGGTTCGGTAGAACCAGGGGGCGGCGAGGGAGACATAGATCCGCCCCTCCAGCTCGTCGATGAGCCCCTGGGGGATGTCGCTGGCACCGCCGGCGGCGCCAGCGAGGGCGCCGGCGATCGCCCCGATGGTGTCCGCGTCGCCACCCGCCCGAACGGCGGCAAAGACCGCCTCCTCGAAGACGGGCGCCGCTGTCGCGGCAGCGAACGCCGCGGGCACCGCCTCGGCCGCCGACGCGCCGGTGCCGAGCGCAGCCAGCGCCTCCCCAACCGGGACGCCGGCGGCGGCCAGCTCAGCCGCCCGTGACAGACCGGCCGCGACCGCACCGCCGCCGAGGAACTCCGCCGTTTCGGCCGCCCACCGTGCGGGTGGGATCTCCCCCCGGGCGGCGAGGCGGACACCGTACGCGACGGCGGTGGCGGCGGCGATCGCGGCCGGGCTGCCGTGGGTGAGGCGGACGACCCCCTCGGCGTCGGCGCGAAACCTGTCCGGGTCGAACCCGCCAACGGCGTGAAGGAGGCCGATCGGGACGCCGCGGGCGGCAACCTCGCCCGTCGCCGGACCGTCCTCGTCGAGCGGGACGCGGAACGACAGCGTCTCTTCGGCCCGCGCCAGGGCGGCGAGGGTATCGGCCCCCATCCACCGCTTCGACTCGCTGCGGGCGAGGTAGCCCATCCGGGCGCCGACATTGTCCGGGTCGAGGACGCCGTTGTTGGCGGTCAAGGACTCGACGACGCAGAGCGCGAATTCCGTCTCGTCGGTGAACTCGCCCGCCTTGACCTCCGTCCCGTCCGGGAAGACGCGGAAGTGGTAACCGTCGATCGCCCCGTACCGCTCGGCGATCCGCTCCCGCGGCCACCCCTCGACCGGCATCCCGAGAGCGTCACCGATCGCCATCCCGAGCAGCGCGCCGAGGTAGCGGTCTTCGTTGGCGTTGGGCACGGTGCCTGGCCTTTCCGAGGCGGGGGTGACCTCACCCCGACCGCTCTCTCCCGCACGGGAGCAGGGAGCATCGCTGAGACAGACCGATTCCGCGCAGTGCGGCGGCCAACGGTTCGACCGTCCCCCGCCCTCTATCTCAGGCCCCGAGGACGGCGTCGAGGTGCGCCAGAACGTCCGCCGCGTCGGCGTAGACGGCGGCCGCGCCGGCCTCCTCCAGCAACTGCCGCTCGATCCCGCCCGAGAGGACGGCGACGCAGGGCAGCCCGAGCTTGCCGGCCGCCTCGATGTCGAAGACCGTGTCGCCGATAACGGCGGCGCTCGTCGGCCCCCCAAGGCGCTCCAGCGCGACCGCGAAGATGTCCGGCGCCGGCTTCGTCTGCGCCACGTCCGACGACGAGACGAGCTCGTCGAACATCTCCCGGCCACCGAGGAGCTCGACGTAGCGGTCGATGTCCTGCTGCTCGCCGGAGGAGGCGAGGGAGACGCGGACGCCGCGCTCCTTCAGCGTCAGGAGCAGATCGGCGGCGCCGGGCAGCGGCTCAGCATGGTCGACCAGGCCGCGGCGGCTGTACTCCTCGATCCAGATCTCCTTCGCCCGGTCGGCATCCTCGCCCGCCTCCTCGCCGAGGATCGTCGGGGCGAGTTGGTCGCCACCCATCCCGATCAGGTGCAGGACCCGGTTCGCCTCCACCTCGCGGCCCAGCCGCCGAAAGGCGCGCAGCCAGGCCAGAGTGTGCAGCGGGTTGCTGTCGATCAAGGTTCCGTCGATGTCGATCAAGAGGGCATCGACCACGGGCAGCCTTCTCCTTGGCGTACGGTCGGGGGCGGACTCCTCGCGTCTGGTGATGCACGAACGATGCCCCTCGCCCGATCCGCTCGGGGGCGTCCCGCGCGGTTGACGCCTCTGGGGTCGGCCCATAGACTGCCGGGCATCCTCGTCCCGTTCCCCTCGGTGAAACGGCGCCCCACCGCCCGAAAGGAGACCCCGTCCGTGACCGCCACCAACGGCCGCTTGCCCGGCGGCCCACCCGGCGATGGACCGGCACGCGGCTTCGCGAGCCGCGCCGTCCATGCCGGAGAGCGGGCGCCGCGGCCCGACTTCACGCCGACGGTGACGCCGATCTACCCGGCGACCGCCTTCGTCTACGACGAGACCGAGACGCTCGACGCCGTCTTCGCCAATGAACGTGCCGGCTACGTCTACACCCGCTACGCCAACCCGACCACTCGCGCCTTGGAGGAGGCCCTCGCCGCCCTCGAGGGGACGGAGGACGCCGTTGCCTACGCCTCCGGCATGGCCGCGGTCCACGCCGCGGTCCTGCTCGACGTCCGCGCCGGCGACCGCGTCGTCGCCGCCCGCGACGTCTACGGCGCCACCTACGCCCTCCTCGCCAAGACCTTCGCCGCCCTCGGCGTCGAGACGACCTTCGTCGACATCCTCGACCTCGCCGGTCTGGCGCGGACCATGGCGGACGTCAAACCGACGCTGGTCGCCTGCGAGACGATCTCCAATCCCCTGCTCAGGGTGCCGGACCTGCCGGCCGTGGTCGCGCTCGCCCACGAGCACGGGGCGCGGGTGATGGTCGACAACACCTTCGCCTCCCCGGCCCTCGTCAACCCCGCCCGCTTCGGCGCCGACAGCGTCGTCCACTCCACGACCAAGTCGCTCGGCGGCCACGGCGACGTCACCGGCGGCGCCATCGCTACTTCGTCGGCGCGAGCTGCCGCGCTGCGGGAGTCGAACAAGCTGGTCGGCGCCGTCCTCGGCCCGTTCGAGGCCTGGCTGACGCTGCGGGGGATTAAAACGCTGCCGCTCCGAACGCGCCAGCAGAGCGCAAACGCCACCCGCGTCGCGTCGTGGTTGGGGCAGCAGCGGGGCGTCGCCCGCGTCTTCTACCCGGGCCTGACGGACCTTGGCCCGGCCGAGGCGATCTTCAACGGTGCCGATCGGGGCGGCATGGTCGCCTTCGAGCTGGCCGATGCCGAGCGGCCGGAGGTTTTTCGCTTCATGGAGGCCCTCCGCCTCTGCCTCCCCGCGACCACGCTCGGCGACGTCTACAGCCTCGTCCTCTCCCCCCCGATGTCCTCCCACCGGGCGCTCACCCCGGAGCAGCGGGCCGAGGTCGGCATCGGCGAGGGCCTGATTCGCCTCTCGGTCGGCATCGAGGACGTCGACGACATCATCGCCGACCTGGCCCAGGCGCTGGCGGTGACGAGGGCCGTAGGCGCTACGTCATGAGTCTTCGGCCCTCAGCCGCCGGCGCCATGACCCAACCGCATACTCGTCGCCGGCAAACACCGTCGTGCTTCCTCGCAGCGGCCTTCACCCTCGGGACGAACGCGACAAGCCACTGGCCCCTTCCGGCCGCCGGTTGGCAACCGCCTGCATTCAGGCATCTCCCCACCGTCGCCGCACCCCGACGTTCCTCGTTCCCGGCCACTCCCCGCAATCACCCCGAGGCACGAGGGATGGCCGGTTGAGCGGCGCCGCACGCTCGCCGGCGGAAGGCGAACGACCGGCCACCGTCGACCAACCACCGACGACCGTAAGCCGGCGACTCACAGCTCGCAGCTCGCAGCTCACCGGAGGTACTGATGGTCACGGACGTCGCGATCGACCCCAAGCTCGACGCGTTGCGGGCGCAGCTGCCGGCGGTGGCGGCGACCGGCTACTTTAACGCCGGCACGAACGGGCCGCTGCCGGAGGTAGCTCAGGCGGCGCTTATGGCGGCCTCCCGCGCGGAATGCGACGCGGGCCGGATCGTGCCCGGCATCTACGAGGGGAACTGGGTCCGCAACGCCCGCGTCCGCGAGCTGATCGCGGATCTGTTCGGCGCGGACGGTGCCGAGATCGCGCTCACCCACTCCACGTCCGAAGGGATCAGCACCGCCCTCAACGGCCTCCGCTGGCACCCCGGTGACGAGGTGGTGACAACGACGCTGGAGCACCCGGGGCTGATCGCCCCCCTCTGCCTGCTCGCCCACCGCTACGGGATCACCATCCGCTACGCGGACATCGGCCACGGCGAGGGGGACGTTGCCGAGGCGATCGGGGCCCTTCTCTCGTCGCGGACGCGGGCGGTGGCCCTCTCCCACGTGATGTGGTCCTCCGGAGCGGTCGTCGACCTGCCGGCCGTGGCCGCGGCGGCGCACCGGTTCGGCGCCCTCGTCGTCGTCGACGGCGCGCAGGCCGGCGGCCAGGTCCCGATCGACCTCCACGCCCTCGGCGTCGACGCCTACGCCCTCGCCGGCCAGAAGTGGCTCTGCGGTCCGGAGGGGACCGGCGCCCTCTACGTCCGCCGCGACCGCCTCGCCGATATCGCGCCGACCTACCTCCGCTACGCCCAGATCGATCCGAGTGGCTACCTGATCCCCGCCGCCGGCGCGAACCGCTACGAGATCGGCGAGTTCTACGGCCCCGCCGTCCTCGCCCAGGAGGCCGCCCTCCTCTGGCTGCGCGACGAGGTCGGCCTCGACTGGGCGTACGCCCGGACGGCGGAGCTGGGCCGCCGCTGCTGGGACGGACTGAGCCGGCTCAACGGCGTGACGGTGACGACGCCCCGGGACCGAATGGCCGGTCTCGTCTGCCTCCAGGCGCCGGGGATGACGCCGCAGGTGATGACAGCGCGCCTCTACGAGCGGAACCTGACGATCCGCTACGTCGCCTACCCGCCCGGCCCAACCGTGGCCCGCATCGCCTGCGCTTGGTGGCACACGGACGAGGAGATCGACGCGCTGGTGGCGACGATCGGCGAGGTCGTGGCGGCGGGGACGGCCGACAACGCGGCGGCGCCGGCATGAGCGACGGGGGACCGCCGTCCATCTCCTGGCCCGCCGGCTACCGCGCCGCCCTCTGCGTCAGTATCGACGTCGACGGCCACTACGGCGAGACGAACGCGCGCACCCCGGACGCCTTCTGGATCCATCAGACCGCCTACGACCCAACCGGGACGGAGCGCCTGCTCGGCCTGCTGGCCGATGTGGACGTCACCGGCTCCTTCTGCTGGGTCGGCCGCGTTGCGGAGGAGCGCCCAGACCTCGTCCGGCGCGCGATCGCCGAGGGGCACGAGGTCGCCTGCCACTCCTGGGACCACCACGCCTACAACGGGCTGAGCCGCGACGAGCAGCGCACCGACGTGGCGCGGACGCGGGAGACGCTGACCCGGATCACCGGCGTCGTCCCGACCGGCCACAAGTCGCCTGGCTGGCGCTACGACGACCACACCTTTCCGGTCCTGCAGGAGCTCGGTTTCGCCTGGGCAATGGACGAGCCGGGCGGCGACCTGCCCTACGCAACCTCACCCGACCCGACGCGGCCGCCGCTCGTCCAACTCCCGCCCTCGTGGCTATATGACGACTACCCATTCTTCGTCGACCGTCTGCTGACCCCACAGCAGGCATACGAGTTCTGGCGGGAGGACCTTGACCAGCTGCGGGCCGAGGGGAAGCTGATGTGCCTCACCCTCCACCCATTCGTCGCCGGGCGGCCTGGGCCGTCGCGCGCGGTCGCCCGTCTCCTCGACTACGCGGTCGACGCCGGGGACGTATGGATTGCCCGCGCGGACGCGATCGCGGGGTGGTGGCGGGAGCAAAACGGCCAGAGCTAGGCCGTGACGTGCGATCGGGAGCACCATCCTCGCCGGTCGGTCATTGCTGGGGTACGACGCCGCCGAGGCGGAAGTGTCCCGGGTTGCCAACGACGTGTAGGACCCGCCGTGTCTGTTGGGGCAGGCGGTCGAGGCGGCATGTCTGGACCTTCCGCGCCGGTTCCTCGACGTCGACGCCGACCCGTTCGTCGTCGACGCCGAATCACGTCCGCGGCGCCGTCGTTGGCACCGGCCCCGAGAAAAACGGACGACGCGTGACGCCACCCAAGGATGAGGGCGCGATGAATCGATCCCCTCCAGGGTTGAACAGTCGACATCGGGCCGCGATCACAGGCCTTGGCGGGCGGCGGGTGCCCGCGTCTCCCACCGACGCAACCGGCGTCGAGACGGGAGATTCATCAAGCCCCGGTCCTCACCCTCGACCCCGGCGCCTCGCTTCACCGCACGGGCGACGCGGGGCCTTGAGTGACGTCCAGGAGTGGGCCAGAAATCGGCGCCTTGAAGGCCGTCACCTCCCGCCGGCTACGCCGCGTTTCGGCCGGTTCCTTCTCCTGCCACCACAACGATCACGACCGAATCGTCGGCGACGATGGGGATCTTGACCGCGCTGACATCGCCGCCAACCCGGCGCCCACCAGGCCGAGAACGCTGAGAACCCCTCGGCACGCCATGACGGCGCAGCGCGACGCCGTCGATGTCCGGTTAGTGACGGGGGAGACCTGGGTCTCCCCCGTCACCGACCGGGCATCACGTCCGAGGCGCCAACGACGCACTCAAACCTCGGCGCCGCCCCACCGCCCTGTCACCGTCGCGAACTTCTCCTTCGCCCACGCGGTCGTCTCTTGCAACGACTGCGCGGTGCGCGTCGGCGCCAGTTTCGTCCCGCTCAGCTTCTCCTTACCGCTGACACCCAGGCTCCCGGCGGCGCCGAGCAGGCCGAGGCCGACAAGCGAACTGGCCAGCCAACGGGGCATGATCTTCGCCAGCAGATCGACGACGGCGTTGAGGAGGAATGCGCCGCCGACGAGGGCGATTACCCCACCCGCGGCAATTGAGGCAGCGCCGCCGGCGGCAACCGTTGCCTCCTCCTTGAGCTCGGTTTTCGCGAGCTGGATCTCGCCCCGAAGAATCCCCTGCAGGTCCCGGACGACGCCCGTCACGAGGCCGCCCATTCCACCGCCGGTGAAGGCGCGAACGGCAGAGGCCGTCAACCCGCCGCCGGAAGAGGCCGGCCCAGCATCCCGACCGGGATTACCGGTCGCCCCTTGGCCTTGCTCCAAAACCACATCCCGACCGGACGACGCCGGGCCACCCGCCAATCCCTGTCCCATCGGAAGTTCCTCCACTGGCCGGCCCGCTCGACCGGCGGTCGATGGGGCGGCATCGCCCGTTCACGCTGCGATCCGAGAGACGACGAACGAGCCGCGTCCCGGGCACCACGGCCCCGAACGCGGCTCGGCTCCTCTCCCTGCAAAACGCCCAACCGATTGGTGCGTCAGACCCTAACCGCGAACGTTCGTTCCGGTGGTGCCGCTCGCCTGCCCGGGCTGGTCCGAGAAGTACGGGGTTGGCCGACCCGAGGCATCGGTCACCGCGGCCGAGGACGACCCGCCGCCTGCAGGCAACGCGCCGCCCGATCCTCCGCTCATCCGGGGCGGTTGGGGCTGCTGCCCCGACTGGGGTGACTGTCCCGCCTGCATCCGCTCAGCGATCTGAGGAAAGCTCTGCTCGACGGTGGAGCGGACCCGCTCGGTCGCCATCCCCATCACGGCGCCCATGATCCCGCTCAACTGCTCCTCGAGGCCGGAGCTCTTGGCGGCGCTACGGAGACCGCTTCCCATGCCGCCCTGCGACATACCAGCGTACTGGCCGCCGCCCTGCTGCCCACCCTTGCCGCCGCCCATGATCCCGCCGAGCAAGAAACCGCCCGCGAGCGCCGCGCCAAGGACCGCCAGTGGCCGCTCCTCCACCTGCTGCTTGAAGTCGAAGCTCTGCTTCAACTGCTCGACGGTCCCGGTGACCGTCTCCTTCGCCTGTTGAACCGTGTCGGTCATCGTGTCCCTGGCCATCTGGGGGATGTCTTGGACCCGAGACTCGATCTGGTCGATCTTCGAGGCAGCGTCCTCGCGCTTTTGCTCTATCTCTTGGCGGAGTTGATCTGCTGTTTGGCCCATTGCTGGTCCTCCTGCAACGTCTCGATCGTCTGCTGCGGCTTCAGGCTGGTCGCGCTCAGCTTGTTCTTGCCGCTGAGCGCGAGGATCGCGGCGATCGCGAGCAGGGCGAGCGCGACGATGGTGGCGGCGAGCCAGTCGTTGACGAACTCGTCGAGGATCCAGACGATCGCCTGGATCAGGAAGATCAAACCGACGAGCCCGATGAAGGCGCCGGCGGCGATAAAGGCAAGCGCCTTGCCGGCGGCGCTGGCGTCCTCCTTGATCTCCGTCTGGGCCAGCTTAACCTCGGCCCGAAGCAGATCCTGGAGATCGCCGATGACGCCGGAAATCAGCGAGCCGAGTCCTTCCGGCGCCCCGGCCAACTGGTAGCGGCCGCCCGTGCCGTCGCCGCCCCGTGCGTCCTCCCTGGTGTTCATGGACATCCGTCCTCCCGCGGCGCGCGCGCCGGTTAGCGCACGACCTTGGACAGGAGGAAACCGACGCCGACGGCGACGAGCAGGGTCTGGGTCGGCTTCTGCCTGACCATCGCCTCAAGGTCGGCCACGATCTGGTCGGTGTCCTTGTCCTTCAGGTACTGGGCGCCCTTCTCGAGCTGCACCGCCGCCGCGCCGGCGATCGACTGGACCTGGCTCCCCTGGCCACCCATCGACTCGGACTTCTGGCGGAGCATGTCGGCGGCCTTGTCGAGCCCGCCGGCGGCCTTGTCCATGCCGGCGTCAACCTGGGTCGTCGCCTGGTCGGCCACCTGGCCCGCCTTCTCCATGGCGGTGCCGACGGCCTGCGTCGCCTGCTCCTTCGCCTGGCCGGCAACCTGGGTCGCCTGCTCCTTCGCCTGGCCGGCAACCTGGGTCGCCTTCTCCTTGGCTTGGCCCGCGGCCTGGCCGGCCTGCTCGGCGCCCGACCCCGCTGACTGGTCGCCCTGCTGCCCCGAGCCGCCATAGTAGATCGTCGTCGCTGCGCCGGGCGTCCTCGATTCGCTCATCCTGCACTCTCCTGACAATACCCGGTCGCCGCCGATACCGGGCATTCCAGACGCCCGCCGCCGGGTTGCGACCGCTACCCGGCCAGTACGCAAGGGAAGTGCCACATCGTTCGCGGGCGCGGCGCGTCTTCCGACCGGCGCGCCGCGGGCCGGCGCAGCGATCGCTACCCGCCACCCGATCGCGGCGTTCACGGCCACGATCAACGACGTATCCTGAACGGGGTGGGGTGCGCCTCCCCATCGCCCAGCTCCGCCGCCGTCCGCCGTCCCGATTGCGTCGTGGGGCTCGGAGCCACCGGATGGCTCCCCCCGAAGGAGACCGCACGCCGTGCCCACCATCTCCCGCTGGGCCACGCTGGCGTCCGCCGCCGTTGCCGCAGCCGTCCTCGCCGGGATGCCGGGCGTTGTTGCTCAGGACGATCTCGCCGCGGATTTCGACCGGGTCGCGGCCGAGACGGCCGAGGTCCGGCAGCTGCCGATCAAGGCGGAGATCGTCGAGACCTTCTTCACCCAAGAAGAGCTGCGGGCGGACCTGCTGACGATGGTCGCCGAGGACTACCCGCCCGAGGAGGCCGCGGCCGACGCCCGCGCCTGGACCGCCTTTGGGCTGATCCCGGAGGGGACCGACCTTGCCGCCGTCTACGTCGACCTCCTGACCGAGCAGGTCGCGGGTTTCTACGACCCGGAGACGGACCGGATGGTCGTCATCGGCGGGGGGGACTTCGGCGCGCTGGAGGAGTTCACCTACGCCCACGAGGTCGTCCACGCCCTCCAGGACCAGCACCTCGGGCTCGGCGAGCTCGCCGACGCCGACGCGGAGCGCTCCGACGACGCCGCGCTGGCGGCGGCGGCCCTCTACGAGGGGGACGCCACGGTCGCCTCCACCGACTACCTGCTGGCGAACCCGGGTCTGGCCGCGCGGGCCGCGGCGGCGTCGTTCGGGGCGCAGCTGGAAACACCGCTGCTCGACTCCGCGCCGGCGATCCTCCCGATCGGGCTGATCTTTCCCTACGTCGCCGGCCAACCGTTCGTCGAGGCGCTCCGCGGCGAGGGGGGCTGGCCGGCGGTCAACGCCGCCTACCGGGACCTGCCCGCCTCTACCGAGCAGGTCCTCCATCCGGAGAAGTACCTCGAGCGGGACGAGCCGACGGCGGTGACGCTGCCGGACCTCGCCCCCGTCCTCGGTGCCGGCTGGGCGGTCGTCGACGAGGACGTCGTCGGCGAACTGCAGACGGCCGTCGTCCTGGCCGACCTCCAACCGGGGGAGGGTCTGAACCTGGCGACCGGCGGCCTGAACCTCCCCGAGGGGGCGAGGAACGCCGCCGCCGGCTGGGACGGAGACCGCTACGCCCTCTGGGGGAACGGAGAGCAGGAGGTTCTCGTCTGGCAGAGCGTCTGGGACAGCGACGAGGAAGCGGTCGCCTTTTCGCGCGCCCTCCAGGCCGACGACGAGACCCGCTTCGGTGCTGCCTTCGCGGACGGGAGCGCGGACGACGCGACGTTGGTCACGGGCGAGCGGGCTGCCCGCATCGTCCGCGACGGCGCCCGGGTCGACTATGTCATGGCGCCGACGCGGGAACTCGCGGACATGGCGCTGGCGACCTTGCGCCCGGCGGCGTCAGGTTTGGATGGAGGGGCACGCGCCGCCGACGCATAATCGAGACGTCCGATACGGCCGCGGGCGATCGTCCTCCGATGCAGATGAGTGGCCGACTCATCGAAACCAGGCGGCCAAAGACGAGGACGACCGGTTCGTACGAGGCAAAGACGGATCTTTCCCGCCATCCCGACGCGGTGGCGAACGCGGAGACGACCCGGCGCCGAGGCAGACCACCCCGCCACCTGGTCGGACCAGGGCGTCGGCGATCGTCAATCCACATGCCTCGTCGGTCAGGGGTAAGGCGAGGAGCGACCGCGGCACACAAGCCCGCCGTCGGAGGCGAGCACCGAGCGAGTAGCCGTGGAGGACATGGCGAGGTCGCGCCCGAGCGCGGCGAGCACGATCGCGACCGGCGCGGCGCCCGCGTCGGAGAGGGTGACGACGGTCAACTGGGCGCTGCCGGGAAAGACGAGCGTCGCGAGCGCACGCGCCTCCCCCGTCCCAGACCCGCCGTGTCCCGACCGCAAAGGCGACGCGGAACGGGAGAGCGCGCCCCCAAAGCGGCACCCCTGCCAGGGCACCGCAGCGGATCTCGGACCCGACCGGGAGCGTCCCGGTGCCGACGATCGGATCCTGGGAAAGGCTGGTCTCCTCACGGGAACCGCGTCGGAGACACCGCCGGTGAAGGCAGCCCCATCGGCGCGGCACCGGCCTCTGGGGCGGCACTCCCCGAGCGCCAGACTCGCCCGACCGGCGCCGCGACCTGCCGCCGGTGCCGGGACGACGACACGATCGCCACCGGCAGCCCACCGGACGAAAGCACTCAGCTCTTGCGGGAGAGCACGATCGTCGGCTCGATCGAGAAGCGGAGGCGGGCGTGCGCCTCCCGCAGCGCCGCCTCGGCGGCGGTGGGGGTGGCGGCGCGGGCGAAGACGAAGCCGAGGTAACTGGCCCCCTCCGGCAGCGGGACGAGGGGATGGTTCAGCTTGGCGGTGATCTCCAGGCCCGTGACGCCGGGGACGGCGCGCGCTTCCTCCTCACCCTCCACCCGCCGCAGCATGCCCCCCTTCGGGATCGGGATCATCATCACCCCGGCCGCCTCGCCCGCGAGCTCGGCGGCGGGCAGCGCCAGACCCACGGCGTGGCGCAGGATAAGCTCCTCCAGGGTGATGCCCGTCCCGAATTCGAGGACGCTCGAGCAGAGGCCGCCGATCGAGCGGCCGGCCAGCTCGATCGGCCAAACCCCGGCGTCGTTGATCCGGAGCTCGGCGTGGACCGGCCCTTCCCGCAGTCCGAGCGCCGCCGCCGCCTCGGCCGTGCGCGCCGCGATCGCGTCCTGGGTCGGGGCCGGCAGACGGGAGGGGCTGACGTAGATCGTCTCCTCGAAGAACGGTCCGTCGAGCGGGTCCGGCTTGTCGAAGAGGGCCAGCACCCGCAGCGCGCCGCCGGTCAACAGCCCCTCGACGGCGACTTCGACGCCCGGCAGGTACCGCTCGACGAGGAGGTAGGTCTCGGCCGGGTCGTTCCCCTCGGCGATGAGGAGACGCTTGGTCCGCTCCCAGGCGGCGACGAAACTGGCCGGGTCGTCGGCGCGGATCACGCCCCGGCTGCCGGAGAGGCGCAGTGGCTTGACGACGCAGGGGTACGCCGTCTCCACCGCGACCACCGCCGGGTCGGCCCCCAGTGGGTAGCGACGATAGGCGGGGACCGGAACGCCGGCCGCGGCCAGCCGCTCCCGCATCACGAACTTGTCGCGCGCCGCCAGCGCCGAGGCCGGGTCGTTGTGGGGGAGGCCGAGCCGGGCAGCAGCCGCCGCCGCGACCAGGGTGGCACCGTCGTCGACCGCGAGGACGGCATCGACGGGATGATCGACCGCGTAGGCCATGAGCTCGGCCGCGGCCACCTCGGGCCGCCCGAAATCGAGCCCAAGCGGTACGCCCCAGTAATCCGCTAGCGCCGCCGGCAAATCGAGTCCGCGGACGACGTCCAGGTCGAGCCGAGCAGCAGCCTCGAGAAAGGCGGCGGCGCGGTACGTGGCAGGGCCCGTGAGCAGGAGGACGCGCGGGCGGCGTTCCCCCCCGACCGGCGGAGTCGCCACCGCGTTGCTGGCCTGTTCGGGGGCGATGGTCACGCGCCTACGCCGTCGTGCCGACCGTCTCCGTCGCGACCGTCTCCCGGATGAGCGGCTGGGGAGTGACCGCCTGCGTCTCGGACACGCGTCCGAGGCTGCAGACGACCGTCGTGTAGATGCCGCCCGCCCCGTCCGCCGTGACGGTGATGTCGCGGACGCGGAGGTTCGCGTACGGGGTCGCGGAGCGGTCCTTGCTGAGCCACTGGTTCACCGCGTCCAGCGCCCCCCCCGGCTCGGTCGCGGCGTTCGGGCTATGGAACAGGAAGACGCGGGTGTCCCCCGCCTGGAGATCGATCACGTCCGGTGACTCCTTAATGGTCGCGCGCTGCCATCGTCATCGGGCGGAAGTATAGCGGCCGTACCCCATGCCGGCGGTGATTGCCACCGGGACCGCTCCCCGTCCCCATCGCTATACTCCCGCCGACGACGACGCTGGAGGTGCGCCATAGCCATCCGCAAGCCCAAAGGAAGCTCGGTCTCCGAGGACCTGCCCGACCTTCCCGACGGCGAGGGGAAGCGGTACGAGACCATCGACGGGGAGTTGTCCGCGTTGACGGCGCCCGGGATCGACCACGCACCGGTCGTGATGAATCTCATCGCCCGTCTGTTGCCGGCGGTCTCCTCCCTTGGTGAGTGCCTCTTCACCGCTCCCCTCGACGTCTTCTTCGGCGAGGCCAACACGGTTGAGCCGGACCCGATGGCCCTGCTGCCAGAGCGCTTCGGCCCGATGCACAAGCGCGGCATCGAGGGTGCGCCGAACATCCCGCTCGAGCCCCTCAGCCCGTCGACCCCCCTGCGCGACCGGGGCCGGAAGCGCACCCCTGACGCTCGCGGCGACGTCTCCGGGTCCGGGCTGGCCAGCCCGGATGCGGGCCTGATCGAGATCCTGGTCCTCAACGGCAATGTTTATCGGGTTCACCTTCAGGCCGGCGACGACAAGACGGTCGCCCCGCCGCTGCTGCCCGATCGCTCGTTTCCGGCCTCGGCCGCGTTCGCGTCGAAGTTCGCCTCGTGACCGCGCCCGCTCGCCGTCATCGATCGCCAAACCGCCGCATCGCCGTGCTGAGGGGAACCCGTCCCCGGTGAGTCCATCCCCCTCCCCTACCGCCGTCTACCGCGCCCGCCGCGACCGCTTCGGCGCCGAGCGGGACGGGCTGAGCCGACGCTGGAACCTGGTCGCCAACCTGCGGCTGCTCGCCTTCGCCGCGGGCGCCTCCGTCCTCGCCTGGGGCCTTTGGTCGGACCGCCCCGTCGCGATCGGAGCGGGGACCACGCTGCTCGCGATCTTCGTTGCCCTGGCGGTTTTCCACGCGCGGCTGGGAGGCCGCCGGCGACGGGCGACGACCCTCACGGAGATCAACAACGAGGCGGCGATGCGGGTCGCCCGCGAATGGGCGGGGCTGCCGCTGCGCCATTCCACGCGCGCGGCCGCCGACCACCCCTACGCCGCCGACCTGGACCTCTTTGGCCGGGCGTCGCTCGCCCAGCTCCTGGAGACGCCCGCGACGCCGATGGGGGAGGCCGTCCTTGCCGACTGGCTCCTGGCCCCCGCCGACACGGCGACGGTCCGCGACCGCCAGACCGCCGTCGCCGAGCTCGCGCCGGCGCTGGAGCTGCGCCAGGAACTGGAGTTGCGCGGCCGGCTCGCGGCCGCCGACCGGGCGGACCCGGAGCCGTTCCTCGCCTGGGCGGAGGGGGAGCCATGGCTGGCACCCCGCCCGTGGCTACGCTGGGCGTCGTGGGCTGGCCCCCTCGCGCTCGCGGCGCTGGCGGCGGCTCAGGTCCTCGGGCTGACCACGCGTCCCTACTGGGCGGTCCCCCTCATCGGCAACCTGCTCATCAGCCAAACCGTCGCCCGGCCCGTCTACGGCATCCTCGCCCGCGTTGCCTCCCGCCACCGCGCCCTGCTCGGGGACGCCGCCCAGCTCGAGCTGCTGACCGAGACCCGCTTCGCCTCAGCTGCCATGCGTCGGATCCAAACAGACCTCGGCGCCGGCGGGCAGCCTGCGCCCGCGCTGCTGCGGCGCCTCAGCCGTCTCGCCGGGCTGCCGATCCCGCCAACCGCCCCCATCTACCTCCCGATCCAGGCGCTCACGATGTGGGACGTCCACGTCCTTGCCGCGGTAGAGCGCTGGCAGTCGACGGCCGGGCGCCGCGTCCGCGGCTGGCTGGCGACGCTCGGCGAGGCGGAGGCGCTGGCCGCCCTGGCAAACCTCACCCACGACAACCCCGCCTGGGTCTTCCCCGACCTCGACCCGGCCGCCGACGCCTTCGCGGCTCGCAACCTCGGCCACCCCCTGCTCCGCGACGACGTCCGCGTTGTCAACGACGCGGTGATCGGTCCGCCGGGGACGTTCCTCCTGGTGACCGGGTCGAACATGTCAGGCAAGAGCACGCTGCTGCGGGCGATCGGCGTCAACGCCGTCCTTGCCGGCGCCGGCGGTCCGGTCTGCGCCGAAACCTGCCGCATGCCGCCCGTCGCGCTCTGGACGAGCGTCCGCGTCCAGGACTCCTTGGAGCGCGGCGTCTCCTTCTTCATGGCAGAGCTGCAGCGCCTGAAGCTGGTCGTCGACGCCGCCGACCGCCTCTCGGATTCCGCAGCGGCGGCCGGCGGGCCGCGCCTCCTCTACCTGCTCGACGAGATCTTGCAGGGGACGAACACGGCCGAGCGGCAGATCGCAGCGCGGCGGATCATCGCCCACCTCGTCGAGCGGGGCGCGCTCGGCGCCGTCTCCACCCACGACCTTGCGCTCGCCGACGCGCCGGAGTTGGCCGCCGCCGCCCGCGCCGTCCACCTCCTCGACACGGTCCGCGACGGCGACGACGGCCCCACCATGACCTTCGACTACCGCGTCCGGCCGGGGGTGGCGACGACGACCAACGCCCTCCGCTTGATGCGCCTGGTCGGGCTGGGGCTGGAGCAGGACGGCCGTCACGGAGCGGGCAACAGAGACGCGGCCACGGGCACGGCGGCCACCACAAATGAACAGACCGGAGCGACTCGACCGGAGCTTGGAACCCGCGCGACCGGAAGCTGAGGACCGCAACCCGCACTTGGAGAACCGGTCGGCGGCGTCACCGTTCCCAAACCTAGGGTTCGAGAGGCCGCGCTCCGCGACGCACAGGCACCCGGCGTCCGGCCGGCGTTCCCGATCTTGGGCGACGAGGACACGAGCCCCCGCTACCCCTTAGCCGGCCCCTCAAGATAGAGCGGCAGCAGCCCGTCCGCGTCCTCGCCCGGCTCCTTGGCGCCCTCGGTCGGGTGGAGGTCGTCCGGAACCAGCGGCACCTTGGGCGTCGCGCGTTTGTCGGCCATGGCCGTCGTTCCTCCGGATCAGGTCGCGCCACGACCGAACCGGACTACATCGCCGGGTCTATGTACTCGTGGGCGAACCCCCCGAAGAGGGTGTACACCGCGAGGCCGACGAGCACGACCAAGATCAGCGCGTAGAGCCAGTAGAAGTACTTCGCGAACTTGGCCACGGGGTGTGCCTCCTCTGCCGCGCCACCACGCGGCCGCCCTGAACGCGGACCCGGCTTCGCCGCTCTCCGCCTATCCGATGAGCGCCGTTTCGAGCAGGCTCTGGAGCATCCGGAGCAGGAAGAACGCCACGATGAACGAGATGTCGATCATCCCGATCCGGGGCACAACCTGTCGAATCGGTGCCACGAACCACTCCGTCGCATCGTAGAGGGCGCGGCTGATCGGCCAACGGGCGAATGGGTCGAACCAGGAGAGGAGCGCCCGGCCGATCAGGGCGAAGCTGAAGATCTGCAGGACCCAGAGGATGAGGCCGGCGAGCTGTGTACCCATCGAGACACTGTTCCTTGTCGTCGCGGGGAGAGATCGCCGTTCGCGGCGTCCGCGCGCTCCGAAAGTATAGCCACTGGCGTGGCGTTCGCTCGGTGTTGCGGCAGCCGCGCATCGCTCCCCTACGCAGCTGCCTCGGAGCGAAGCGCCGGGATGACCTCGGCGGCAATCCGCTCCACCGTCGCGAACCGCTCCGGCGGGGGCGGTTGGAGCAGGAACTCGGCGACGCCCGCCTCCCGGAAGCGGCCGACGAAGTCGCGGAACGCCTCCGGCGAGTCCCAGGGGCGCTCGTTCGGGAGCTGCGCCGCGACGTAGAGGTGCGAGCGGAGGACGGCGTCTGGGTCGCGGCCCATGGTCGCGCAGCGCTCGTCAAGGAGACGGTTGCGGGCCGCCATCTCGGCGACGGTTCCGGTCGAGTTCCAGCGGTCGGCGTACTCGGCCACGATTCCAAGCATCGTCGGCCCGTGGGCGCCGAGCGTCAGCGGCGGGCGCGGGCGCTGGACCGGCGCCGGTCGGAAGGGCGCTTCCCGCACCCGGTAGAAGCGCCCGTCGTACGTCGTTACGTCCTGCCGTAGCAGGAGATCGACGACCGCCACCGCCTCCCTGAACCGCGCCACCAACTCGGGGGCGGCCGGCAGCTCCAGCCCGAACATCTGGTGCTCCGCCGCGAACCAGCCCGCGCCGAGGCCCAGCTCCAGCCGGCCGCCGGAGAGGTGGTCGACCGTTGCCGCCTGCTTGGCGAGCAGCGGCGGGTGGCGGAACGTGTTGGACGAGACCAGTATTCCGACGCGCAGCCGCTGCGTCCGCATCGCCAGCGCCGCCAGCAGCGTCCACGCCTCGAGCAGCGGCCCCTCCGGCCGGTACGGCGGCACGAAGTGGTCCGGCAGCCAGGCGCTGTCGAACCCGAGCGCCTCGACCCGTTCCCAGAGCGAAACCATCTCCGGCCAGGTCCGAGTCGCCGGCGTCTGGATACCGACTAGGAGCCGCCCGCGCACCGCCATCTCCGTCCACTGCCGAGGAACGAGGGAGGGGCGGCAGGCGCCGCCCCTCCCCACCCCTCGCTTCAAAATCGGGAGCGTTGCTTATCCCTTGACCGCCCCCGCCGTCAGCCCGCCGAGAATCTTCCGCTGGAAGATCAGCACCAGCACCACCAGCGGCACCGTGACGACCACCGATGCGGCCATTACGGGCCCCCACGGCTCCTCGAACTGGCTCCGGCCGGAGAAGCTCGCGATCGCAGGCTGGACGGTCCGCGCCCGAAAGTCCCCGGTGCTCGTGAAGGTGAGAGCAAAGAGGAACTCGTTCCAGGCGGCGATGAAGGCAAGGAGGCCGGTCGTGATCAGACCCGGCATGGCCAGTGGCAAGAGGATCTTATAGAAGGCTTGGAAGGGGGTTGACCCGTCAACCAGCGCCGACTCCTCGAGCTCGCCCGGCATCGCCTTGAAGAAGTTGGAAAGCAC
Organism: uncultured Thermomicrobiales bacterium; assembly: GCA_902806405.1. Lineage (GTDB taxonomy): Bacteria > Chloroflexota > Chloroflexia > Thermomicrobiales > UBA6265 > CADCWL01. The sequence continues at coordinate 23,426 of CADCWL010000031.1, read as the reverse complement.
CCACACGGTGAAGGGCAGGGTGAAGGTGAGGTAGGTCACGATCAGCGCCGGCATCGTGTTGTAGAGGTTCAGCCGGCGGATCGTTTGGAAGAGCGCGCCGAGGATGGCGATCTGCGGAAACATCGTCATCGAGAGGATCAGGTAGAGGGTGAAGTTTTTGCCCCGGAACCGCATCCGCCCCATCGCGTACGCGGCGAAGGCACCGAGCGTAAGGGCGATCAGGACCGTCGACACCGAGATGATCACGGAGTTGCGCAGCGAGAGGAGGAATCCTTGGTTCTCGAAGACGTACTGCAGGCTGCTCCAGTCGATCGTGGTCGGCCAGTAGTTGACGGGAAACTGCCCGATCGATTCCGGGGGCTTGAGCGCCGAGACGACGGCCCAATAGAAGGGGAAGAGCGTGTAGAGAAAGATGAACACGACGAGCAGCCAGAAGAGCGCCTTGCCGACGATCTGGCGCGCCGAAAACGTCCGCCGTCGAGCGGTGGCCTGGGTCCGCGGGGTGGTCGCGGCGATGGTTGCCATACTAACCCTCCTCAACCTTGACCAGGCGGGTGTAGACCAGGACCAGGACGCCGATGCAGAGGAAAATGATCACGCTCGCGGCGGACGCGCGGCCGAGCCGATCGGCATCGACCAGTGCTTGCTGGGCGGCGATGGCGAGTGAGCGCGTTTGGGTAATCGGGCCGAACATGACCCACAGCACGTCGAAGACGCGGAAGGCGTCGAGCGTGCGGAAGATCAGCGCCACCAGCAGCGCTGGCCTCAGCAACGGCAAAGTGTGCTGCCAAAACTGCTGCCACTTGCTCGCGCCATCGACGTAGGCCGCCTCGTAGACATCGCCCGGTATCACCTGCAGCCCGGCGAGCAGGAGGAGCGCCATAAAGGGGGTGGTCTTCCAGACATCGACCGCGATCGCGGTCCCCATCTGGAGATTGGGGGAGGCGAGGAACGCGACCTTTTCGTCGGGAAAGATACCGGCGATGCTGGGACCGATGAACGGGATCCAATCGAACATGTTCGGAAGCCGGATGGTGAGGAGGTCATTCAGGACCCCGTACTGGCCGTTGAACATGTAAGCCCAGAGCCGGGACGAGACGACGGTCGGGATTGCCCAGGGCACCAGGATGGCGGTCCGGAGCAGCCCCTTCGCCTTGAACTGGGAATTGATCAGCAACGCGACCACGACGCCAAACACCGTCTCGATCGAAACGGAGCCAACCGTAAAAACGACCGTGTTCCAGAACGCTCGGATGAAATCATCGTTGGTTAACAGATAGCGGTAGTTCTCGATATTCACGAACTGCAGGCCACCGCGCGGCGTCCCCGCCAGGCGGGCGTTGGTGAAGCTGAACCAGATGCTCTGCGCGAGCGGGAAGAGCGCGACCAGCGTCACAACCAGGACGCTCGGCGCAACCAATATCCAGGCGAGGCGCTCCCGCGCCTTTCCCCACGAACTCGTCGGAACGTCGGACGTGGGCACACCCCTCGTTGCCACCTGTGCGGTCGGTACCTGCGCCGCCTGCTGGCTCATCTCGGACTCCCTCCCCCATCGCGGCGGACCAGACGGGACGCGGGCGGGGGCGACGTCGCCCCCGCCCGCTCCTAATCGCCGCCTCACCCCGCGCCGGACGCGGGCGAGCGGACGCTAGAGCTCCTCGAGGATGGCGTTGAACTCCTCTTCCATGCTCGCCGCACCCTCCTCCGCGCTGGTCGTGCCGGAGAGGATCTCGTTCACCGTGGTGTAGTAGGCCGCCGACACCTCACCGTAGAGGTCGGCCGAGACGCTCGACGGCCGGGCGACCGCGCCCCCCTCGAAGACCTCGCGGAGACGAGGGATGAACTCGCTCGCCGCCGCCACATCCGGCGACTCGTAGACCGACCCGATCGTCGGCAGCATCGAGCGCTCGACCGCGAAGGAGGTCTGCACCTCCGGGCTGCAGAGGAAGCGGACGAGCTCGATGGCCGCCTCCGGGTTCTTCGAGTACTTGGACACCATCAGCTGCCACCCGCCGAGGGTGGCGGCGTTGCGGGCGCCTTCGCCGGTTCCCTGCGGCAGCGGGGCGACGCCGACCTTGCCGGCCACCGCCGGCGCATCCTGGCTGGAGGCCCAACCGTACGGCCAGTTCCGCATGAAGGCGGCGTTTCCGGCGGTCCAGACGTTGATCGTCTCCGTCTCGCGGAACGTCGTGATGTCCTGGGGCGAGATGGTGCCGACCCAGCCACGGGCGCGCTCGAAGGCGGCGATCGCCTCCGGGTTGTTGATGCTGACCGTGGCGTCTTCCTCGATGATGGCGCCGCCGCCGTTGGAAACCTGCCACTCGAGCCCGTTGCAGGTCAGCCCCTCGTAGGCTCGGCCCTGCCAGACAAACCCGGTGAAGGCCGGGTTGGCCGCCCGCTCCCCATCCAGGATTGTCTGGGCCGACGTCTGCAACTCGTCCCAGGTCGTGGGCGGCTGCAGCTGGTACTTCTCAAGCAGGTCGGTCCGGTAGTAGAAAAGGCCGGCGTCGGTGAACCACGGCAGACCGATCAACTGATCGTTGACGGTGTTGTTCTTAACGATCGCCTCGAAGTGCTGGCCCGCCGCCTCTCCCAAGCCCTCGCTCAAGTCCACCGCGTGCTCGGCAACGATGCCCGGCCAGATCACGTCGATCTGGTAGACGTCGAAGTCGCTCGACTGCCCGGCGAACTGCTGCCGATACGCTTGGAGACGGGCCTCAGACTGGGTCTCGCCCGGGACGAAGGTGACGTTGATCCCCGTCGCCTCGGCGAACTTCGCGCACGCGTTCTCCACGAACGGCCGGTTCGGATCGGTCGTGTCGGAGAGCACCGCGGCGACGGTGGCTCCGCCGAGGTCCGTCCGCAGGCCCTGGGGCATGACGATCGTGCTGCCGGCGTCCGGGTCCGGCGCCGGAGTCACGGCGTCCTGCGCCCGCACGCCCTTGGTCTGGGCCGACAGCATCAGGCCAACCAGGGGCGCACTCAGCCCGAGCGCCGTGGCACGGCGCAGCATCTCGCGCCGCGAGATCTGCCCCGTGAGACTCTCGGCCATCAGCCGGGTGACCGGATTGGGCAGGGGCTTTCCATTGACGGGACCGTCTTGGCGGCCGTTCGCGCGTGACACTGGCATCCTCCTCGAAGCTCGTTCCTCACCGGACGACGCCGTCCGGCGTGGCTCACCCTGTGGCTTTGTTCGTCGTCGTCCACGAGATCGGGCACCGACGCCGCAGGACACTCACCAAGGTCTCAGAATCGTGCACGCCGCATGCCAGCGCGTCAAGAGGGTGCGCACGTGAACCGATACCCTGTCGGAGCAACGCCGTCGGCCCCTGCTACCCGGGCGGGGCGGACGCAGCACTCTCCGTCATCCTGTCCAGCGCCGCGACCGCGAGGCGATGGGTTGGCGACGTCACCGCCCCCGCGAGTAACGGGTCGTCCGTCGCTCCCATCCAGCGGTGGAGGCGGCCGAGGAGAGCGCGGCACTCCTCGGCGTGGGCCGGAACGCTCGCCAGGTTCTCCCGCTCCCACGGGTCGGCGTCCAGCTCGTATAGCTCCACGAGCGGGTGGAACGCCGTCGCCGGGTCGGTCGGGACGACCGGGCGGGCACGCGGTCGCCACGACTGCGATGGGTCCATGAACGACGGGGCAGCGGCGAAGTTGACGATCAGCTTGTGGCGCTCCGTCCGGACGCACCGTTGCGGGTCGTAGTAGTCGTGGTACGTCATCTCGGCGAAGACGGCGTCGCGCGGGACGAACGGCTCGGCGTCGAGAAGCGGGCACAGGCTGCGGCCGTGGATCGTCGCGGGCACGGGTAAGCCCGCAAGCTCCAGTACCGTCGGGAAGAGGTCGACACCCGAGACGAGCGGCGAGAGCACCCTCCCCCCGATCCAGCCCCTGGCCGGCAAGCGGAGGAGAAGCGCCGTCTCGATCCCCGGGTCGTAGAGGGAGCACTTGGCACGCGGCAGCGCCAGGCCGTGGTCGGTGGTGACGACGACGAGGGTGTTCTCCTCCAGGCCGAGGGCGGGCAACCCCGCCAGCACCCGCCCGATTGCGGCGTCCACGTAGCGGACCGCGCCCTGGATCTCGGCCAACTCGGCCCGCGCCCCCGGCTCGTCGCGCAGGTACGGAGGGAGGGTGGTACCCAGCTCGTCGTCGGGAGCCACGTAGCCGCCGCGAAAGCCCATAAAGTCCGCCTCGTCCGGCGCCGGCGCTCGGTGCGGTTCGTGGTACCCCAGGTGGAGGAAGAACGGCCGGTTCGCCGCCGCGTGTCGTCCGAGCAGGGCAAGCGCCCGCTCGCTGATCTCCTCACCCCCGGCCGGCGGCAGGAGCACGTCCAGGCCGCACCGCGCCTTGATCTCGTCCGGGTCAACAGAGCGCGACTCGTGGTGGACGCCGATCAGCCCGGTCGCGTAGCCCGCCTCGCGCAGGACCTGGGCAACGTGGCGCTCCCCGGGGTGCAGGTTCCAGCCGAACCCGCCATGGGTCAGCCCCATCACGCCGGTGCAATGCGGGTAGCGGCCGGTGAAGAGGGACGCCCGCGCCGAGGAGCACTGCGGTGCCGTCGAGAACGCCCGCGCGAAGCGGACCCCGTCGGCGGCGAGGGCGTCCAGGTGCGGCGTCCGCACCGTCGGCACGCCGTAGCAGCCAAGGAAACGGCCCAGGTCGTGGCAGGTGACGACGAGGACGCTCGGCGGCGCGCTCACCCGTCCCCCGCGGCGGCGACGGCCGCCATCAGCGCCCGCACCCGGAGCGGATCGACCGGGTTCCAGGTGACGCCGTCAACCTTTAGGCTGGAGCCGACGACGGCGCCCGCGGCGTGCCGGAGCAGGTCCGCCGCCTGCTCCGCCCGGAAGCCGGTGTTGACCAGCACCGGCACCCCGCTCCCCCGCACCGCGTCCGCGACCGCCGCCAGCCCCGAGGCATCGACCGCTTCGCCGGTGATCGGGCCGGAGACGCAGAGCGCGTCCGGGCTCGACGAGAACAGGATCGAGCGCGCCACCTCCGGCAGCGGCCGGGGCGCCAGCGGCGCGGCGAACTCGGCGTTGATGTTGAACAGCAGGCGCACCCCCTCCGCCCCCAGCTCCCGCCGGTAGCGGAAGGCGTCCCCCGCGGAGCGGACCCAGAGCCCGAAGTCGCCGGCGAAGGCGCCTGCGAAGATCTCCCGCGCGAAAGCCGCCCCGGTCGCCGCCGCCACCGCCAGCGTGGCCCGCGGGTCCCAGAGGACGTCGACCCCGAACGGCACGGACAGCTCGCCCCGCACCGCCGCGACCACGTCGGCCACCCCCGCCACGGAGGCGGCGTCCGCCTCCAGCCGGTACGGTCGGTCGTTCTCGTTGCAGAACATGACGGCGTGGATGCCCCCCTCCTGCAACGCCGCCAGATCCCGCCGCACGGCGTCCCTCACCTTCGCCATGCCCCCGACGGCGTCGTACAGGGGCGTGCCGGGCAGGGCCGGCAGGTGGGCCATGCCGATGATCGGCCTTGCGGCGCCGGTGAGGTCGGAGAGCCAGGAGGCGGGCATGGAGCGGAGCTCCTCTCGGTTGCGGTGCCGACGGCGGTGGGAGCATCGGGCCGATGAGCATTGAAGCCGGTTATCGCCGCCTGGGGTTTGGCCGGCGGAACTCAAGATTCCAGGCTACTGGAGCGAAGCCTCCGAAAGTAGGCTGAAGCAACGTGCCACTCAATCTGTCCTGGACCGCGAGGAAACGCCAGCCACCTTCTGGAGGGTTCGTTGGCGTAACCCGGGGTTGTGAACCTCGGGCGGAAAAGACCGTGGCGTCAGCGACGAGGCCGCCATCCCGACCCCCAAGCGACAGGGTTGCAGCGCGAGCGGGGGCATCAGGTCCCCGTCGCCACCTCCCGGATCGTGCCGCCCCCCAGCACCTCGTCCCCCCGATAGAAAACCACGGCTTGACCCGGCGAAGCGACCGGCCCCTCCCCGTGGAACGACACCGTCGCCTCCCCGCCCCCGGCCACCCCCAGGGACACCGTCGCCGCAGTCGGTGCGCCCCGGTAGCGGACCACGGCCTCGACCGGGAAGGGCTCCTCCGGCCAGGCGCCGTCGGTCAGCGCCACCGCCTCGGCGCGCAAGGAGAGCGCCGCCGCCTCCCGCCGCGGGCCAACGACAAGCCGGTTCGCGGCCGGCTCCAAGCGGAGGACGTAGAGCGGCTCCGGACCGGCGATGCCAACCCCCCGCCGCTGCCCAACCGTGTGGTGGACCAGGCCCCGGTGCGCGCCGAGGACGCGGCCCCCGCCGTCGACCACCTCCCCTGCGCGGGTAACGTCCGGTCGCCGCGCGGCGACGAAGTCGGCGTACGACCGCTTGCCGACGAAGCAGATCTCCTGGCTCTCCGCCTTGTCCGCCACCGGCAGGCCGAAGTGTCGAGCGAGGGTCCGTACTTCAGTCTTGCGTAGCGCCCCGAGCGGGAAGCGGACAAAGCCGAGTTGATCCTGCGTCATCGTGTGCAGGACGTAGCTCTGATCCTTCGTCGGGTCGACCGCCCGGAGTAGCCGGTGAGGACGACCTGCCGGCGTGTCACCGGGGACGACGCGGGCATAGTGGCCGGTCGCCAGGCAGTCGGCGCCGAGCAGTCGGGCGCGCTGCACCAGATGGCGGAACTTGACGTGGCGGTTGCACTCCAAGCAGGGATTAGGGGTACGGCCGGCGGCGTACTCCTCGACGAAGCGGTCCACCACCGCCTCCCCGAACTCGGTCTCCATGTTAACCGCGTAGAAGGGGACGCCCAGCAGGGCGCAGGTGGCGCGGGCGTCGTCCATCGCCGGGATGCCGCAGCACGGGTTCGCCCGATGCGCGGCGTCCCCCGGCGAGAAGAGCCGAAGGTTGATGCCGACGACGCGGTAGCCCCGCTCCCGCATCACGAGCGCGGTGACGGCGCTGTCGACGCCGCCGCTCATCGCGATCACGGCCGTCCGCCGGGCGCCGTCACGCGGACCGATCTTCGCCTCGGTCAGGAAGGATGCGGCATCCGGCGCGGGCGGTGGCTCCGTCGTGGGGATCGGGGGAAGGGTGGTTACGGCCATCGCGGGAAGGTCTCCAGAGAATGCGCTCCCCCATGGGGTACGGTCGGCGGGGGGCGATGGGTAACGCAGCTGTTCGCGCCAGGGAACGGACGCGCCACGGAGGGCCTGTTCCCTCGGCATCTTCGCGGGCGGGCAACTCGCGCCTGCGCCGCAGCTGGGACGGTCCCGGCCGGCGCCTAAACCCGCGTTGCCCGCAGCACCATCCGGGAGAGGTACTCTCCGGTCTCGTAGTTGAACTCGCCGCCGCAGGTGATCAGCGTCAGCGACTCCTCCTCGGTGTCGCCGACAACGTCTTCCTGGATGACCTCGGGCGTCAGCTCGTCGGCGACGTTGTAGGTCCGGCTCCAATTCACCTCGTACTCGTAGACCTCTTCGTCCTCGCCGTAGACCTCGATCACGTCCCCTTCGGTCAGCTCGCCCAGGGAATAGAAGACGGCCGGACCGGTCGTCCAGTAATCAACGTGGCCGGCCATCACCACGTTGTTCCCTTCGTTGAGCCCGTACAGATCCTGGTACCAGGAGACGACCCACGGCCCGGACGGGTTCTGCATCACGCCGTCAACGATCTCGACCCGCTCGATCTCCGCGTCGACGCTGATCTTGTCGATCTGGATCGCCACCGGCGGCACACCCTCCGGTGCAGCCTCGTTGCGATCCGCCGTGTCCGTCTCCCGCCCGGTTTCGGACGCGGCGAGGCGGATCGGTCCGGAGCGGGCGGCGCCGCTGCTCGGCACCTGCGAGAGGGCGAGCGGCGCGCCCTCGTCGTCCTGAGCGAAGACCGCCGTGGGGGCGAGGAGGGAGAGCAGCAGCAGGGCCGCGAGCGGCGCGAGCGTGCGCCGTCGCGATGACCGGTTCGTGACAAAGCGGATGTTCATCGGTGCCTCGATCCTCCGTGAAGATGGGTGAAGATGGGTTCTCGTCGCGGGTGGCAGGCCTAGACCTTGGTGGCCCGTACCACCACCCGGTACAGGTACTCGTCGGTGTCGTAGTTGAAGTCGCCGCCGCAGGTGATCAAGGTCAGCGACTCTTTGTCGGTGTCGCCGGTGATCTCGCCCTGGATCACCTCCGTGGTCAGCTCTGCCACGTCGTAAAGTCGGCTCCAATCGACCTCGTATTCGAAGACCTCGTCGTTCTCGCCCCAGACCTTGATCGTGTCCCCCTCTTCCAGCCCCGGGTCGTCGAGGTTCCAGAAGATGGCCTGGTCTGCGTCCCAATAATCAACGTGGCCGGAAAGGACGACGTTCTCCCCCTGCCCCAGGGTCGCCAGCTGGTGGTACCAGGCCACGACAAAGGAGCCGGACGGGTTCTCCATCGAGCCGTCGACGATGTCGGCCCGCTCGATCGGCCCGTCGATCCCGAAACGTTCGATCTGGATCGCGACCGGCGATACGCCCGCCGGCTTCTCCGCCGCCCCGACCGCGATGTCGGTTTCCGCGGGCGTGCCGCCGCCCGCCCGTGGTGAGGCGGCGCGAACTGGGCCAGAGCGGGCGGCGCCGGAGCTCGGCACCTCGGAGCGGGGTGTCGGGGTCTCCGCCCCCTCCTGGGCAAGGACCGCCGCCGTCGGCGCGAGCAGCGCGAAGAGCACGGCCGCCAAACCCAACGCGGCGCGCGGGCGCGCCCACCTCACGCGCGATGAGGCGCACGTCTCGTCCATGTTTCCCTCGACCCTCCGTCTCCCCGACCCCGTCGCGCAGCGCCCCGGCCGCCGGCCCCCGTGATGGACACCAGCCGGCGACCGAGCAGCAGCCGCAAATATACTATGCGTCCCCGAGTGCCCCTCTCGTCGCCCGTCGCCCGACATCCATAACGTCGGGGCCCCGCGATTTGGTTCATCGCTTCGACGAATGAACGCCGTTTGCGGCGACGGCTACACCATCTGCCGGTACCGGCACGGCGGGCTGGACGCTTTCCCATGGCGACTCGGACCAGGATCGGGTCGTCGCGGTCGCGATCGCCCCGGAACCTCCGCTCCTCCATTCGCTCCGCGGCGTCCCCCCGCTTGCGCTCTCGCGCGCCACGCGTATGCTACGCCCCACCACGACGTCCCCCGAAACGGGGCCGATCGTGGCGGACCGTCTGGTCGTCTGTACGCTAACGGCCAACGCTACCTTGACGTCCGTCGCTCCGATCAGGAGGAGAGCCCAGTGACCACCAAACGCTTACGTTCCGGCGGTCTCGGCCCGCTCGCCGTCCTCGGCCTGCTGGTGGCGATGCTGGCGGGGGCCGTCGCCCCGATGGCCGCCCAGGAGTCGAGCCCGTCCGCCTCCCCACCCCCGAGCGAGCCGAGCGAGGAACTCGTTGCCGCCCCCGAGGGCAAGACCGACCTGGTCGTCGGCCAGAGTGCCGACGTCACCACCCTCGACCCGCAACTGAGCACCGTTTCCAACGACATCTTCGTCACTTTTAATCTCTTCGACAACCTGATCTTTCGCGACCGCGACCTTTCCCTGAAGCCGATGCTCTCGACCGAGTGGCGGCAGGTCGACGACCTGACCTGGGAGTTCGAGCTGCGGGAGGGCGTCACCTTCCACAACGGGGAGCCGTTCGGGGCCGACGACGTCGAATTCACGATCGAGCGGACTTACGACCCGGCGGCCGAGACCCGCGTCGCCAGCGTCTTCGCCACCGTCGCCGACGTCGTCCCGGTCGACGAACTAACGGTCCAGTTCAAGACCAAGGCGCCCGACCCCCTGCTGCCGGGGCGGCTCGCCTTCTACGGCGGTCAGATGCTGCCGAAGGACTACTTCGCCGAGGTCGGCGCCGAAGAGTTCGGCCAGGCGCCGATCGGCACCGGCCCGGTCCGCTTCGCGGAGCGGGTGCCGGACGAGCGGCTGGTCCTGGACCGCAACGACGACTACTGGGGCGGGCCGATCAACGTCGAGCAGGTCATCTTCCGCCCGATTCCGGAGCTCTCCGCCCGGATCGCGGCGCTGGAGACCGGCGAGGTCGACATCATCACCCGCGTGCCGCCCGACCAGGTCGAGCAGGTCGCCGAGCTGGAAGACAGCCGCGTGGAGCAGGTGCTCTACAACGGCCTCAACGTCATGGTCGTGAACGCCACGGTGGCGCCGCTCGACGACCCACTCGTGCGGCAGGCGCTGTCGCTGGCGATCGACCGCGAGGCGATCGTTGAGGAACTGTTCGGCGGCCAGGGCCAGATCCCGACCGGCCCGGCGATCGACACCCAGTTCGCCTACAACCCCGACCTGGAACCGCTCGCCTACGACCCGGACCGGGCGCGCGACCTGTTGGAGCAGGCCGGCTACGACGGCACCCCGGTCGTGATCGAGACGACCAACGGCAGCATCATCAACGACCAGGCGATGGCCGAGGCGATCGCCGCGATGTGGGAAGACGTCGGGTTCACGGTCGACCTCCAGGTAATCGAGGCCTCCGTCCGCGCCGAGAAGAACCAAGCGAAGAGCTTCCTCGGCCTCTTCTGGTCCGACCCGACCGACACCCTCCAGGACCCGGACGGGATGATGTGGCGGCTGCTCGGCCCGGAGGGCCAGCAGGACTACTTCCGAGCGGAAGAATGGGACCGTCTCGGCAACGAGGCGCGGACCAGCCTCGACCCGGAGCTACGCCAGCGCAATTACTACCGAATGTACGAGATTTTCCTCGAGAACTTCCCCTGGCTGCCCGTGATCCGACCGTACGAGACCTACGGCGTCGCCAACTACGTGGAGTGGTTCCCCTTCGCCAACCAGTACTTCAATCTCCGCGCCGACAACCTGCGGCTCGTGACGGAGTAGGCGAGGCCCATCCTCCCTGGCCCCTCTCCCTCGCGAGGGAGAGGGGCGCCGCCCCGCCGTCGGGACGACGGGGTAAAGGCGAACCAGCGCCCTGGCAGACCCCTTTCCGCATCGCGTCCGATCGAGAGCTCACCCCGCGCCCTTGCAAGGGCGCGGGGGCGGGGATGAGGGCAAGCTCTCTTGACTCGCTTCCTCCTCCGTCGCCTGCTGCGGACGATCGTGGTCCTCTGGGGCGTCGTTTCCGTCGTCTTCGTCGTGATCCGGCTCTCGGGCGATCCGATCGCGCTGCTCGTGGCACCGGACACCCCGCAGGAGGAGGTGGCACGGCTGCGCGACCGGCTGGGGCTGAACGATCCGCTGCCGGTGCAATACCTGATCTTCCTCCAGGATGCGGCGCGCGGCGACTTTGGCACCTCGCTCCGCTACAACCGGGACGCGCTCGGGGTGGTAGCCGAGCGCGTCCCGGCCACGCTCCAGATCGCGCTCGCCGCCTTTGCCCTCGCCGTCGTCGTCGCCGTCCCGATCGGCATCCTCTCGGCGGTGCGGCCGAACTCGCTGGTCGACAATCTGGCGATGCTGCTCGCCCTCGTCGGCCAGGCGGTGCCGACCTTTTTTCTCGGGATCGTCCTGATCCTGCTCTTCGCGGTCCACTTCGGCTGGTTCCCGACTTCGGGGCTGGAGTCCCCGCGCGGCCTGGTCTTGCCGGCGATCACCCTCGGCGCCTTCGCGACCGCGAGCATCACCCGCCTGACGCGGGCCGCGATGCTGGAGGTCCTCGGCCAGGACTACGTCCGGACGGCACGCGCCAAAGGGCTGGCGAACAGCATCGTCGTCAATCGTCACGCCCTGCGGAACGCGCTCGTGCCGGTGGTGACGATCATGGGCTTGCAGTTCGGCGCGCTCCTCGGCGGCTCGGTCGTGACCGAGACCGTTTTTGCCCTCCCCGGCATGGGCCGCCTCATCGTGCAGTCGATCGGCAACCGCGACTACCCGGTCGTCCAGGCCGGCGTCTTCCTGATCGCCGTCGGCTTCGTCGGCGTCAACCTCGTCGTGGACCTTCTCTACGCCGCCCTCGACCCCCGGATCAGGCTCTCGTGAGCGCCGATCCTCAAGCCCGCCCGATCGCTGCGCCCTCCTCTGCCCCCGCCGCGCCCTCAGCCTCCCCGCCCCCCTCCTCCCCAACCCTCTCCGGGGCGGCGCGAACCCGGCGCCGCTTTCGCCCCGAGGCGGTGCCGCTCTATGTGTGGGTCTTCGGGACGATCCTGCTCCTGATCGTCCTCGCCGCCGTCTTCGCGCCGCTGGTGGCGCCCCACGACCCCACGGACCAGTCGCTCCGGGCGCGGCTCGACCCGCCCTTCTGGATGGAGGGGGGGAGCGGCAACTACCCCCTCGGCACCGACAAGCTGGGGCGCGACGTCCTCAGCCGGATCATCTACGGCGCCCGCACCTCGCTGCTGATCGGCGTCGCCGCGCTCGTCGTCGGCGGCGTGATCGGCACCGCCGTCGGGCTGATCGCGGGCTACTTCGGCGGCAAGGTCGACGAGGCGATCATGACCGTCGTCGACATCCAGCTCGCCTTCCCGTTCGTGCTGCTGGCGATCGCGGTGGTGGCGGTGCTCGGGGTCAGCCTCGGCGTGATCATCGTCGTCGTCGGCCTCAGCGGCTGGGTAACCTACGCCCGGATTGCGCGGGCGCGGGTCCTCTCCTTGAAGGAGATCGGCTTCATCGAGGCGGTCCGCAGCGTCGGCGCCGTCGACGCCCGGATCGTGCTCCGCCATATCCTGCCGAACACCCTCTCGCCACTGATCGTCGTCGCCTCGCTGGAACTGGCGCGCCTGATCATCCTCGAGGCGACCCTCTCCTTCCTCGGCCTCGGCCTGCCGCCCCGGATTCCGAGCTGGGGCGGCATGATCGGCGACGGCCGCGAATTCCTCGGCTCGGCCGAGGGGTGGTGGATCTCGATCTTCCCCGGCCTCGCCCTCTTCCTGACCGCCCTCGGCATCTCCCGCGTCGGCGACTGGATTCGCGACGCCCTCGACCCGACGATGCGGCATGGCTAGGAATCGAGAGCTGGGGAATGCCCGGTCCCGCCTTCCCATCATCCCCGATCTGCGGGATGACGGGGAGAGCCGTGGGATGACACGCAACCGGGTGGCAGGGCGCAAGGCGACATCCTGCGGGTAGCCCAGGCGGCAACGGAGAGGCCGTCGTCCTGGCACCAAACCGCCGCGGTCATCCGAACGTTCATCCGAGCGGGGGGCCGATCGTCACTTGACGGGCCGAGGTTCGACTGGCACGATTGACGTAACCGGCGAGACAGCGAGCCCGGCACATCCGCTCCGGCCTCGAACGGGCGGCCCTCCCGATCTGGCCGCCCGTCCACCGCGGCCAACCCCTGCCAGCCAGCCTCGTGGGTTCCCCGCTCCCGCGTCCGGCCCCGGTCCCGTCATGCCCCGTTCGGACGGGCGTCCGCGCCCGCATCCCGGTCGGTGGAGAAGGACCAGCCGTCGTGTCACGCTCCTATCACTCCCCTTACGGCGGCTCCGGCCCGGCCGCGCGCTGGCCGTGGGTTCTCGGCGTCCTTGCCATCGTCGCCGTCGCCGCCGGCGTCCTCCTCTCCCGTGGCGGCCTTCCCGCCCCCCTGCGCCCCGGCGCGGGGGACGATGCCCGTTCCGCCGCCGCGCCCGCCGCCGTGACGCCGTTGGCGGAAGTTGCGGAGTCACCGCCGGCCGAGGTCGCCCAGGTCGTTCCCGTTGAATCGCCCGTGATCGCCACATTCCCCGCCGAGGCGCCGGGGGACCAGAACGGGGCGGCCACCGAGACGCCCATGGTGCCCCCGACCCCGACCGCACCGCCCACCCCGCGGCCGACGGCCGTCCCGCCCGAGACCGTCGCCGAGATGTACGTCGAGCGGTGGACGGAAGGGGACTACGATGGCCTCTACGACCTCCTCGGCGAGGAGGCCCAGGCGGAGATCAGCCGCGAGGAGTTTGTCGGCCGCTACGAGGGGGTGGCCGAGCGGGCCGGCTTGACCAAGGTGACGGCGAGCGTCGACGGTGCGCCGAATCTGCAGGCCGAGGTGCCGATCCGGGTCGAGATGACCTCGGCCGTCGTTGGGGAGTTCACCGAGCTGAACCGGCTGCCGCTCGTCGAGGAGTCGGACGGCTGGAAGGTCGCCTGGACCCCCTCCCTGATCTTTGCCAGGCTCGGCGGCGACGGCTGCGTCGATGTCGACGACGCGCCGGCCGGGCGCGGCCGGATTCTCGACCGCGACGGTGGGGTGCTGGCCGAGGACGGACCGATCATGCGCGTCGTCGTCGTCCCCGGCGAGATCGAGGACGAGCGGCGGGTGCTGCGCGAGCTGTCCGCGCTGACCGGCCTCGCCGAGGACGAGGTGAAGGCGACCTACGAGGGTCGGGAGCCGGGCCAGTGGTGGCCGGTCAAGGACTTTCCGGAGGCACGGGAACCGGAGCTGCTCAACGCCCTCAGCGATCTCGCCGGCGTCGGCGTCCAGCCGGGGACTGGGCGCGTCTACCCGATGGGGGCGAAGGCGGCCCACGTCGTCGGCTACGTCTCCGAGGTAACCGCCGAGCAGATCGAGGCCGATCCAAGCCTCGCCCCCGGCCAGATCATCGGTCAGGCAGGCGTTGAGGCCGGCGCCGACGATCTGCTCACAGGCAAGCCTGGCGGCCGCCTGATCGTCGTCCAGTGCCAAACCCGGGCCGAGCGCGCCGTGATCCACGAGCGCCCCGCCGTGCCCGCCAAGGATCTGGTCCTCACGCTCGACCGCAAGCTGCAGGAGGCGGCCGACGCCGCCCTCACCCGCCAGGGGAATGTCCGGGGCAGCGCCGCCGTCCTCGATCCCCGCACCGGCGCCGTGCTGGCGCTGGTGAGCCACCCCAGCTTTGACCCGAACGGCTTCGTCCTCGGCTTCTCCGACCGGGAGCGCGCCGCGCTGACCAGCGACGCGTTGAAACCGCTCCTCAACCGCGCCGCCCAGGCCGCCTACCCGACGGGATCGATCTTCAAGGCGATCACCTTCGCCGCGGGGATGGAGGAGCTCGGCTACACCGGTGAGACGCCGGTCGAGTGCCCCTCGACCTTCTCCCTCGACGGCGCAAACCAGGTCTGGGAGGACTGGACGGTCGCCGAAGGTCTGCCAGCCCAGGGGACGTTGACGCTCCACAAGGCGCTCGTCAACTCCTGCAACACCGTCTTCTACCAGCTCGGCCGCGACCTGGACGAGGCGGACGAGGGGGCGCTGCCGGAGATGGCCAAGGCGTTCGGCCTCGGTGCACCGACCGACATCCCCTACCTGCCGGAGGTCGGCGGCACCGTGCCCGACCCGAAGTGGAAGCTCGACACCTTCGGCGACTACTGGGCCACGGGGGACGCGGTCAACCTCGCGATCGGCCAGGGCTTTCTCCAAGCGACCCCGCTCCAGATGGCGACCGCCTACGCCGCGATCGCCAACGGCGGCGATCTCCTCCAGCCGTACGTCGTCGATCGTGTCCGCGCGCCGGGCGGCGCCGAGGAGCGGATCGGGGAGCGGATGGTCCGCAGCCAACTGCCCCTCTCCCGGGGCACGATCCGGGAGCTGCAGAGTGCGCTCCGCGATCAGACGAGCGACCCGACCGGGTTCGGTTCGGTCCGCGTCTTCGGCGACTTCGGCTGGCCGATCGCCGGCAAGACGGGGACGGCCCAGAACGGCGCCCCGGCGAGCGAGGCGAGCAAGACCGGGTCGGACGCGCAGCGCGGCGCCCGCGGCCAGAAGCCGCACTCCTGGTTCGCCGCCTTCGGCCCCTACGGCGAGGAGGCGACGATCGCCTCGACGGTGATGGTCGAGCAGGTCGGCGAAGGTGTCAGCTACGCCGCCCCGGTGACCAAGGCGATCTACGAGACGTACCTCAAAACCGACCTGGCGACGGAGGAGTGACGCCCGCGCCGGGCACGGGGTGCTCCAGACCCACCCCGGCGGCCTGGCCCCTTGCGGCACCGGCCCGAGCATCCCGGGGTCGGGCGTCACCGGTTTCGAGGTCCCGCTCCTGCCATCCCTTCTCCCCGTTATCCCGCCGGAGGCGGGATCTCTCCACCGCGAACAACGCCCGAGAGGGACCCCCACGCCTCGGGATACCAGCGAAGAGTTGGGATCCCAGTGGGGCGCGGCGTCACCCCCAAACCCGGGCGATCGGCACGATGTCTGAGGAAGCCACCAGACCATGACCGAGACGCCCCCCGCCCCCGGCAGCGCAAGGCAAACCTTCCTCGTCGGCGAGACGCTCTACCTCCGCGGCCTGGAGCCGAACGACGCCAAGCGAGCCACCGCCTGGCGCGCCTCCCCCTTCCCGATCTCGACCGCCCGGGCCGAGGAGCTGCTTAAGAAGGAGATTCCTGCCGCGGCCGAACGCGGGAAATCGACGTTGCTGGCGTGCCGCCGCGCCGACGACGAGCCGGTCGGCGCGGTCAGGATCGAGATCGAGGGCTGGCGGGTCGCAACGGTCCGGCCCCACGCCGACCTCACCGCCGGAGTCCCGGCCGAGGTCACGAAGGCGGAAATCCTCCGGCTGGTCGTTCCCTGGCTCTCCGCCGAGCGGCAGATGATGGTCGTCTGGACCGAGCTCGACGCGGACGAGGGGGAGACCGTCGCCGCCGCCGAAGCCCTCGCCATGCGGCCCGCCTTCCGGCTGCGGGAGGCACTCCAGCGCGGGGGGCGGCGCCACGACATGATCGGCTACGAGCTGCTCCATCCCACCTGGATCGAGCGCCTCGGCGACCCCGGCCCGGGCATCGCCCGCGCGGTCCCGCCCGGCGTCGTCCCCACCGCCCCCGCGCGGCGGCATTCGGAGGCGACGGACGAACCCGCCCCGCCTCCGAAGGTCGTGATGCTCGGCGAGCGGGTGATCCTGCGAGCGAGCGAGGTGGGCGACGCCGAAGCGATCGCGCGCTGGTCGCGGGAGGAGACGGAAACTACTTTCTCGAACGGGCGCGCGGTCCGCAGCCAGGCCGTCCTCGCCCACGTCCTCGGCGATGCTGGGGAGCACGAGCCGCCGGAGACGATCGAGTTCGCCATTGCCCTGCGGGACGGCGGCGAGCTGATCGGCGACAACGGCCTCTACGGCATCGACTGGGTCCATCGGACGGCCGAGACCGGGACGATGATCTACCGCAAGGAGCATCGCAACGGCGGTCTCGGCACCGAGGCGAAGCATTTGCTGCTGGAGTACGCCTTCGAGCGGCTCGGGCTGCACATGATCCGCTCGCTCGTCTGGTCGTTCAACCTCCGCTCGGCCGCCGCCCTCCGCAAGCAGGGGTACCGCGACGCCGGCCACATGCATTGGGTCGGCGTCGGCGGAGGGGCCGGCGAGTTCGCCGGCGACTCGGTCTTCGACCTGCTGGCCGAGGAGTGGCGGGCGCATCGGAAGGGGGCGGGGTAGGACGAGGGGGGCGAGAATTCCGAGGGGGCGGACGGGGATCGACGTCGCGCACGGCCTGACGATCCCATGTCGCAACGCCGTCGTCCCGAGCAAGCTCGGGACGACGGTCCATGTTCACGTCGCCTTGGTGGGATCCCTCCTTCGATTCCTTGGGGCGCTGGGGGATGACGACGAACGGGGACAAGTCTTCCCTTCTCCTCCGGCCCCGGTTACGACGCGTCCAGAAGCTCCCCCACCGTCTCCTCGACCTCGTTCTCCTCGGGGAAGCGCTCGCTCTCCAGCTTGGAGAAAACCCGGCGGTCGCCGAGGAAAACCTCGAAGGAGCTGGATTTGCCGGGGACGACGGTGACGCCGCCCGGGAGCCGATCGTAGTGGTCGTGCAGGATGTTCTCCGCCAGACCGGCGGCGCGGGGTAAATACCCTCAGGAGGTGCAGTACTCGATCCGCACCCGGTCGGCGATCGTCACCATCATCGCGGGCTCCTTTCTCATCCGAACTCTTTACCGCTTAGCGGATTGTCGCACGGGCGGTGCCTCGCCCCAGCCACGCCGGCGCTCGACGGCTAGACTTCGCGCTAGAAGGCGCAGCGGCGTGAGAGGAAGGTGAAGACGGTGATCGACCCGGCGGCGGGCGGGCCGCGAGCGACCGGACGACGAGCCAAGACGACCCCGGAGGCGCGCAGCGTCGACGATCTGGTCCGGGCGCGCCGGGCCGGCCGGATTGGGCGCCGCGAGCTCATTCAGCGCGCGGCGCTTCTCGGCGTCGCCGCCCCGGTCCTCGGCGTCGTCCTGACCGCCACCTCGGACGCCGCACCGGGTCGCGTCCGTCCCGCCGTCCAGTACCCGCCCGCGGAAGCGGCGACCCCGATCACCGGCGCCACGGGGACGGTTCCCGCCTCCGGTCCAACCTACCCGCCGGGCCGCCCGGTCGATGGCGGAACGGTAGTGATCGGGATGCCCCGCGAGCCGGACACCCTCCACCCCTGGCTCACCCAGTCTCTGGCCGGTTTCGACGTCCTCGAAGGGGTGATGGACGGGCTGCTCCGCTACGACGCCGAGCAGCGGCTGCAACCCGCCCTCGCCGAGGACTACGCAATCTCCGACGACGGTCTGACCTACACCTTTCGCCTCCGCCGGGACGCCCGTTTCCACAACGGCGACCTCTTCACCGCCGACGATTTCGTCGCCGCCTGGGAGACGAAGCTGGACCGCGCCTTCGGCCCGACGCCGACCCTCGGCTGGGACAAGATCGCCGACGTCGCCTCCCCGGACGACCGTACCCTCGTCGTCACCACCGAGGAGCCGTTCGCCCCCTTCCTCTCCTCGGTCGGCGTCACGTTCCTCTGCCCAGCGTCGGCCCTGACCGACGGACTCGACGCGTTCGCGGAGACGTTCGGACGCACCCCGGTCGGAACCGGTCCGTTTCGCGTCGCCGGCTGGGACACCGGGTCACGGATCGGCCTCGTCCGCTTCGACGACTACTGGGGTGATGGCTCCCGGCTCGACCGCGTCGTCTTTTCCGTGCTGCCGGAGCTGGACGACCGGCTCGAAGCCCTCGCCGCCGGCGAGGTCCAACTCCTGGGCGGGGCGGGCGCGCTAACCGCCGACGAGGTGGAGCGCGCCCTGCCGATCCCGGGGATCACCATCCTCGAGCACCCGACCCAGAGCTGGCAGCACCTCGACCTGAAGCAGATCGGCTTCCTACGCGAGACGCCCGTCCGCCAGGCGCTCGACCACGCCACCCCGAAACGGCGAATCGTCGACGAACTGCTCCGCGGCCGGGCCGTCCCCGCTTTCGCCGATCAGGCCCCAGGCACCTGGGCTCACCATCCGACGCTGGAGCCGCGCCCGGACGACCCGGACGCTGCGGCGGCGCTGCTCGACGCGGCGGGCCTCCTCGTTGGCGGGGACGGCGTCCGGAGGCGCGACGGCGAGCCGTTCGCGATGGAGCTGTGGGGGGTCGACGACGATCCCCTCGGGCGACGGATCGTGGAACTGATCGCCGCCGAGTGGAACGCGATCGGGGTCGCCACCACCCCCCGCTTCGGCGACGCTGCGACGCTCTGGGGTCCGATGGGCTACCAGTTCAGCGACCGGATGACCGCCTGCCTCTACACCTGGACCAACGCCAACGACCCGGACAACACTTTCTACTGGAACAGCTCCCAGATCCCCTCAAGCCCCACCGCCGCCGGCGGCAACCTCCCCGCCTTCTTCCACCCCTACCGCTTCCAGGCCGCGATCGACGCTCTCACCTCCCGCGCCGCCGCCGAGTCCGACCAGGAGACCCGCCGCGAGCTCTACCGCCAGACCCAGGAGTTGCTCCGGCGCGAGGTCCCGGTCATCTTCCTCTACTGGGAGCAGGCCTTCCCCGCCGCCGCCGAGAATCTCGGCGGGTTCTGGCCCAGCGCCTTCAACCAACTCCTCTGGAACGCCCACTCCTGGTACCTGACCGAGCCGGACGCCGGCACCCCGGCGGCGACCCCCGTCCCCCCGCGTCCCCCCGCGACGCCGACCCGCTAGCGCCCGCCGTCGGCCGGAACGGGGACACGCCCGTCCCGTGCCTTGGCGCACCCGCGATCCGGCCGCCCGCTCCGCTTCGCATCACCCTGGCCGGGCTCGACCTCATCCGCCCATCACTCGACGGGGCGAACCGGGAGAACTCCTCCTTCGCGGCGCGGCGCGACCGCCGACTCGTCGCGGCAATGGATGTCTTAATAGGATTTCTTTTCCACCCCCCACCGGAGATCGAGCCTGTGGTCGCATACGGCGATAGGGCGCAGGAGGGCATCGACCTTCGGGCCTTTCCCGACGCAGAGGGCATCGTCCTCGACATCCCGCACCGTTCCGAGCGGCCCAGGTTCCCTGTCGCCGCACGGGCCTCCAGAACGGCCTGGTCGACCGTTCGTCGCATCTCCATCGAACGCCTTTCCCCCGCGGTGTTCCCGCTGCCCCGATGGCGACACGTATCGATGGACGCCCGAAGCAACGGCTGGGGCGAGGCCGGATGGGCGTCCCCCTCCTTGTTCGGGAGTGACCGGGGCTCGCGCACCACCCCGGGTGGCGAAACGACGACGGGGTGCCCCCATCCGACGTCTGCGGCGGACGGCGGAACCGCTCATGTCTTTCGGCTTTTCGCACGGCACCCTATCCCACGGCTACCGTGCGTCCACGTGCGACATGAGGGCATCCAAAGTCGGGAACGGCTTGGCGGTTCCGACCGATCACGCGCGCCTCTCCGCCCGCTAGGTGCGTCCATAGGACCCCACGACTCCCTTTGCGTCCTCCAAGGTGGGCCGGGACGCGGTGACCCTTCGCGCGCGGAACAACTCCCTGTCCGCCGATGAGCAGCCGGGACGGCCATCGAGCGATCGGTTCGACGCCGATCGTGTTCGCCACCCCCGCTCCCTCGTTCAACGCTTCGGGCGAGAGGTCTGGGCCGAGATCCACCGACCCGAAACCGCCTGGGCTGCTTCGGTCGAGGCCAACTGGCACACCTCTTGCCTGCGCCGATCCCCTCCGGCCACGATCTCCGCCGCTACCCGTGACGGATTTGGATGAGACAAGGAGGACGCGCATGGATGGTCACCGGTTCGACGGCTTCGTCAAATCCCTCGCGGCGGGAGGTACCCGTCGTCGCCTGCTCACCCGCTTCGCCGGCAGTGCCTCCGGGGGCGCGCTCTCGCTGATCGGCCTCCGTCGTGCCACCGCCCAAGAGCCGACCGCCGTCCCCCAGTTCAGCGTCGGAGACCCGGCCGAGGCCGGCGGAGCCGTCTGCCGCAAAGACGGCGAGAGCTGCGGCGGCGACCAGCTCTGTTGCGGCGGACTCCTCTGCGCCCCGAGCGGCAAGGACCAGGCGACCCGCTGCGTCTCCCAGGAGGAGCCGGTCGAGACCTGTGCCGACACCTGCGAGCCGACCGAGGTCAAGGCCCGCCGGCCCCGTCCCTTCCGCGTCGAGGCCGACTGCCGCTACGACGACGCCGAGGATCGCACCACCTGCGACTGCGCCGCCCGCTCGGAAGACACCAAGGCGCCCAAGGTGAAGCGCGTCACCATCTCCCAGGCCGACGTCTGCGGCGAGGTGGTCGGCGGCGACCGCCAGGTCGATGACCGAACTGTCACCCGCGTCGCCAACCGGGTCACGGACCGGTCCACCAACACCGCCAGCGCCGGTAACGGCGGCGAGGCCAACGCCGAGGCGAACGGCGGCGCCGTCACGGTCGGCGACGTCGAGGGGAACAACCAGGTCGCGATCGACGCCAGCGGGGGCACCGCGAACGCGAACGCGGCGGGCGGCAGCGGCAACGTCGCCATCGCCGGCGGCCGCGGCGTCCGCTTCGCCTCGCCGGTCGACCGGAATACGCTCCGCTTGACCTTTGCTGGCCGCGTCGAGGCGAGCGGTGAGGCGACCTACTGGTGCGAAACCGACGGCGGGCTCCTGCCGGCGATCGGACCGGCCCTCTCCCGTGTGCGGGAGGAGTTGACGGGTAACGTCGGGGAGATCCTGGTCCGGGCCGCGGCCTGCGACGTCGCCGAGTTCCAGGAGGGCTACGACTGGTTCGGCCAGTGCCGGCGCCCCGCCAAGGCGAACCTCCGACTGCGGGCGCAGCAGGGCCGCCGCTTCGTCGACCGGGAGACGGCCACTACCGACGAGGGCGGCCGCCGCGCCTTCCGTGGCCTCGCCGCCGGGCTCTACCGCCTGGCCCCCGAGGGCGAGGGCTGGTGCCACGCCGAATGCGACAGCGTCGACGAGAACGGCGACGTCCTCCTCGAAGCCGGCCAGCGCACCACCCTCTACGTCTTCAACTGCAACCGGGGCCGCCCGGAGCGCTAGCGCACTCCGGGAGTGGGGGCAGCTGGGTCCGTCCGAATGTCGGCAAGTAGAAGCGGCACCGGCTTGCCCGGACGTTGAGCGACGGTGGGCAACCCGCACGCGGGTGCCCACCTTTCAGACCAATGCGGCCTCGCGGCCGTCATCTTTACGCCGGCGACCGAAAGGGGTGTCGCCCCCCTCCCGCCGGGGCGGCCCCACGTGTCCGCCCTCGCTCGCAACCCCGTCGCTCGCTGGGGATGAGGCTTTTCTGTCCCGTTCCAGGAGCCGTCGGTGGAACGCCTACCGCCCCGCCCCCTGCTAACCGCCGACCTGCCCGGCTCCTCGCCGCGGCGGAGCGGACCTACTAAGCCCACTGGGTCCGGGGGATGGCGGACGAGGCGGGGAACCGGCTCGGCGTCGCGGTAGGCGTTTTCGATGACGGCAATGCCCTCGCGTCCCCGCGACCCCGGAAAAAATTTGGAACCGCGTCTTCGGCTTCGCAGCGCCCGACATCGATCGTCTCCCGTCCATCCTGGTCCTCTTCCGGGAACACGACGCCGAGGCGCTGTTCGATGTCGCACCGACCGCCGACCCACCCTTCTAAAGAAGGTCCCATCGCCCTGCTGACCCTGGCCCGTCACGGGTTCTACCATGGCGCCTTCCGAGGCCCGTTCGGGGTGCCAGCGGTCGCGGCGTCACATCCCCCGCCAACATCGACGTCGCGGAGGTAGGGCGAGCAGACGTGGGGGCATTCGTCCGCGTCTCCGAGCAGGTTTGAGGCGACGGCGCCGCGATCCGGGTTCTACTCGGGCGGCCGAGGTTCCAGCGCTACCTCGCGGCCGTCGACGGAGAGCCCCGGCGCTGGGCGTGCTCCACGTCGCCGACGGCGTCGGCTCGACGGCGGACGGTCTCACCGCGCCCCCGTTCCGCGGGCGTGGCTGCCAGACCGCGCTGGTGCGCCGCAGCATGCCGGACGCCGCCACCGCCGGCCGGGCGCCGTCGGCGAGCGCAACCGGCATCCGGCGGGTGCCCGCGTCGCCGGCACCGAGGCGTCGTGGGAGCGAGGGCCTACCGCCGGGGGTTGACGTCGAAGCGCGGCGACGGACGAGCCACGACCTACCTGCTCTAAGGTCACTCAAGGCGGTCGCGCCGGCTCCCCGCACGAACCTCGTCAGCCGAACGAGGAGCGCATGCGAGACGCCGGAACGAGGGTTGACGAACGCGTGCCACGGCCGTATTCTGCCGACAAGCTAATTAGCCATTTAGGAAAGTGCGGGATGGCGACCGACCCCCTCAGCACCACCTTCGCGGCGCTCGCCGACCCGACGCGGCGGGCGATCCTGGCGCGGCTTGCCCGGGGCGAGGCCTCGGTCACCGAGCTGGC
>CADCWL010000030.1 GCA_902806405.1 uncultured Thermomicrobiales bacterium | reverse complement strand
GGGGCCCGCCGCCGAGGGCGAGCTGGAGCGCGCCGCGGCCGAGATCGTCGCGGGAGCGGCGTGACCGCCGCCGCCCTCACCCCTGCCCGTAACTCCGGAGCGTGACCGCGGCGGCGGCCGTCGCCCAGGAGCGCCAGACCGGGTTGTAGGGGCTCGGCCAGCCGCCGTCCGCCGCCTGCTCCCCGAGCAGGCGGTCTAGTTGGGCGGCGACGAGGTCGGGGGGCAGGCCGTTTGCGAGAGGTCCGTCCGGCGGGCCGACGTGCTCGAAGAAGTGCCCGGCGTCGGCGTAGGCACCGGCCTCGACGTCGGCCGTCACCTTTGAGACCAGGGCTGCCAGGAACGCCTCCCGGTCTGGTCGGTGGACCCACGGGACGTACTCGGCGTAGGGCAGCACGTCGTAGAAGCCCCCCGCGGCCAGCGCCTCCGGGGAGGCGAATCGGTCGAAGAGGGCCACGACGCGACCGTGGAGCCGGTCCGAGCCGATCCCCAGCCGGGTCGCCGCCCCGGCCAGGCAGAGCGCGGGGTTCGGGCTGGGGAAGGACCAACCGGCGAACCAGGGCGCCAGCGCGTGCTCCCGCACCCCCGGCGCGAACGGCCAGTCGCCGTCCTCCGCCTGGGCCGTCTCCAACCAGCCGCCGAGGTGCCGGAGCATCACCTCGTCCGATCCGGCGCCGATCGTGATCAGGATCTGCATCGCAAGGCGCGCGGCGAAGGCCTGGCTGTCCGGCGCGGCGATGTCCGGCTCGAGGGCGTTGCCGAAACCGCCGTCCGGGTTCTGGTACGCAGCGAGGGCGTCGAGGACCGCCCCCCGCGGGCCGTCGGCGCAGACGTGGCGTACCCACGCAACCTCGACCGGTCGCCCGTGGGAGTCGAGAAAATGGAGCGCGCGATCGATCGCGGTCATGACGCCTCCTGTTCTGACGGCCGTTTCCGCTCGCTGCCGGGCGCCGTCCCGGCGCGCTCAATGCTCCGTCGTACCCATTCGCCCGGATCGCTCCGGTTGGCGCCGATGCGGGTCGGTACCGCGTACTGCTTGCTCAGGGACCGCCCACCTCGTACGGCAACGGCCGCACGCCCTCCCCCGCGAGCAGCGCCGCCCGATCGGACGGCGCCGGCCTCGGCGCCAGGCCGTGGGCGAAGCGCAAAGCGAACATTCGCTCCCGGCTTGTGCGACGCCCACGCGACCGAACACGGCCCGGAAGCGCGGTCCGACATCCGGAGGAAGTTCGTCGGCGGCGAGCGCGATCCGACCCCGCACCGTGTCGAGGTGCGGCTTTCCGGTTGCCATCCGCCCTCCGTCGTTCCCTTGCCGTCGCGGCCGACAAACAGCCGGCTTCAACGACGGTAGCGCGGCGAAGGTGACGACGGGCTGTCACCATTCCGCGGCCGGTTCGGTCGATCCCGCATCCGCGTAGACGCCGACGGTGGCCGCGGCCCGCTCCAGGACGAGGGCGCGCAGCGCCGGCGGGGCGAGAACCTCGGCGCTCGGGCCGAGGGCGTGGACCTCACGCGCGTAGTAGCGAAGCTCGGCCGGGGGGCAACGGAACCGCAGTTCCCACATCCCGGGCCCGACCGGCTCGGCGGGACCGGCCCACGAGAACGCGTCCTCGGCCAGGCGGACGCCCGGGTACGACAGGCGCAGGACAACCTCCGGGTGCGCGGGGTCGGCGTAGGCGCGCCGCGGCCGCGCGGCCGCCGCAAGGGCCGCCTCGGCATCGGGCGGCGGCGACGCCGGCGCGAGGGAGACGACCCGATCGACCCGGTAGCGCCGCTCCTCCCGCGCTTCGTGGGAGACGGCGATGCAGTACCAGCGGCCGGCGGCCGCCGACAGCCGGAGGGGAAGGAGCAGGTGGGCGGCCACGCGGCGCAGCGACGCGTACTCGACGCGGACCCACCGCCGCCGCCGGACGGCGTCGTGCAGCGCGCGCAGGTGCCCGGCGTCGGTGGGCGCCGGTGGCGGCTCGATCCCGATGTCGTCGAGCGCCCGCTCCGCCTCGGCCAGCACCGACGGCCGGAGGACCGCGCGCAGCTTCGCCTCGGCCGAGCCGCGGGCTTCGCCGAAGGGGGATGCCGCCGCCTCGCCGAGCCCGCCGAGGGCGAGCAGGAGGGCGGCGGCTTCCGGCGCCGAGAAGTGGAGCGGGGGAAGGCGGTACCCCTCGGCGAGCGCGAAGCCGCCGCCGGCGCCGGGGAGGGCGATGACCGGCACGCCGATCTGGGAGAGGGCGTCCATGTCGCGCAGGACCGTCCGCCGCGAGACCTCGAAGCGCGCCGCCAGCTGGGCGGCCGTCTGCCGTCCCCCCTGGAGGGCGAGGATGATGCCGGTCAGGCGGTCGGAGCGGCTCATCGGGGGCCAACTCGCCTCACTCGACCGGCCGTCGGTTCCAGCGCCACAACGGCGCGAAACGCGACACCATGCTGAACGGCGCACGGCGATGATCGCAGACCCAGGGCGGCCCGAAGGGCAACGTCAAGCCGAGCCATCAGCG
Source organism: uncultured Thermomicrobiales bacterium (assembly GCA_902806405.1). GTDB lineage: Bacteria > Chloroflexota > Chloroflexia > Thermomicrobiales > UBA6265 > CADCWL01. Next base: position 8,454 of record CADCWL010000030.1, on the reverse strand, counting down.
CGGGAGGCACCGCCCCACTGGAGCGGTCCGAGCGATCCTCCGGCGCCGTCAAGCTTCGCTCGCGCACGACGGTGCTGGTCCGGTTCAAGCCCGTTCCGCCGGCGGCCGCGAGAATTCCTGGGAACGGGTCCGCCCCGATCGGGTCGAGGGTCGCCACGTCGGCGACGACGACCGTTGCCGCTGCCCGATTGCCGAAGGCCGGAGAGGCCCCAGGGCCGCGCCGGCGTCCCGTCGCTCCCTCACCCGTGCCCGACCCCAGTCGAACCGGCACAAACGGCCCCATCCGGGGAACGTCCGATCCAAGCACCACCACTTCCCGGACCGAGAGCTGGTGTTCGCGGTCGTCGCAAAATCCCTCGGTCATCGCGCCGTGGCAGTCCTGCGCCAGGTGCGGGTCGGCCCGGCTCTGCCGCTCCTTCTCGTTCGGCCCGATCGCGATGCCGCCGCGGCTCGTCGTCTCCTCGGCCCGCAGGGTGTCGACCGGTTCGACAGCCTCCGACGGGACGGAAACCGGGACGGTCCGGTGCGCTCGGACCGCTGGCCCCGATCGCTCCCCCCGTCGCCAGGCGGCCCTATCGTTCGCCCCCCCGCGGTGATCGATCCTTCAACGCGCTCGGATCGACTCTACCATCGCCGCACCCCGCAGCCTTTGGCGATCGCCGCCCGTGCGGTATAATTGGTGTCCCTTTGGCCATCGATTTGCAAGCAAAGGAATTGACCCATTACCCGTACTTCCCACCCCACCCATACCCCCGCCGAGCACGCCCTGCTGGTCTCCGTCGAGCGGCAGGGTCAGGCCTGGGCCGCCGCCGAGTCCTTGGAAGAGCTCGCCCGTCTCGTCGAGACGGTCGACGTCGAGGTCGTCGGCGTCGCCACGCAGAAGCTGGCGCACCCGCTGGCCGGGACCTACGTCGGGAAGGGCAAGCTCGAGGAGATCAAGGAGCGGCGCGACACGGTCGAGTACGACCTGGTCGTCGTCGACGACGAGCTCTCCCCGGCCCAGCAGCGGAACCTGGAGAAGGCGCTCGACGTCAAGATCGTCGACCGCACCGCGCTGATCCTCGACGTCTTCGCCAGGCGCGCCGCCACCCACGAGGGCCGGCTCCAGGTCGAGCTTGCCCAGTTGGAGTACCGCCTGCCGCGGCTGACCGGGATGTGGACCCACCTCTCCCGGCAGGGGGTCGGCGGCGTCGGTCTTCGCGGGCCGGGCGAGACCCAGCTGGAGAGCGACCGCCGGGAGCTCGGCAAGCGGATCGTCCAGATCAAACGGGAGCTCTCCGAGGTCCACACCCATCGCCAGCTCTACCGGGAGCGCCGCAAGGGCACGCCGATCCCCGTGGTCGCGCTGGTGGGCTACACCAACGCCGGGAAGAGCACCCTCCTCAACGCCCTCACCGGCGCCAACGTGATGGCCGAGGACAAGCTCTTCGCAACGCTCGACCCGACCACCCGGCGGGCGACCCTCCCCGGCGGCCGCGAGGTGCTCATCACCGACACGGTCGGTTTCATCAACAACCTGCCGACCTTCCTGATCGCCGCCTTCCGGGCGACGCTGGAGGAGATCAACGAGGCGACGACGCTGCTCCACGTCGTCGACGTCACCCACCCCAACGTCGCCGAGCAGATGCAGACGGTTGCCAAGGTGCTCGAAGAGCTCGGGGCCGACGACAAGTCGGTCGTGACCGCGCTGAACAAGGTCGACAAGCTCGCCGGGGACGGCGCGGAGGTGCCCGAGACGGCGATGCTCCTCGGTCAACTTGGTGATGCGGCGGCCCTGGCCCTCGATCCGGTCGGCATCTCGGCGCAGACGGGCGTCGGCCTCGATCGGTTGTTGGCGCGCGTCGAGGCGGCGCTGGAGGAGGACGCGGATTTCGTCCCGGTCCGTCTCCGCATCCCGTTCAGTCGGAGCGATCTGGTCGATCGGTTCCACCGCGCCGGCCGCGTCGAGGAGACGGAGTTCGACGAAGCCGGAACGACGATCCTGGGCCGGCTCCCGGCGGCGGAGATCGGCCGCTTCGAGCCGTACCTGTCGGTGCTGCAGGAAGCGGCGCCGGCACCGCTGCTCGTGGAGCAGCCGGTCGCCCATCCCGTCGCCGCGTCGGTGGCGCCGGAGTCCGCCGCCTAGCTCGGAGCTCGCGCCGAGCGAGGGATTGCGCGTGCGTCTGGTCCGCAGGCCGCTCTATCATCGATGGCGGCTGACGCGACCGGCGTCGAGGCGAAGCCCAGGGCAGGGGTCAACGCGGGCGTGGCCCGCACTGGCGACCGCTTCTTCGGCTCGACAGATGCTGGCCTCGATGCGACCGGCGTCAGCCCGGCGCCGCCCGAGCTTGCTCTCACCGGCGATGGGGATACCTCGACAGGCTCCTTCCTCCCACCTGCCGTCGGTCCGCCTATTGCGCGACGGTTGCTGTGCACGGCTGACGGCGCAGATCACGGAGAGGGGCCGGTCGACCACGTGCCACGGCTGCTGCCGTCGGCGCTCGTGGCCGCCCTCGGTCCGGCGGCCCGGTCGGCCGCCCCCCGCCTTCGCACTGGTCCGCCCCGTTGGCGTCCCGGTCGATGGGCGGTCCCGGGTCCTCAGGGTGGGGCCGGGTTCATGGTGGCCGTTGGTTCGGACGCTACCGCGGCGGCGCTCGCGATCCTCGCCGGGAGCGCCGCCCCGGCCGGCGATGCGGTGATCCCTCGAGACCACGTCCACCCGCGGGGCGCTCGCGGCTCGGGACGACGCGGACGGGTCCGGCGCACCGGCCCGCGGCCAGCGCCCGGAGGTAGCGATGGCGTTGATCGACGTGGCCGGCGGCACGATCCACGGCAAGATCGTCTACTTCGGACCCGAGCTGGGGGGCAAGACGACCAACCTCCGCCACATCCACCGCCACGCCTCGCCCGGGCCCCGACGGGAACTGCGGGAGATCGCCGACGCGGACGGACGGACCCTCTTCTGCGACGTGCTGCCGCTCGACCTCGGCCGGCTGCTCGGCTTCGCCATCCGCTACGACCTCTACACCGTCCCCGGCCAGCCCCGCTACAAGCGGACCCGTGCCGCGGTCCTCGCCGGTGCCGACGGGGTCGTCTTCGTCGCCGACGCCCGCGCCGGCCGGCTCGGGGACAACCTGTGGAGCCTGGCGGAGCTGCGAGACGCCGTCGCCGCCGACGGCACGCGCGGCGACGCGTTCCCGCTGGTCGTCCAGTACAACAAGCGGGATCTGCCGGACGCGCTGCCGGCCGCGGCGCTCGACGCCGCCCTTGGGGTGCCGTCCGCGCACCGCTTCGAGGCGACCGCGATCGCCGGCGTTGGCGTCGCCGCGACGCTGCGGGCGGTGTGCCGGCTGGTGACCGCCGCGCTCTGACACGGGGGAGCCGCTCGCACGCAACCGCCTCCCCGGCTACACTCGCCGTCATCCGACGCGCGACGGCCGTTGCGGGCGGGACCGAAGGAGTGCGCCGTGGCCTTTCGCCTCGACCCGAGGGCCGGCGACCGTCTGGACCAGCCGAGCGCTGACCGGCGCCGCCGTCGCGTGCCGGCCCGGCCGGTCCAGCTCCCGCCCGGCGCCGCGCGGCGTGGTTCGCGGGCGGTGCTCTCGGTGCCCGCCTGGATGCTGCGGGGTTACCAGAGCGCCAACGCGGGCGACTTGGCCGCCGCCGTCGCCTTCAATGCCCTGGTCTCGATCATCCCGGTTTTCCTGCTCCTGGTCTCGATCGGCGGCCTCGCGCTCCAGACCGACCGGCTGCTGATCACGTTCATCCATGCCATCTTCTGGGCGCTCCCCCAGGATGAGACCGAGGCGGCCTTGACCGTCGTGCTCGGAGCACGACGCAACAGCTCCTGGTTCGGCGCGGTCAGCCTGCTCGGCTTCGCCTGGGTCGGCGCCAATTTCGTCAGCTGCCTGGCGCGGTCGATGAACAAGATCTACGGCGTGCCGAACCGGCGCTTCGTCCGCCAGCGGGGCCGCGACTTCCTGGTGGTCCTCGTCTTCGCGGTCCTCTTTCTGCTCGCCTCGGTCGCCGCGACCCTGCCGAGCCTGTTCGTCGGCAAGGAGCTGGACGTCTTCTTCGACGCCTGGGCGCTGGCCAGGGGGCGGATCCAGATCCTGAGCTACGCGGTCTCGATCCTGGCGTCGCTCGGGCTCTTCCTGGTGCTCTATCGGATCGTGCCGAACGCGGGGCAAAAGATGCGCGACGTCTGGCCGGGAATCCTGGCTGCCTCGCTCCTCTTCGTCCTGCTGATCCAGATCTTCCCGGTCTATCTGCGGCTGGCCGGTGGGATGGGGCGCTACGGCCAGGCCTTCGGCTTCATCCCGATCATCGTCGGCTGGTTCTACCTGCTCGCGCACGTCCTGCTTTTCGGCACGTACGTCAACGCCACGTTCCGCTCCCACTGCGGGAAGGGGCAGGGGATCGCCGGCTACTTCCCCCCCGGTTGCGGCGAGAAGGACGAGGAACCGGGGTAGCGGAGAGTTCTCGCCGCCTAAACGACGACGTGCTCCGCGGCGAAGAACGACGTCGTTGCGGCGGTGTCCTGGAAGTTCGGGCTGTCGGCAATGGCGGCGGCGAATTCGGCGCTGGCGACGCCGGCGTGGTAGGCCGCCTCGTCGTCGAAGGAGAGAACCGCGACGCCGTCGTACGCCGGGGTTCCCACCTGCGGGCCGATCGCCGGGTAGCAGCGATAGGCGCGGAGCCCGGGAACCACGGCGGTGAAGGGGGTGTGGGTTCCGATCCAGTAGTCGGCGAACGCCTCGGCCGTCATGTCCGGGCGGCGCGTGACGAGGAAGACGACGTGGTACACAGGGGCTCCTCCGTTCGTGGGCGATCGAGTCGCTTCGCCTGACGTCGATACCGATCGGCCCCGGACGCCGGGGCGTTCGGGACCGGGATCATCCGGGCGGTGCGCCGCCCTCCCGCAGCCACTCCGGGTCGAGATACTCGGCGTCCGGGTGGCGGTAGAAACCCCGGCCGCTCTTCTCCCCGTGCGCGCCCGCCGCGATGAGGCGATGGAGCGTCGCCGAAGCCCGGTCCTCGGGGTCGGTGGCGACCGCGGCGTAGGACGCCTCGATGTCGGCGACGACGTCCAGGCCGACCATGTCCATGATGCCAAAGGGGCCGACCCCGGTGCCGAAGAAGAGCATCCAGAGGCGGTCGACGTCGGCCGGATCGGCGTGGCCCTCGTCGACGACCCGGAGCGCCTCCCGCTTCACGGCCCGCCAGACGCGGTTGATGATGAACCCCTTGCTCTCTCCCCGCACCGTCGCCGTCGCCAACCCGAGCGAGCGCCCGAAGCGGGCGACCGCGGCCAGGGTCTCCGGCCGGGTCGCGCCGCAGCCCATCACCTCCGCCATCGGCCGCACCCAGACCGGGGCGAAAAAGTGGAGGTTGAGCAACCGGCCGGGGTCGGTGACCGCCGGGACGAGGAGGGAGGAGGGGAGCGACGAGCTGTTCGTCGCCAGGATCGCGCCCGGGGCAAGCCGGTCGAGCTCCGAGAAGAGCGCGCGTTTGACGCCGATCTCCTCCCGCACCGCCTCGATCACGAGGTCGGCGTCCGCGACCGCCTCCGCGAGGGAGGCGACCGCGCGAACGCGGGCGGCGACGGCGTCCGGGTCGGCGGGCGTCGGCAACCGGTACGGGTGATGGCGGTACGCGGGTGCCGCCGGCAACGAGACCATCTCCTCCCGCAGCCGGGGAACGGCACCGGCGAGCGTCGTCGCGTCGGCGTCGTGGATCGTCACCCCGCGCCCGCTCGCCGCGACGACGGCCGCGATCTGTCGCCCCATCGTCCCCGCGCCGACGACGGCGACCGCGCCGATCTCCGTCCCGCCGTCCGCCCGTTCTCCAGCTCCCTGATCCATCGAACGTCGTCCTCCCGGTAGCGCGCCGTCGGTCGACTCGACCAGGACGCTAGTCTGCCATGGCGCGCGGTCCATCTCGTCGCCGGTCGGCGGGGGGTCGCGGGGAGCGGGCGTACCGGAGGGGTACTCCTGCTTTGCTATCATCGGCGCCGCCGCGCGAGGGGAAAGGGGACGGGATGGCGGGCGAGTTGCTGCTCGGGGTCGACATCGGCACGTACAGCTCGAAGGGCGTCCTCTGCACCCCCGTCGGCGAGGTCCTGGCGACGCGCACCATCGAGCACGGGCTGAGCTTGCCGCGCCCCGGTTGGGCGGAGCACGACGCCGACGCCGTCTGGTGGGGCGAGTTCGCGGCGATCTGCCGTGACCTCCTCGGTGACCGGTATCGGGGCGAAGACGTCGGCGGCATCGCCGTCAGCGCGATCGGCCCGTGCCTGCTGCCGGTCGACCGCGCCGGCCGGCCCTTGCGACCGGGCATCCTCTACGGCATCGACAGCCGGGCGACGGCGGAGATCGCTTGGCTGAACGGGCGCTTCGGCGAGGGGCCGCTCTTCGACCTCGGCGGGATGGCGCTGACGTCCCAGGCGATCGGGCCGAAGATCCTCTGGCTCCGCGGCCACGAGCCGGAAGTCTACGCCCGCTCCCACCGGCTCCTCTCCGCCTCATCCTTTCTTGTCCATCGCCTGACCGGCGAGTTCGCGATGGACCGGCACACCGCGTCGTACTTCAACCCGCTGGTCGACGTTCGGGCGCTGGAGTGGGACTGGCGCTTCGCGGAACCGATCGTCGACCCGGAGAAACTGCCGCGGCTCCTCTGGGCGAACGAGGTTGTCGGGACGGTGCACGCCGCCGCCGCGGCGGAGACGGGGCTGGCGGTCGGGACGCCGGTGACGGCGGGGACGATCGATGCCGCCGCCGAGGCGGTCAGCGTCGGGGTCGCCGCGCCCGGCGACATGATGGTGATGTACGGGACGACCCTCTTCTTCATCCACGTCACCGACCGGCCGGTGCCCGACCCCCGGATGTGGACGACCGGCTTCTGCCTGCCGGGCCTCTACGACGTCGCCGGCGGGATGTCGGCGGCCGGTGCGCTCACCCGCTGGTTCCGAGACGCCCTGGCACCGGAGGAGCGGGCGGCCGAAGCGGCCGGCGGCGCGAACGCCTACGCCGCCCTCGCCGACCGGGCCGCGGCCATCCCGGCCGGGTCGGCCGGGCTCCTCTGTCTCCCGTACTTCGCCGGGGAGCGGACGCCGATCAACGACCCGGACGCCCGCGGCGTCTTCGCCGGCCTGACGTTGACCCACACCCGGGACCACCTCTACCGGGCGGCGCTGGAAGGGACCGCCTACGGGGTGCGCCACAACCTGGAGACGATGGCGACGATGGGGGCGTCGCCGCGGCGGCTGGTCGCCGTCGGCGGCGGCGCCCAGAACCGCCTCTGGCTGCAGATCGTCTCCGACGCCACCGGCCTCCCCCAGGACGTGCCCGAGCGGACGATCGGCGCCGCGTACGGCGACGCCTTCCTCGCCGGGCTCGCCGTGGGGCTCGTTCCCGATCGGTCGGCGCTGGCCCGCGACTGGGTGGACATTCGGACCACGCTCGAGCCGGCCCCCGCGGCACGGGAGACCTACGACGCGTATTACCGCGTCTACCGCCACCTCTACGAGGCCGCCAAGGACGACCTCCACGCGCTGGCGAGACTGGGCGCCGGACCCGGTGACGGGTGACGCGTCCCGCGTTGGAGCGTAGGTGTCGATCGGCGGAGGCCGCCGCCCGGGAGGACGGTGAGCGCCGATCCGAACCGGTGGGCCGGCCAACCGTTCCCGAGCCTCGATGCGGCTACGCGGGTGCGTCGGTGCCGTGCGGTCCGGGCGCCCGGGACGGCCCCCGGTCGTACCGCGGCGTGGCCCCCGTGAACGCGCCCGTCCGACCCGTGATCAGCCTAGCCGACCACCGACGATGCGGCCGCCGCCAGGGGTCGCGCATCGGCGCCGGGCCATGCTGCGGCGACGGCGGCGACCAGGTCGTCGATGTCGAACGGTTTCAGGACAACGGAGGCTTCGAGGCGCTGCAGCAGGGCGGCGTGCTCCGCGACCCGCCGTGCCGCCCCCGTGCAGACCACGACCGGCAGTCGGGACGTCAGCGGTTGCCGCCGCATCTCCTCCAGCAGCGCCCAACCGGACCCTTCGCCGTCCTCCAGCATATGGTCGAGGATGACGAGATCGGGCCCGACCCGGAGGATCGCGTCCACGTCGAGCGGGTCCTCGGTCGTGACGACGCGGTAGCCCTCGGCTTCCAGGACCTCGACGATCAGGTCGAGGATCTCCGGCGAGTCGTCCGCGGCCATGATCAGCTTCGTGCTCGGGGTGGCCATCGCGGATCTCCAGCGAGGAACGGAGACGGGGACGGCGCGGGCGCGAATCCACATCCGAGGCTGCGAGGGACGCACGCCGCCCAGCTCTTCACCGTCCGCGTTGGCGTATAATATCCGATCGTTTGCCAAAACGCGAGTGAACCGTGTTTCCTATCCAAAAGTACCGACGATCGGTTCTTGATGTCGGGGTACGAACACTATTAACGCCCGACCTCGCCGAGTGCCTCGATCGCCCCATCG
>CADCWL010000029.1 GCA_902806405.1 uncultured Thermomicrobiales bacterium | reverse complement strand
TCCCCTGCCCGGTCCTCGACCAGGGTCGGCTTGCCATGGGCGCCGTAGCGGAACCGGAGCGATCCCGGCTCCCGCCCGAGGTAGCGTCCGAGGATCTCCCGCAGCAGACCGCGCGCGGCGACGAACCGGCCCCGATCGCGGTCGGCGCGGAACCGGCCTGCCCGCTCCCGCTCGTCGGCCGAGAGCGCGGCGAGCAGACCCGGCAACTCCCCCGGCCGATCGAGCGCCGCCCGCCAGACGTGGACCGCGTCCGCGCCGAGCGTTAGCGTCAGTGGGGGGGCATTCCATAGAGGCACCGCATTCTCCTTCTCCCGGCGGCGGCTCGAGCGGGCGGCGCACCCGCGAGGGCTGCCCGACCCGGCCTCCTACCCGGCCCCGCTTCCCCCACGGGTCGTCGTCGCCGGTCGCGCAGGTCGGACCCGCGGCGGGACGCCCGGTGGGTGCGAGATATCGGCCCGCAGGCCCCGCACCCGCTCGACCGCACGTTTCGGGGTTGTCGACGAGGCTGGTGTTGCGGCCACCCGACGGGACCAGGCCCACCAGCCCCCGTCGCCACGGCGTCCCAGCCCAACGTCGGGTTCCGCTCCTGCCACACTCTGTCGACGGAGCGCACAATCCGGCCCGCCCTCGGGCCGGATGGCACCAGACGCCAACGGCGCGCCAGGAGGACGTCGGCTTCGGTCTTCGCGAGGCGGCGGGCGCGAGCCCTGGCGGACGCCCCGCTGGTGTACCCGCACCGTCTGCGCCTCGGGTGCGAAGCCTCGGCGTACGCTCGGTCGCCAGCACTGCCTTGGCCCTCGGCGCCTCAGCCTGTCCGTACCAGATCCTCGACCCCTTCGGGCGCGAGCTCCTGCCCTACCACAGGCACCCGTCCGGTCGCGGCAACATCACCACGCCCCACCTCCACCTGGCCAGCCGTGTCCGCCCGGTCGCGCTCGACGGCGACCCCGTCGCCGTCATCGCGATGCACGTCCCGGCCGGACTGATACGGCTCGTGAACGTGGTGTGGCTCCCGGTCGGGGAGCCCGACGTGATCCCCCGACGCCCGCCCTGGGAGACGGTCCTTGCCGGGGATGCGACGCAGGGAACTCTTCGGCCCCGTAACCTTTCGATCGCCGCCGCGTCGGGACCACTCCCCCCGACCGCACCGACCGGGTATAGTGCGCGCGTTCACGCGGCGCCGCTCGCGTCGTGCGCGGGTGCGGCCCGCGCTCGATGGACACCCGCCGTCCTCCCTCACGCCGCAGGAGACCCGCATGGCCCTCGACGTCCTCGTCCCGATGTCGGAGACGATCCCGCTGGCGCCCCCGCTGCCGGACGCCCACGGCCGCTTCGGCCAGTTCGGCGGCAAGTACGCCCCCGAGACGCTGATGCCGGCCCTCGATGAGCTGGAGGCGGCCTACCGCGACGCCCAGGGCGACCCCGCCTTCCGGAGCGAGATCGACCGCCTCGCCCGGGACTACGTCGGTCGGCCGACCCCCCTCTACCACGCCGCCAATCTCTCTGCCAAGGCCGCCGGCGCCCGCATCCTCCTCAAGCGGGAGGACCTGGCGCACACCGGCGCCCACAAGATCAACAACGCGCTCGGCCAGGGCCTCCTTGCCCAGCGGATGGGCAAGCGGCGCGTCATCGCCGAGACCGGCGCCGGCCAGCACGGCGTCGCCACCGCCACCGTCTGCGCCCTGCTCGGCCTCGAGTGCGTCGTCTATATGGGCGAGGTCGACATCGCCCGGCAGGCCCCGAACGTCGTCCGCATGAAGCTGCTCGGGGCCGAGGTCCGCCCCGTCGCCTCGGGTTCCCGGACCCTCAAGGATGCCACCAACGAGGCGATCCGGGACTGGGTGACCAACGTCGAGTCGACGTTCTATGTCATCGGCTCGGTCGTCGGCATGCACCCCTACCCGATGCTGGTCCGCGACTTCCAGGCCGTGATGGGCGACGAAGCGCGCGCCCAGTGCCTCGACCACTACGGCGCGCTCCCGGACGCCGTCGTCGCCTGCGTCGGCGGCGGCTCGAACGCAATGGGAATTTTCTACCCCTTCCTGGGGGACGAGGCGGTCGAGCTGATTGGGGTCGAGGCGGCGGGGCACGGCATCGGCTCCGGCCAGCACTCGGCGACGCTGGTCGCCGGCCGCGTCGGCGTCCTCCACGGCTCCCGCTCCTACCTGCTCCAGGACGCCGACGGCCAGGTCCAGGAAGCGCACTCCATCTCCGCCGGTCTCGACTACCCCGGCGTCGGCCCGGAGCACTCGTATCTCAAGGAGAGCGGCCGCGCCCGCTACGTCGGCATCACCGACGATGAGGCGCTGGACGGCTTCCAAGCTCTCTGCCGCAGCGAGGGGATCATCCCCGCCCTCGAATCCGCCCACGCCGTCGCCTACGCCCTCCGCCTCGCCGCCGAGCGCCCCGCCGCCCAGACCATCCTGGTCAACCTCTCCGGCCGCGGCGACAAGGACTTGCAGACGGTCGCGGGCGCGCTGGGGCTGGGGGCGTGACGATTACGGCCCCCCCGACCCTGGACGCGGGGACCCGACCCCGGGGAAAAAACGACGAGAGGCCTCCTGCTGTTCGGCCCAAACCCGAGGGGGGAGGGCGTGGCGATTCCCAGGATTGGGGAGCGGGGGGGACCTTCACCCCTAGCCGCATACCCGCCGCCTTCGCCGCCGCCAAAGCCGCGGGGCGCACCGCGCTGATCCCGTTCGTCACCGCCGGCTACCCGAGCCTAGCGGCGACGGAGGCGACCATCCCGGCGCTGGTCCGCGGCGGCGCCGACGTGATCGAGATCGGCGTCCCCTTCTCCGACCCCCTCGCCGATGGCGCCACGATCCAGCGTGCCAGCCAGGCCGCCCTCGCCAACGGCGTCACCCTGACCGACTGCATCGCCCTGGTCCGGCGGCTGCGCGCGCACCGGGGCCTGACCGCCGCGCTGATCCTCTTCGGCTACTACAACCCGATCCTCCAGTACGGCCCGGCCCGCTTCGTCGCCGACGCCGCCGCGGCCGGGGCCGACGGCTTCATCGTCCCCGACCTACCGACCGAGGAGAGCGGCGAGCTGCTGGCCGCCTGCCGCGCCCACGGCCGCGACCTGATCTTCCTGCTCGCCCCGACCTCGACCGACGCCCGGATCGCCGACGTCGCCGAACGGGCGAGCGGGTTCGTCTACTGCGTCTCCCTGACCGGCGTCACCGGCGGCCGCCAGGAACTGCCGGACCTGGCAGCCTACCTGGGCCGGGTCCGCCAGCGGACCGACCTGCCGCTGGCCGTTGGCTTCGGCATCTCGACCGAGGCCCACGTCCGTCAGGTTGGCGCCCTCGCCGAAGGCGCCGTTGTCGGCAGCGCCCTGATTGCCCACCTCGACGGCGTCCCCGTGGCCGACCAACCTGCCGCCGCTGAGGCCTTCATGCGCGCCTTGGGCGGAGAGGGAGGACCGAACGACGGGCCCGACACCGCGGGGGTGACGCCGTGAACGACGCCCCGCTCACCTCTTCCGCCTCCCCTCTGGCGTGCCGCGGCATCCGCGCCGCCACGGTCGCCGACACGAACACCGCCGAGGACATCCTGGAGGCAACGACGGAGCTGCTCACCGCCGTGATCGGCCTGAACAACATCGTCCCGGAGGAGGTCGTCAGCGCCGTTTTCACCACCACCCCGGACCTGACGGCGACATTCCCCGCGATCGCGGCGCGGGAACTGGGCTGGGCCGAGGTGCCACTGCTGTGCGCCCACGAGATGGCCGTTCCCGGCGCCCTCGACCGGGTCGTCCGCATCCTCCTGCACGTCAACACCCCCCGCACCGCCGCCGAGATCCGCCACGTCTACCTCAAAGAGGCCCGCGCCCTCCGCCCCGACTGGGCGATCCCCGACGACGAGCTGGCGGCCCTCCTTGGCCGCCCCCTGTCCGCCACCCCCGGAGACCGCGCATGACCCCCCGCCCCGCTCCTCGTCCTTCCCTCTTCCGTCCCCCCGCTTCCCGCTCCGTCGGAGGTGCCGCATGATCGTCGTCATGGCGCGGGGCTCGACCCGCGAGCAGGTCAACGATGTGGTCGCCCGCGTCCGCGGGCTGGGCCTGGACGCCCACCTCTCCGAGGGGGAGGAGCGGACCATCGTCGGCGTCGTCGGCGCGCCGCTGCCGCCGACCCTCGACGAAATGTTGGAGGTCCACGCCGGCGTCGAGCAGGTCGTCCGCATCACCAAGAAGTACAAGCTCTCCGGCTGGGACTTCCACCCGCAGAAGACCCGGATTCGGGTGCGCGACGTGGTCATCGGCGGCGACGACCTGGTCATCATCGCCGGTCCCTGCTCGGTCGAGGGGGAGGAGCAGACGGTCGAGACCGCCAGGGCGGTCAAGGCCGCCGGCGCCACGATGCTGCGCGGCGGCGCCTACAAGCCCCGCACCTCCCCCTACGAGTTCCGCGGCATGGGCCGCCGCGGTCTGGAGATCCTGGCCCGGGCGCGGGAGGAGACCGGCCTGCCGATCATCACCGAGGTGATGACCCCGGCCGACATCGCCCAGGTCGGCGACTTCGCCGACGTCTTCCAGATCGGTGCCCGCAACGCCCAGAACTACCTGCTGCTGGAGGAGGTCGCCAAGGCGGGCAAGCCGGTGATGCTCAAGCGCGGCCTCTCGATGATGCTGGAGGAGTGGCTGCTCGCCGCCGAGTACGTGATGGCCCAGGGCAACCCGGACGTGATTCTCTGCGAGCGCGGCATCCGCACCTTCGAGCCCTCCACCCGGAACACGCTCGACGTGAGCTCCGTGCCGGTGATCCAGGGGATGAGTCACCTGCCCGTCTTCGTCGACCCCAGCCACGCCGCCGGCAAGCGCGCCCTCGTGCCCGCCCTCGCCCTGGCCGGCGTTGCCGCCGGCGCCGACGGCCTGATGATCGAGGTCCACCCCAGCCCCGACCACGCCCTCTCCGACGGTGCCCAGTCCCTCACCTTCCCCGAGTTCGCCGCCCTCACCCCCCGCATCGCCCGCGTCGCCGGGGCGGTTGGTCGGCGCCTGCCGGTCGGGGAGGCGCTGGCGGCGGTCTGACGTCCGCCCGCGTCGCCCTCCTTCCCGGCCGCCCGCGACGCCTTGGGCGAGATCGAGGAGGACGCGACATGGCGAGCGAGCCGAGGACTTGAGGTCGAGCCGAGCGGTGGGCCCGACCGCTTGATGGAGGGAGCGGCGGGAGCGCCGCTGCGATTGGTGCGCGGCGGGGAGGGTCTCCGGTTCCGCCGCGAAGACGACGAGGACGACATCCGGGCGGGGTACGACCCGGAGCGGGCGCATGCGGGAATGCGGGCCGCGGCGGGAGCGTGGACGGCCCTCGACGCCGAGGAGCTGAAAGTCTGCATCTCCCGAGGTCGGGAGGAGGGAACCGGGCCGCTCGACGACGAGTCGTGAGATACCTGGGTCGACACCGCGGTCGTCATCGACGCCCTGGCGCTTGCCCCCGGCGCCGGCAACCTCCACCGGAACCTTCGCCGGGACGGCTTGGCGGTCGGCATCGTCACCATGGGCGAACCCGACGACGGGACACATCGTTCGTCGGACCCCGTCGCCGCACCGGCAGCCATTTGGGGGTTCCTGAACGGATACACCGTGCGAGATTTCAGACTCGACGATGGCAGCGTTCGGACGGGTGCGGGCCCTTCTCCAGCGGTAGGGCCGGCTCCTCCCGGACCCCGACCACCTCATGGGCGCAAGCGCCCTGGCCCACGATCTCGCCCTCGTGACCCGCAACCGGCGTCACTTCTCGCGCATCCTCGGTCTGCGACCGTTCGTGGATCCCAATCGGGACCGGTAGCGCACGGTACTTCCCCTTGCCCAACTCCACCAACACGCCCCCCCGGACTGCCCCTGTCATCCTGCGGCTTCCACCGAGGCGGGAAACCGAGGCCGCCGGGGCCCGGGCCGCGGGCGAACCGACGGGCCTGCCGTCAAAGCCCGCATGACGACGCGGAGAAGCCACGGGAGGAGCGGCGAGGACGCAAAGGGGGGGCGACGATGCGCGTGATGGCGAGCGGGGGCCTGGGTTAGGCCGTGAGCGAGGTGGCGCGGGCGGTCGCGGCCGCGGGGCCCCAGGTGGTCACCGTCGACGCGGTCCCGCCCGCGGCGGATCTGCGCCCGCCCGGCGACTTCTGCCGCGATGCCCTCGCCGACGCAGACGCCGACGCCGTCGACGACGCCTTTTGCCAGTCCGGCGCCGTAGGCGTCTGTCACCTCGCGGCCAACCCCCACCCCTCCCGCCGAGCCCGGCTCACCGTCTTCGACAGCAACGTCGAGAGCGCCTGCGGCGTTATGCCGGCCGCCGGTGATCCCGACGCGCGGCGGGTCGTCGCCGCCTCGAGCGAGATGGCGACCGGCCTCCTCACCGGTATCCTGCCGGGCCGCATCCCCGTCGACGAGGCGGAGCGACACCCCCCGCCGACCGTCTACGCCCTCATCAGGTACCGGGCCGAGGTGGTCGCCGACTCGCTTGCCGTCCGCTACCCGGCGACCACCTTCGCCGGGTAGCGCCCCAGCAACGTCATCCCCGCGGACGGCGGCGCGTCCTCACCGAGCGCCGCGCCGGCCCGGACAATTTCTGGAGCGACGTCGACGCCCGCGACCTCGGCGGCGCCTTCCTCGCGGCGCTGGTGGGAGACACACTCGGCCGCGAGATCGTCCCTCGCCGCCGCCGCCGACACCAGCGCCGACCGGAGGCTGCGTGATCTGATGGCGGAGCGCCACGCCGCGGGCAACATCGTCACGCCGGACCACGACGGCGGCGCCTCCACCCTCGGCTGCGGCAAGATGGCGCGGGTCTTCGGCCGGACACCCCGCTTCAGCTAGCGGAACCTCGGCGCGTGACAGCCACGCGCAGGCTTCTCTGGCGTCGTATGAGTCGAGAACGCTGGAGGGTCTCGCCTTGGAAAGCGAGCGCGTCCCGCGCATCGGGGTCGCGAACGGCGGCGGCGGCGCCCCCGAACCTATTGACACGAGGACATCTCGGTGATAAATAAAGAGGGCAGGGCGGGCCGCGAGCGCGGTTGCCCCGCGGGTTGAGCCTTGAGGTCGCCCTTCACCACGCGCCGGCGGGCGCGGCCCACGACGGGCAACGGGCGGCCGAACGCGGCGAGAGAGCGACGGGATCACCCCGATGGCGATGGACGCACACCACACCGGGAAAGGAGGGACGACGATGGTCATGCTGACCCAGCGCTGGATCGGTTTCGGTTCCGATCTCCGCCTCGTCCCCGCCTGCCCGCGGGAGGAGCTCGCCTGCCGTACGTGACGCCTTTGGCGTCCGCGCCGCGCAGACCGCAGCCTCTTCCCCCGGGTCGGCAACCGACCCGGGGTTCTTTTTGCCCATTTTCCGGTCGCGCCCCCCGTCCTCCCCACGCCGGCAGGGAGCACGGGCCCGCCGACCACGACGACGGCCGCCACTGCGCGGCCCCAACCAGACCGCGCCCGCGGAGGGAGGTGACCCGATGCCCACCCGCGACCGACCGCACCTTCGGCTGTTGCCGACGCCCATCCGCCGACCCACCACAGGAGCCGACCACGCCATGCACCTTCGTCTCGTCCCGCCCGCCTCGGGCACCCACCGCGCCGGGCACGATCCGGCCGCGACGCCAATGACCACCCGACGGGCCTTCGGGTCCGCCGCCAAGGAGCAGACCGCCATGTACACCGTCCACCAGGGGCCGGGCTTGCCCCAGATCCACGCCGAGTCGCGCCGCCGCGACCTGTTGGCCGAGGCCGCGCAGGAGCGTCGTCTGGCCCTGGCGCCGCGGCGGACCACCCCTCGCCGCGTCGGCATCGCCGCCGCCATCGCCGCCCTGCGGCACGGCATCGGGAGCGCGCTGGTCCGCGCCGGCCAGCGCCTCCAGGGCGGCGGGGCCGGTCGCCCCGCCGACGCCCTCCCCGGCGTCGGCACCCTCGGCGCCGTGCGCTGAGGCATCGGCCCGCCGATGCCATCGGATGTCGCACCGACCGACTGCGCGGGCGGCCCCATCGGCGGGGCCGCCCGCGCGGTCCGGGTTGTTGCCAATCCCGCCACCCCGCCGAGACCGCCGTCGGGATGAAGTCGAGCCGCCGCCGTCACGACCGGTCGATCAGGGGTTGCGAACAGCCCCCGATCGGTCCCCCGCTGGAGCATCACGATGTCCGTCACCATCCGTCGGTACCTCGATGCGGACTGGGAGCGCCTGTGCGAAATCCACGACCGCGCTCGCCTGGACGAACTGCGAGGGTCGGTCGATCTGGCCGCATTCCTCCCGTTGACCGACACGGCCGGGCCGGAGGGGCTGTTCGACGGGGAGCTGTGGGTGGCGTGCGATGCCGACCGCGTGCTCGGATTCGTGGCCGTCGCGGACGACGAAGTGACCTGGCTGTACGTCGACCCGGACATGTACCGGCGCGGCATCGGTCGGCGGCTGCTCCGGCGCGCCGTCGAGCGCTGCGGTCCGGTGGTGACGACCGAGGCGCTCGGCGCGAACGCGCCGGCCATCGCCCTCTACGAGAGCGAGGGGTTCGCCGTGGTCGAGAGCGTCACCGGCAAGCTCGAAGGCAACGAGAGCTTTGCGACCACGGGCGTCCGGATGCGTCTCGAGCAGCCCCGATAAGGAGCCCCCAATGCGCGACGCTGCCCTCGTCCAAGCGAGCGCTGCCGGTCCAACCGGCAGCGCCGAGGTCGACGGTGCGAACCTCTGGTACGAGGTCACGGGTTCGCTCGGCGCGGCGCCCCCGATCGTCCTCCTCCACGCGGGCATCGGCGACGCCCGGATGTGGGACGACCAGGTCGCCCCCTTCGCGCAACGCTTCCCGGTGATCCGCTACGACGCCCGCGGCTTCGGCCGCTCCGGGCCGGCGACGGGCGGCTTTTCTCCCATCGCCGATCTCGCCGCCCTCCTCGCCATCCTCGGCGTGTCGCGGGCGCACCTCGTCGGCCTCTCGATGGGCGGCACCGTCGCCGTCGACGCGGCGCTGGCCTACCCGGATCTGGTCGCCGGCCTCGTCGTCGCCGGCGCCCGGCCGAGCGGCCTCGTCCCGTCGCGGGCGCTGCGCAGCGCCTGGGAAGCGGTCGACGTGGCGCTCGCCGCCGGCGATGTGGCCGGCGCGGTCGAGCTGGAGCTGCGGATGTGGGTCGATGGCCCAAACCGCACGCCCGACCAAGTCGACCCCACCGTCCGCGAGCGGGTCCGGGAGATGGACGCCGCCCTCTTCGCCCTCCCCGACCAGGGGGAGCCGCGGCCGCCCGATCCGCCGGCCGTCGGGCGTCTCGGCGCGATCCGCGCCCCAACCTTCGTCATCGTCGGCGCCGAGGACCAACCGGACGTGCTCGCTGGCGGCGACCTCCTGTCGACTGGCGTCCCCGGCGCCCGCAAAGCGGTCATCCCCGACGCCGCCCACGTCCCGAACATGGAGCGCCCGGCCGCGTTCAACCGGCTCGTGCTGGATTTCTTGACCTCGGTCGGCGCCGGGTAGAAACGGCCGGAAAGGCGCCATCGCGGCCGGCGCCCGGCGTCACGGCAATCGGCAGGAGGAGCGACCCGTGGCATCGAACCATTCCGGCGGGAGCGAGCCACCGACGCTCGCCCTCCCCGGCGTCCACCCATCCCCCAACATCCAGAAGGCACCCGACGTGTACGAGCGCGAGAACCGGGCCGTTGACCCCGGCGGGAAGATCGAGGCCGCGATGGCCGCCGCCGCCCCCTGGGACGGCAAGGTCCTCCTCGACCTCGGGGCCGGCACCGGCTACCACCTCCCCCGCTTCCACGAGACGGCGGCCCACGTGATCGCCGTCGAGCCCCACGGCCCATCTCGCGTCCGGGCGATGGCCCGCGTTGCCGCCCTCGGCCTGGAGCGCGTCTCCGTCACGACCGGCTCCGCCGAGCGCCTCCTCCTCCCCGACGCCAGCATCGACGTCGTCCACGCCCGCTTCGCCTACTTCTTTGGCCCCGGTTGCGAGCCGGGCCTCGCCGAGCTGGCGCGCGTGATCCGGCCTTGCGGCGCCGCCTTCATGATCGACAACGACCTCCGCACCGGCACGTTCGCCTCCTGGCTGCGCCGCAGTCCCGACTGGGCCAACGCCGACCCCGACGAGATCGAGGGCTTCTGGGCCGGCCGCGGCTTCGACCTGACGCGGATCGCGAGCGAGTGGCGCTTCGAGCGCCGTGAGGATTTGGACGCGGTGGTCCGCCTCGAGTTCCCGCCCGACCTGGCAGCGACGATCCTGATGGAGCATCCCGGCACGAGCGTTGACTACCACTACGCCCTCTATCACCGCCGGTATTGAACGTCGACCGCAGGGTTGGTCTCGGGGAACGATGGACGCGGAGCATCAGACGAGACTGACCGACGCGCCCGACCGCGCCGACGTCGCAGTGATCGGCCGGGAGCTGGCCGCCTTCGACCGCCGCCTCGGCGGCGACGACGGCCATTGGCCGCTAACGCTCCTCCTACGCGACCCAAACGGCGACCTGGCCGGCCTCGGCGGCGACGCGAAACGGGACTTGCTCCGCGTCGACGTCCTGCGGGGCCGCGAGGACCTCCGGGGCCAGGGGCACGGCGGGCGGTTGCTGGCAGCCGCCGAGGCGGAGGCGGCCCGCCGCGGCTGCGCGCGCGCCCACCTCGACACCGTCTCCTTCCAGGCGCCGAACTTCTACCGGACACGCGGCTGCAGCCGTCTTCGGCGAGCTCGCCGGCTTCGTCGCGGGGCAGATGCGGTCCTGATGGAAGCGGATTCTCGCGCCAGCTGCGCCCAGCCACGACCATCCCAATGGTCAACCCGAAGCCCAAGCACGACCGACCGAAGACGAGGGCCGCGTCCCAGCCCGCACGGGCGCTTACGCGCGTGCGCCTCCGACCGGGCCGCGGGATCGGGACCGATCCCGCGCAGCAGCGTCAGGGCGACACGGTCGAGGCCGCCAACCCCCTGCTCCCAGCCTCGGAGCGCGCCGGGAGGGTTCCGGAACTGGCAGCAAACCGCCTCTTCGGACGAGCGCAGGTGCTACCGCACCGCCGTCGGGCTCGGCAGGGGTCGCGTCCGCGCGAGCGCATCGACGTCATCGGCGGCCTATCCCGGACCCTCGCGGCGTTGGCCCCGATGTCGTCCCGGTCGGGGCGTCGACCCGCGCCCAGCCCGTCGGGTCCGTGACAGGCCGCTAAGTGCCGTCGATCGGGGTGAGGATCGCGGTTCCGTCGGGTAGCCGGACCGCCCCGGTCGTATCGGTCCCGCTCCTCGTCTCTGGCCCTCCGCGTGGAGACGATGCGCCGGGTATCGCCGCGGTCGGTGAAGACCACCGTCCTGAGCGGGCGAGGAGCGGCGCCGATCGCGCGCCGCCGTTCCTCGCCGTCCTCCGCCGGACGATCCGGGTCGACGCACGCCACGACCATCCCAGCGCAGCGGCGCCCGGGCTTCTCCCCGGCGACCGCGTCCGCGGGACCGGATCGGTCCGCGCCCCGCAGGTCGATTTCCACGATCGAGGCGTCGAGCACGACCGCCGGTGTCCACGCGGCGTCGGCGGCCGGGCCCAGCCCCCCGCGCGGAATCGGCCACTCCCGAGTCGCCCTCGGCGGCGGATGACTCCGTTACAGCGCCGTCCGCGGCGGCGGCAGAGTCGCCCGTCGCCGCGGCGAGTGTCGCGGTCGACGTCGTAGCGACGGTCGGGGAGTGGACGGGGGCGTTACCGGGGAAGGCGTCTGACAGCGATCACGTTGTCCCGAACGGTGGCGGCTTCCCCGCTCGGGCCAACGGCCCGACGCGCGGGAGTGCCGAGCCGTTCGGTGCTCCAACGTTCGGGGCTCAGGTCGAGCGCGCCAAGCTCCTCCTCCGGGGTGGGGAAGCGCCGATGCGGGTCCTGGTCCCACGACCAGGGCGCGACCGAGGCGTGGGCGACGATCAGCAGGAGGCCGCCGGGCGCCACCGCGCTCGCCGCCACCCGCAAGACGCGCTCGCGGGGGAAATCCACCGGCGACTGCAGGTACTGGGCGGAGACCAGATCGAAGGGGCCATCGGGAATGCTTTCGGCCAGGTCGTGCCGCTGGAAATCGATCCGGTCCCCGACTCCGGCCGCCACCGCGGCGGCCGCCCCCCGCCCAAGGGCCGTGGCGGAGACGTCGACCGCGGTCACGCGCCAGCCGCGCCCGGCCAACCAGATCGCGTCCCCCCCTTCGCCGCAGCCGAGGTCCAGCGCCGTCCCCGGCGGCAGGGACCCGACGACGTCGACGAGGACCGCGTTCGCGTTCCCGCTCCAGACCTGTTCGCGCCCCGTGTAGTGCCTCTCCCAGAACCGCTCCGCCTCGCCGCCGCCGACCTCGCCGTCGATCTCATCGATCATCGTCGGTCCTCCTTCCCGCCGCTCGCTGTCTCATCCGTCGTACGACGTGGCCGCGCCGGCGGCGGCGGTGGAGACACCGGTTCGGTCGTCCCGAACGGCCGAACCGACCTCGAAGCGCCGCCGAAGAGCGCCGCGCCAGGCGACCATCTCGACCGGCGGTGGGGGTGGCAGGTTCGGCGCGGGGTCGGGATTGCCTCGGCACCGGCCCCGCGCCGGGCCGGCGTCGCGAGGAGCTGCACCGACGCCCCCAATGACGGCACCCGGGCTCAGGCCGCCGCCACCTCCTCCGCAATCAGCGCGGCGTTGAGCATCGCCCCCGCCGTCGACCCGGACGCGGCGGCGATGTTCACCTGCGGCATGCCGACGAGATCCCCGGCCGCGAAGACGCCGGGGACCGTCGTCTGCTGCGTGGCGTCGACCACGATCAGCCCGGCCATCGGGCCATCCTCCTTCAGCCCGCAGCCGAGCCCCACCGCCAGCTCCGTCCGCGGCCGCTGCCCGGGCCGCATCAGGATGCCGCGCCGCCGCAGCTCCTCCCCGCCCACGAAGACCACGCACTCCAGCCGCCGCTCGCCCCCTCCGGGCGCGCCGGCCGCGGCCCCAACCAGCCGCGCGACCCGCTCCTCCCGGACCGGGATCTCCAACGCGGCCAGCTTGGCGCGCTCCTCCGCGGTCAGCTCCGCAGGCCCATCGGTCAGCAGGACCACGTCGCGGCTCCAGTTTCGGAGCAGCGGCGCCGCGTGCATCGCGACCGCGCCGTTCGCGTAGACCGCGAGCGGCTCGTCCCGCATCTCCCAGCCGTGGCAGTACGGGCAGGTAAAGACGCTCCCACCCCACAGCTCCGCGAAGCCGGGGATCGCCGGCAGCTCGTCGCGGACGCCGGTCGCGAGGAGGAGCTTGCGCCCCCGCGCCCGCTCCCCGTCCGCCAACTCCACCTCGAAGCCGCCGTCGACGGCCAAGGCGGCGACCGCCGCCTCGCTCCGGAGCTCGACCGTCGCGTACGGCCGAAGCTGCTCCCGGGCGAGCCGGAGAAGCTCCAGCGGCGGCGTCCCATCCCGCGTGAAGACGCCGTGGGCCGCCGCCGCCGACGCGTTCCTCGGCTCCCCCGCGTCGAGCAGCAGCACCCGCCGCCGCGCCCGCCCCAGCATCAAGCCGGCGCTTAGGCCGGCCACCCCGCCCCCAACGACGATCGCGTCGTACATCACGCGTCCCCTTCTTCCTAGAATAGTGTCCGATATCGATAATTCATTATCACATCTCTGGAGCAGTGGGTCAAGCCTCGACCGGAACCCATCCCGGAGCCCGCGCGCGCGGTGGGCATTGAGGATGTCGATCGGGGGCGGTGGTACACTGCCCGGATGCAGCGCCAGACCGCTCAGCGACACGCCATTCTCGATACCATCCGACAGGCGGCCGGTCCCCTCTCCATCCCGCAGATCCACGCCCGCGCCAGTCAGGACGCGCCGGGCCTCGGGCTGGCGACCGTCTACCGCACGGTCAAGCTCCTCCTTGCCACCGAGCACATCGTCGCCGTCGACTTCCCCGGCGAGGAGCCGCACTACGAGCCGATCGGCCGCGGCCACCACCACCACTTCCGCTGCCTGAGCTGCGACCACTGGTTCGAGCTGGACCGCTGCCTCGGCTGCCTCGTCGCCATCCCGGACGGCACGACGCTGCCCGACGGCTTCGTCGTCGAGGCCCACCACCTCACCCTCTACGGTCGTTGCCCCCGCTGCGCCGCCGAGCCCAACCCCACCGCGTCGCCCGCCTAGACTTCCGGGGGGGTCGGAGCCTAGGCGGCGTCGACCGTGATCGGCGCCGCCTTCCGGGCGGGCGCGGGCAGGGCCCCGAACGCGCTCGGATCAGGGAGGGACAGGCCGTCCTCGTGGGCCACCTTCAGCCAGGGCTCCCACGCGATCAGGATCTCCCGCAGCGCCTCCTCGGGCATCTCGCCGTGGGCCGACCAATAGCGGAGGTCGCGAACGTCCGCAATGTACACCTCGTCCCCTTCGCCCCAGAAGAAGATGACGATGGGGCAATCGTCCTTCGCGATCCATCCTCCCGCCGCGGGTCTCGAGCGTGGATCACGTCCAGGAACGGCGCGGCCTGACACTCCTTGGCCTTGTCGTTCTTACCCGGCTGCGTTGAGGCGCTCGGGAGCGGAGGGATGCCGGTAGACCCGATGGCGTCCCCGTGTGCCTTGGCGTGTCGAGCCGACCGCCTCGACCAGCACCTGGGAGTCGGAGTACCGCGCCTCGCGCGGGCTGTTGCGCACCCGGTCGGAGAGCCCGCGCTTGTTCATCCGACAGCCACCGCAGCGTTCCCCACGAGTCCACCCACCGGACAGGATGCCCGTGCCCGGGCGCACCCCGCCGTCTCCGCATCGCCGCTGGGGTGTCCTCCTTGCGCGTAGCATCGCCGAAACGGAGACACAGGGCACCCACGACGCTTCCCTCCGACCCCAACACCGACCCCCTCTCCATCGACCTCAACGGTCGCCCCGGCGCCGACGCCCGGGAGGTCGGCGCCGGCGTCGTCCTCGCCCTCAACGCGGCCGGGCAGCCGGTCGGGATCGACATCCGGCACGTCCCCCGCGGCCTCGACCGCTCGGCCCAGGAGACCCGCTCCCCGTCGACCCGCATCGCGAAGCCGGCCGGCCCCCTCGCGCCATCACCGCGCATCCCTTGCCTCGTCGTCACCCCCGTGGTATCCTCCTCGGTAGCCGTACGTACACTCTCCGCCGCGGAGCCGACGCGCCCGCGCCGCGTCGCCGCCCTCGGGGCGGAGCGCATCCGGCAGCATGGGGGCACCCCACCGATGGCCCGCAGCACCCGCACCTCCCCCACCCGCGTCGTCGCCTTCTTCAATCAGAAAGGCGGCACCGCCAAGACCACCAGCACCCTCAACGTCGCCGCCGCCCTCGCCGAGCGCGGTCGCCGCGTCCTCGCCCTCGACATGGACCCGCAGGCCAGCCTGACGATGGCGATCGGCGTCGACGTCGCCGGCCTCGACCGCTCGATCTACGACCTGCTCCTCGAGGACGGCCTCGGTATCGCCGATGTCGCCACCCCGACCACGATCCCCGGCGTCACCCTCGTCCCCTCCCATCCCGATCTCGCCGCCGCCGAGCTGGAACTGCTCAACGTCCTGGAGCGGGAGCGCCAGCTCGACTACCGGCTCGGCGCCGCCGACCTTGCCCCCTACGACTACGTTCTGATCGACTCGCCGCCGGCCCTCAACGTCCTTTCCGTCAACATCCTGGTCGCCGCCGACGAACTGGTCGTCCCGATCGAGCCCCACCCCCTCTCGCTGATGGTGCTCCGCCGCCTCTTCGAGACGGTCCACCGCATCCGCCGCCTCAACCCGGAGCTGCGGGTCGTCGGCTTCCTCCCGACCAAGGTCCACCACTCCTCCCGCCTCGCCGCCGACATGCTGGCGACCCTCGCCGAGGAGTTCCCCGAGATGGCGCTGCTGCCCGCCGTCCCCCTCTCCGTCAAGGGCGCCGAGTCGGCCGCGGAGCGCACCAGCATCCTCCAGTACATGCCCCGCTCCGCCGTCGCCGCCGCCTACCGCGAGGTCGGCGCCTGGCTCGAGACGAACGACCCGGTCGCGACCGCCGCCGCCGCGGCCACCGCCGAGAGGACCCCGCTCCATGCCTAGGACGGAGACGGCCTCCCCCCGCCCCGAGAGCGGGGCCCCGATCCTGGGGGGAGCCGACGACGACGTGCTGGCTCCCGCCAGGATCGCGGGTCGGGGGGCCGCCGCCAAAGGCCGCCGCCGCTTCACCGTCGACGCCCTCTTCGCCGACGGCCGGCCCCAGGCCGTCGGCGTCGGCGACCTCCCGGACGCGAAGGAGATCCGGCTCGACCGGATCGAAGGGGACCCGGACCAGCCCCGGCGCACCTTCGACGAGGCGAAGCTGGCGGAGCTGGCCGCCAGCATCGGCCGCGAGGGGGTGCTCCAGCCGATCGCCGTCCGCTACGACGCCGGGCGCGACGTCTACGTCGTCCTCCACGGCGAGCGCCGCTGGCGCGCCGCACGTGCCGCCGGCCTGGCGGCGATCCCGGCGATCGTGCGGGAGGTGCCGCAGGAGCGGCGGCTGATCCAGCAGCTCATGGAGAACATCGTCCGCGACGACCTGAACGCCGTCGACCGCGCCGCCGCCCTGCGCGCGCTCAAGGTCCAGCTCGACGACGCCCCCTGGGAGGCAGTCGCCGAGGCGGTCGGCGTCCGCCGCAGCCGCCTCTTCCAGCTCCTCGGTACGGAGAAGCTGCCGGACGCCGCCCGGGACGACATCCGCGCCGGCCGCCTCAGCGAGAAGCAGAGCCGCGCCCTCCAGGGTCTCCCCCCCGGCCAGCAGGAGGCGCTGCGGGCGGCGATCGTGGCCGAGGAGCTGCCGGCCGAGGAGGCGATGCGCCTCGCCCGTGCCCTTCGCGACGCCCACCTCCCCGACGACGAGGCCGCCGCCGCGACGGCCCTCGCGGGGTTCCGCGCCGGGGAGGCGACAGCTCCGCCCCGCGCCGCGACCGACGGCGGGGATCCGGCGGCGGCGGCACCCCTCCTCGCCGCCCTCGCAGCGGCCGCCGTCGGCGCCCGCGCCGACCGCCAGGCGCTCACCCGCGCCGCCGATGCCGCCGGCGCCCCGCCCTACGATGCCGACCGCCTCCGCGCGGAGGTGCTGGCCCTGGCCCAAACCCTGGCCCGCGCCCCCGCCGCCGACCTCCGCCCCGGCGGCGCCGCCTACGCCCCCCTCGCCGCCCTCTGCGGCGCGCTCGACGCCGTGCTCCGCAGCTAGGGTTCCTTTCGGAGCGGAAGCGTCGCCGTCGCGATCGCCGCCGCCTCCGGTTCGGCCGCGGGCGCACGCGGGGGGAGCCGGATCGCCGACGCGGCCCCCCGCCCGATCCGGCAGCCGTGCGCCCTGGCGATCGGTAGATCGAGCCCCCCCTTCGTCCGCTTCCGCCGCCGGCCGACCCGAGAGAAGCGGCCAACGATCGGCGGCAGATCCTCCGGCGGGACGCCAGGACGGGCGGTCACCACCGCTCCCACAAGGTCGCTGTCGGCGACGCGGCAGGTCGGGCCCAAGCACGGCCGGGCCGGGCGGTGCTTCGCCGCGTTGCCGACCGGGGTCACCGCCGCCGGATGGAAACGGTTCGGGTCGCCCACCCCGAAGCCACTCCCCCTCCGACCCGTCGCGACGCAGGTCCCGTCCGGCCCGGAACTGTGGCAAACTCGCCGCCGCGGCACGCCGGATTGCGGCGGACGCCCGGCGGGCGATGGCGCCCGGGTCGAGGAAAGGACGGGGGATGTCGAGGTCGTTCCGCCGCGCGCTCGGCGACTTTGCCGCGCTCGGGCGCGGGCTGGTCGTGATCGTCGCCGCGCTGGCGCTGCTTGCCTTGGTCCAGCCGGCGGCGCGGACCGCCGGCGCCCAGGAGGAGGACGTCGCCGCGAACGCGACGATCCGGATCGTCCACGCCTCGCCGGGGGCGCCCGACGTCGACGTCCTGCTCGACGGCCAGCCGCTGGCCCAGGGGATCGTCTACGGCAGCGCCACCGACTACGTGCCGCTCACCCCCGCCAACCACCAACTCCAGGTCGTCCCCACCGGGCAGCCGGCCGACTCCGCCCTCATCGACCAGGAGTTGGAGGCCGACTCCGGCGCGGCCTACATCTTCGTCGTCCGTGGCACCCTGAACGAGATCGAAGGCCAGGTCGTCGACGTCAACCTCGACGCGACCGAGGAGGGCATGGCCCGCGCCCGGGTCGTCAACGCCGCGCCGGATGCCGGGGAGATCGACATCGCGGTCACCGGCGGCGACACCCTCTTCGACGGGGTCGCCTTCGAGGCCGCCACCGACTACCAGGACATCGAGCCGGGCACCGTCAGCTTCGACCTCCGCGGCGAGGAGGACCGTGCCCTGGCGACCGTGCCGGAGATCACGATCCAGCCCGGCCGCGTCTACGACCTCGTCGCCATCGGCCAGGTCAGCGACCAGAGCGTGCGGCTGTTGCCGCTGGAAACGAACGTCTCCCGCCCCTGCACCGAGGTCCTCGGCCTGGCCGGCAGCGCCGAAGACGCCTGCGTCCGGATCGTCCACGCCGCCGCCGGCGCCGCCGACATCGACGCCTATGTCAACGACTCGGCCCTGGCCGAGGGCGTCGCCTTCGCCGCCGCCACCGAGTACGTCATCGTCCCGGCCGGGGAAGACCGGCAGCTCCGCGTCACCGCGGCGGGCGCCTCGGTCGACGAAGCGATCCTGGAGACGGAGACCAACCTGACGGCCGGCCAGGCCTACCAGGCCGTCGTCACCGGCGAGGGGGAGGAGCTGGAGGCGACCGTCAACGAGATCAACCTGACGCCCCTCCCGGAGAACCAATCGCGGCTGCGCGTCATCCACGCCTCGCAGGACGTCGAGAACGTCGACGTCGGGATCACCGAGGGGCCGACCCTGGTCGAGGGCATCGAGCCCGGCCAGGCGAGCGACTACGCGACCGTCGACTCCGGGGCCTACACGTTGGAGGTCCGGCCGGCCGGGGAGGCGACGATCGCGGTCACGGCCGACGCCCAGCTCGAGCCGGGCGTCACCTACGACGCCGTGGCGGTCGGCCGCGCCGAGGACCAGAGCCTGGAGTTGCTCGTCCTCGCCTCCCGGGCGGCCGTCCGCGAGGGCGCTCTGGCGACCCCCGGCGCCGCCGTGGAGACGACGCCGGGCGCCGTCGCGACGGTCGCCGCCGTCGGCACCCCCACCGACGGCGAGACCGACGCCGTGGAGCAGGGCGAGGACGCGGCGGAGACGGTCGAGGCCGTCGACGTCGTGACGCCGACCGCGCTCCCGTAGCTCCCGGTGGGTGGCCCGGAACGCCGCCCGCGCGAAACGGCGCGGCCGCCCCGGTCGGGGCGGCCGCGCCGTTCGGTGTCCCGGCCCGGGTGCGGCCCCGAAGGCGGCTACCAGTCCGGGCGGTCCCGCGGCCCGGGGCGGGTGTCCACCCCGAAGCGGAGGGCGGCGAGGTCGAGCAGCACCAGGCCGAGGACGAGAAGGGCGAGGCCGATCGACGTCGGGTCCATGACGGTACCTGCTTTCACGATCGATCTGTGGGGAAGCGACGCTGGGAACTGCCGAGACAATCCGGCCGCGGTGACGCGCCGCACGGTGGCAGGGGCTTACGGCCGCGCATCCACCCCGCCGGCGCGCCCGCCCGGATAGGGAAGACGCCCTCCACCCTCGCGCCCCGTTCCGGGTGGGGACGCCGGCGGGCCGGAACGGGGTGGGCGAAGCCGACCGCCCCCGCTCCTGGCACCCCCATCACGACGGGTCACGGGCGACGTCGCAGGCCGCCGTAGAGGAGGGCCAGCCCTTCCCAGCGGGCGCGGTCCACGTCGACGTGCCCGCCTCGGACGAGTCGGACGAACTCCGCGTCGGAGGCGTCGATCGGGATCTCGGCGGGAGAAAGGCGCGGCGATGGAGCCGGAGCGAGGGTCAGGGTCAGCCGGCGGCGGCCGAAGGGGATCGTCATGGGTCGTCTCCTGCTCTCCCGGGCCGGATCGCGGTCCCGGGTCCGTGGGCTCCGCGGCGTCCGTCGGGGGCGTCGTCCCGGTCGGGCCGTGCCCGCCGCCGCGCCGCCGCCCGCTCGTGGCCCCCATCGCCCGGCCGAGCCGGCGTTCCGGCCGCGCGTTCGGGGGCAGAGATAAGACGCCCCAGCCCGCCGGTTGTGAGATCGGGGAGGCCGGCGGTCACCCCGCCCGGCCGTCTGGTACCCTTTCCCCAACCGAGTGTACGTTCGGATACGGGGACGGGGGCGCGATGCGATCAGCGGAGCAGACTCGGCGCGTGGGGAGCGCGCTCGCGGGGGGCCGCGGCCCGCGTCCCGAGGCGGCACTCGCCGCCCTCCTGGCGGTGCCGCTCCTGCTCGCCGCCTGCGGCGGTGGGTCCGGGGGGCAGGCGGCGACGGCCGTCCCGCCGACCGTCGCCGCGGCGAACTCCGCCACCACCGCCGCCGCCCCGACCGGCGCCCCCCGCACCGTCGGCGAGCTCGCCGACCGCGTCGACGCTGCCTGGGCCGGCGTCCGCTCCTACCGCTCCGTCTACACCGCCGAGGGGACCGGCATCCCCGTCCCGGCCGCCGCCCTGCCCGACGCCTCCCCGGCCGCCTCCCCCGCCGCCTCGCCGCCGGCCGTCGTCGACCGGATCGAAATCTCGCGCGAGGTGCTCCTGCCCGACCGGCAGCGCCAGGAGCGGCGCGCTGGCGGCGCGGTCGTCTCCGAGGGCGTAGCAATCGGCGACCAGGTCTTCGTCCGCGGCGCGGCGGCCGAGGCGCTCCTGCCCGGCGCCGACCCCGCCGCCTGGCTCGCGGTCGACCGCGCCGCCCTCGGCCCGGCGGCCGCTGACCCGCTCCTCGCCCGCCTCGCCGCCCCCTTCCCCGCCGGTTCCCCGACCGCAGCGGTCCCCGACAACCTCCGCCCCCAGGAACTCCGGCCCTTGGGCCCGGTCGAGGTCGCCGGCCGCCGCTGCGAGGCGTACGGCGCCGCCAATACGACCGAACTCGGCGTCCGGATCGACCTCACCTTCGCGATCGACGCCGACGACCGACCCTGCTTCGTCGAGACCCGCTCCGGCAGTGCCGGCGGTCGCGAGACCTTCGCGGCCTACGACCTGCCGCTCACGATCGAGCCGCCCGCCGCCAGCACCCCGGTCGCCGCGTCCGCGCTGCCCGCCACCCCGGCTGGCCGGGACTGAGTCCGCTCGGCTCGGGCGGGCGGTCACCCGTTGACGAGCCTGTCAACCCGCCCCGACAATGCCGGCCTTCCGCGCGGCGGGGGACGCGGCGGCGCGGGT
Source organism: uncultured Thermomicrobiales bacterium (assembly GCA_902806405.1). GTDB lineage: Bacteria > Chloroflexota > Chloroflexia > Thermomicrobiales > UBA6265 > CADCWL01. Next base: position 21,332 of record CADCWL010000029.1, on the reverse strand, counting down.
CGGGCGGCCGCGAGGAGGGGGAGGCGAGGGTGGCAAGTGCGGCGGCCGGCCGACGCGGCGGCGGTGGACTCCGGTCCGCCGTCGAGGCGGGCCTGTTCCGGTGCCGGCTCGTGCCCGCCCGCACCGCGACGATCGACGGCATGGCCGTCGCCTTCGCCAACGGCGAGGAGTTCGCGCGCATCCGCGAGCACGTCTTCGTCGACGAGGACTACCGCTTCGCGGCGTCCACCGACGCCCCGTTCGTCCTCGACTGCGGCGCGCACATCGGCCTCAGCGTCCTCTACGTCAAGTCGCGCTACCCGCGGGCGCGGATCGTCGCCTTCGAGCCGAACCCCGCGGTCTTCGCGCTCCTCTCCCGCAACGTGCGGGCGAACCGCCTGACCGGCGTCGCGCTCGTCAACGCGGCGGTGGCGGACGTCGCGGGCGAGATCGACTTCTACGCCCAACGGGGCGGGCCACGCGCCTGGACCTGGGGCGGTTCCGGCGTCCGCAACCTGTGGCTCGATCCCCGGAGCAGCCGCCGCATCAAAGTCCCGGCGGTCCGCCTCGCGCCCTACGTCGACCGCCCGGTCGACCTGCTGAAGCTCGACGTCGAAGGGATGGAGGCGCTGGTCCTGGCCGGCAACGAGGACGTGCTCGATCGGGTCAACGAGGTGATCCTGGAGTTCCACGGCAGCAGCACGAACCGCGCGAACGGCCTGGAGCGGGTGCTCGAGATCCTGGGTCGGCATGGGCTCGACCCCACCCTTCGACAGGGGACGCGAGCCGTGACGCCCGACCAGGTGGAGCGAACCGATCCCTACTGGCTGATGGTCCGTGCGCGGCGCCCCTAACCCGACGGCCGAGGCTCCGTTCACCGCGGCGGACCTCGGTTTCTCGGTCCTGCCGGACGGGGGCTGGCGCAAGCCCGTCGGTGACCGCCTCGTCGCGTTCCGCCCCCTTCGCCGGCTGCCGGAGCTGATCCCCGTCGAGGCGCTCCAGCGGGAGGTCTTCGGCGTCTCCGACCGCGACCTCCTCGCCGCCAGCGCGCTCGTCACCCTCCCCGAGACCGGCGGCGAGGTGATCGCCGCCTTCGTCGCCGCCGCGCCGGAGCCGGTCGGCTTCGTCGTCGGCTGGGGCGGCTACCGGGAGGGGCGACCGATCCTCGTCTCCGACATGCTCGGGGTGCGGGCAACCGCCCGTGCCGCCGGCCTCGGTGCCGAGCTGAAGAAGCTCCAGGCCGCGGTCGCGCTCGAACGGGGGTTCCCGGAGATGACGTGGACGGTCGACCCGCTCCGCGCCGCGAACGCCCGCCTCAACCTGGAGAAGCTCGGCGCCGTCGCCGACCGTTACGAGGTCGATCGCTACGGCGGCGGCTACGGCGCCGGCCTCTACGGCGGCCTCCCGACCGACCGCCTCCACCTCACCTGGCCCCTCCACGACCGGCGCGTCCGCGACCGCCTCCTCGGCCGCACCCGCCCGATCGTCCCCGCCGACGTCAGCGGCCTCCCCCGCTACGCCCCGGGCCTCGCCGCCCCTCGCGCCCTGGTCCCCCTCCCGGCCGATATCGACCGCCTCCTCGCCGACGATCTCGACGCCGCCCTCCGCTGGCGCCTGGCGCTGCGGGAGACCCTGCGGACGGCCTTCGACGAAGGCTACGCCGTCACCGGCTTCGTCGCCGACCGGGCGCTGGGCGAGGCAACCTACGTCCTCGAGCGGATGCCGGCGCCGTGAGCACGCCCGTGCCGCCGGCGACCGCGTCCGCCCCCCTAACCATTGCCTCCGTCGAGGTCGTCCCCGTCCGCCTGCCGCTGCGTGAGCCGTTCGCGATCGCCTACGCGACCTACCCCGACGTGCCGACGGTGCTGGTCCGGGTCACGACGACCGGCGGCGCCCTCGGCTGGGGCGAGGCCACGCCCGACCCCAACGTCACCGGCGAGACCTACGAAGGCGTCGCCGCGATCCTCCGCCACACCCTCGCCCCCGCCCTCCTCGGCCGGGACGCCCGCGACCGGGACGGCGCCCGCCGCGCCCTCGACGCCCGCCTCGAAGGCGCCCCCGCCGCCAAGGCCGCCCTCGACATCGCCCTCCACGACATCCTCGCCCGCGCCCTCGGCGTCCCCCTCTGGGTCCTCCTCGGCGGCCGCGGCAAACCCCACCTCACCATCTCCCGCGTCGTCGGCCTCGCCGACCCGGCAACGATGGCCGCCGCCGCCGCACGCCACGTCGCCGCCGGCTTCGCCACCGTCAAGGTCAAGCTCGGCGACCCCGACGACCCGGCCCTGGACGCCCGCCGCCTGGCCGCGGTCCGGGAAGCCGTCGGCCCGGACGTCGCGATCAAGGTCGACGCCAACCAGGGCTGGCGCACCCCCGGCGTCGCCATCGCCGCCATCCGCGCCTGCGCCCCCATCCGCCCCGCCTACATCGAGCAGCCCGTCGCCGCCTGGGATCTCGAGGGTCTCGCCGAGGTCCGCCGCCAGACCGGCGCCACGATCATGGTCGACGAAGGCTGCCGCTCGCCCCGGGAAATGTCACGCGTCGCCACCCTCCGCGCCGCCGACCTCGTCAACATCAAGCTCATGAAGTGCGGCGGCCTGGGGCCCGCCCTCGCCCTCAACGCCGTCGCCGAGACCGCCGGCATCGGTGCCCAGGTCGGCACCATGGTCGAGAGCTCCGTCGCCTCCGCCGCCGGCCTCCACCTCGCCCTCGCCCTCGCCAACGTCCTCACCGTCGAGATGGGCGGTCCCTTGATGCTTGCCGCCGACGTCGCCGACGCCGCCTCCTGGTACCACCGGGACCGGATCACCCCGCCCGACCGGCCGGGCCTCGGGGTCGCCGTCGACGAGGCTGCGGTCCGCCAGTTCGCCGAGGCGTGGTGGCTGGTCGAACGGTGACGAGGTGCGAAAGCCGTTAGTACACCGACAGCGCCCCGTCCGCCGCCTCCAGCCACCCCTTGACCGCCTGCAGGAAGCGGGCGGCGGCGAGGCCGTCGAGGACGCGGTGGTCGATGGTGAGCGAGAGGTTCATCATCGAGCGGACGGCGATCATGTCGTCGACCACCATCGGCCGCTTCACGATCGCCTCGGTCGAGAGGATCGCCGCCTGCGGTTGGACCAGGATCGGCGTCGAGACGAGCGAGCCGAAGCTGCCCGGGTTGTTGACGGTGAAGGTGCCGCCGGCGACGTCGTCCGGCGTCAGCCCGCCGTCGCGGGCGCGCGCCGCCAGGTCGGCCACGGCGTGCATCAGCCCGGCCACGCTCAGCCGGTCGGCGTTCCGGATCACCGGCACGATCAACCCGTCATCCAGCGCCACGGCAACGCCGACGTTGATCGCCGCGCGGTGGATGATCCGGTCCCCGTCCCAGACGGCGTTGAGCCGCGGGTGATCCCGCAGCGCCAGCGTCGCCGCCTTGATCGCGAACGGCAGAAAGGTCAGTTCGATCCCCTCCCGCCGCCGAAACGCCTCCTTCTGGGCCGCCCGGAAGGCGACGACGCGGGTCATGTCGACCTCCATGACGACCGTCGCGTGCGGCGCCGTCCGCTCCGAGCGGACCGTGTTCTCGGCAATGGTCCGCCGCATCGGCGTGACCGGAACGACCTCGTCGCCGGGAAGGACCGCCGCTCGCGTCCGCCCCCCGACGGATTCCGTCCCGGGCTCGAGCGCCGGCGGCGGGACGGGGATCACCTCGGCCGCGGGAGCGGGCCCCACCCCTTCACGGACCGCCACGACCGGCGGCGTGGAGGCCGCGCCCGCGTCGACTGCCGGTGCCGGGAGCGGGGCCGCGGCACCCGCCCCCGGGACGGCGCGTGCCTCGGGCGCGTCCGGGGTCACGGCGAGGTGGGCGACGAGGTCCTGCTTCGTCACCCGACCGCCGATGCCGGTCCCCCCGATCCGCGCGATCTCAATCCCGTGCTCCTCCGCGATGCGCCGCACCGCCGGCGACGAACGGACGCGCAGCAACTCCATCTCGTCCGCGATCTCGCCCCGCCGCCGAACCGTGGCCGTGGGCGAGCCAAATGGCGCCCGGCCGCCGTCGGCCACGTCCCCGTCGCCTCCCATCGCCGGCGCCGGCGCCGCCCCGGCCACCGCCGTGGAGGGCGCCCCGGCGCCCGCCTCCTCGATCCGGCAGAGCACGGCCCCGACCGGCACCGTCGTCTCGGGCTCGACCAGGATCTCGGCGAGAACGCCGGCGACCGGCGACGGCACCTCCGCGTTCACCTTGTCGGTCACAACCTCGACCAACGCCTCGTACTTGCCGACCGGCTCGCCGACCCGCTTCAGCCAGGCCCCGATCGTCCCCTCCGTCACGCTCTCCCCGAGCTGCGGCATCGTGATCGTCGTCGCCGTCCCCGTCGCCATGCCAGCCTCCGAGCGGTGAGCGATGAGCCATGTGCGGTCATCCGTCAGCCGTGAGCGGTCAGCCACGAGCGACCCGCGATGAGCCACGACCAGGTCACCCGCCCTCGCAAGCCCCCGAGCCGCGTCATCCCCACGAAGGAGGGGTCTCCCCACCGCTACGCCGCCCAGCAGAGATCCCTCGTGCTTCGGGATGACGGGAAAGCGCCGAGGCAGAACGCTGCCCACCCCTGGCTGACCGCTCATAGGTCATAGCTAGTACGCCAGCAGCCGCCCCAGCGCGGCGCCGATCTTCTCGGCGTCGACCAGGAACGCCTTCTCCAAGGGCGGGCTGAAGGGCATCGCCGGCACGTCCGGCCCGGCCACCCGCATCACCGGCGCGTCGAGGTAGGCGAACGCCTCCTCCGCGATCAGGGCCGCCACCTCGCTCGCGACCGAGCAGGGCCGGTTCGCCTCGGCGACGACGAGCGCCTTGCCCGTCTTCTTGGCCGAAGCGATCACCGCCGCCTCGTCCAGCGGCTTGAGCGACCGGAGGTCGATCACCTCGACGCTCGCCCCGCGCTCCGCCGCCGCCGCCGCCGCCTTCTCCGCCTCGTGGACCATGAAGCCGTACGTCACGATCGTCGCGTCGCTCCCCTCCCGCGCCACCCGTGCCCGGCCGAGCGGCACCTCGTGCGGCCCGGGCGGCACCGACCCCTTGATCAGGCGGTACATCCGCTTGTGCTCCAGAAACAGCACCGGGTCGTCGTCGCGGATCGCGGCGCGGAGCAACCCACGAGCATCGGCCGGCGTGGCGGGAGCGACGACCTTCAGGCCCGGGGTGTGGACGAAGACCGCCTCGATGCTCTGCGAGTGGTAGAGGGCGCCGTGGACTCCCCCGCCGAAGGGGACGCGGACGACGAGGGGGCAGCAGACGTCGTTGTTCGAGCGGTAGCGGAGCCGCGCAGCCTCGTTCATCAGCTGGTCCATCGCCGAGTGGATGAAATCGAGAAACTGGATCTCGGCCACCGGCCGCAACCCGTTCAGCGCCATCCCGATCGCGCTGCCGATGATCCCCGACTCGGCGAGCGGGGTGTCGATCACCCGTCCCTCGCCGAACTCGGCCAGCAGCCCCTCCGTCACCCGAAAGACGCCGCCGCGGCGCCCCACGTCCTCCCCGAGCACCACGATCCGCTCGTCCGCCCGCATCTCCTCGTGCAGCGTGTCGTGGATCGCCTCGATGAACGACCGCTGCGGCGCCTCGTCCGCCTCGGCGTCGCCCGCCGGCCGCGCCACCGCCGGCCGCTCCGGAGCCTGTACCATCGAAGTCCTCCCTCCGCCCGGGTCCGACCAGCGCGACCGAGCCGGGTCGGGCCGGCCGCCCCACCCCCAGCCCCTAGCCCCCGTCGTAGACGTAGCGATCGAAGGTGGCGGGGTCGGGGAAGGGCGCCGCCTCCGCCGCGTCGGTCGCCGCCTCGACCTCGGCCGCGACGCCGGCCGCGATCTCGGCGCGTGTCCGGTCGTCGAGGGCGCCGACCTCGCGCAGCCGCGCCTCGAAGCGGGCCAGCGGGTCCCACGCCCGCCACGCCTTGACCTCGTCCTGGCTGCGGTAGGTGCGGTCGTCGTCGTCGGAGGTGTGCGGGTGGAAGCGGTAGACCTTCGCCTCGACCAGCGTCGGTCCCTCGCCGCGGCGCGCCCGCGCGGCGGCCTCCCCCACCGCCCGGTGGACGGCGAGCAGGTCGGTCCCGTCGACGACGACGCCGGGGAAGCCGTACCCGGCGGCGCGGTCGGCGACGTTGTCGATCGCCATCTGGAGACTCTGCGGGACCGAGATCGCGTAGCGGTTGTTCTCGCAGAAGAAGACGACCGGCAGCCGATGGATGCCGGCGAAGTTGCACGCTTCGTGGAAGTCGCCCTTGGACGCGGCCCCCTCGCCGAAGCAGGCGAGGGAGACCTGGCCCGTGCCGCGCAGCTTGGCGGCGTAGGCGGTGCCGGTCGCGTGCGGCAACTGGGAGGCGACCACGCTCGAGGAGCTGACGATCCGGAGCCGGGCCGAGCCATAGTGGGCCGGCATCTGGCGACCGCCCGACATCGGGTCAGGCGCCCGCGCCAGCACGCTCATCATCACGTCGCGCGCCGAGAGGCCGAAGACCAGGCAGAGCGCCAGGTCGCGGTAGTAGGGCAGGACCACGTCGTTGGCCCGGTCGAGCGCGAAACCGGCGCCCACCAGCGCCGCCTCGTGCCCCTGCCCGGAGACGACGAACGGCGCCCGCCCCGCCCGGTTCAGCTGCCAGATCCGCTCGTCGAGCGCCCGCGCCAGCGCCACGAAGCGGTACATCTCGCGCAGCGTCTCGTGGTCAAGCCCGCCGTCGCCCGCCGACGCCGGCGCCACGCTCGCCGTGATCGTCCCCGCCCCGACGTCGACGTGGTCGAGCGGCGCGCGGAACGCGGCGGCGCCGTCCTGCGGCACGACGCCGGCCTGGAAAGCGCCCTGGATCGCCCCCGTGGGGGCCGGCCCGGTTTCAGTCGCCATCGACTGCTCCTTTGTCGGCGGTCGCCGTTGACCGCCCCCATCGTCGACCCCCGAACCGTTCGACCGTCCCGGATGTCGGGCAATGTATACCCCCTCCGACCCGCCCCCGGCCAAACCGTCCCCCGTCGGCTGCCGCCTCCTTGGCCGCCGCGCACCACGGCAATGTCCCGCTCGGACCGCGCCGGCCAGGCGGTCGCGGGTGATTCGCGTTCCTTCTTCGTCGGTTCCCGAGGAGTCGTGCGGCAACAAAGGGGGTCAATCCCTGCTGCCTTCAGCGCGTGCGGGGGGAGCTGTGCGTGAACGTGAATTTCAGCTCCCACCTGGAGGCGATGGTCCGGCAGAAGGTAGCAACCGGCCTCTACAACAACGCCGGCGAAGTCGTCCGCGAGGCGTGACGCTTGATTTCGGAACGGGATCACCTCCAGCGGCTCCACGCCGCCCTCGCCACCGGCGAGGACCAACTCGGCCGCGGCGAGGGCCGGGAGCACGCCCCGGAACCCCGCGCCGAAATCATCGAAGCTGCTCGGAAGAAGGCGCGGGAGGGCCAGCACCCGCACTCTGAGGTCCTCCCGTAGGCTGCCGGTCGTCGTCCCTCCCCCCGCCCAGGTCGATGACGAGGGCATCGTCCCGCAGGGCTTGCTCACCCGAGGAGAGGATCGGGCACGTGCCGACGTTGCCCGCATCCGGGACGCTTTGCGGGAGATCGGCACCTTTCCCGGTTGGACCGAGCGCGCAACGAGATCGGTCCCGGCTGCCGAAGTCACCCTATCGGTCACCACATCGTCGTCTTCCGCATGAAGGGCCTGACCTCCCCATTCTGCCTATCTTGCACATCAGGATGAACGCGACCGGTCGGGCAGACGCCTCCGAAACGCCGTAGCCGCGCGGCCTCGTGGCCAAACCGCCCTCAGTCGCCACGCGACCCCGCGGCTTTCCAACTCGGGACGCTCGGAGGGTGCATGTCGTCCGGCTCCGTCGAGCCCCACAGGATCCGCTCGCCTCCCCCAACTACTCCGCGGGCTCGCCACCGGGCGCTACACTTCCCGCCAGGGGCCGCGACGCCGCGGCCGCCCGCGACCCGACACCCCGGAGGACGCCGATGACCTCCTGCCCCTCCTTCGAACTCTCCGACGAGCAACTCGCCCTGCGCGACACCATCCGCGAGTTCGCCGAGGGCGAGATCGCCCCCCACGCCGCCGAGTGGGACCAAACGCACACCTTCCCCACGGAGACGATCCGCCAGCTCGGCGAACTCGGCGCGATGGGCGTTGGCTTCCCCGAAGCGTACGGCGGCCTCGGTGCCGGCGCCGTCGCCCAGGCGGTCGTCATCGAGGAACTGGCCCGGATCGACTCTTCCGTCGCGGTCACCGTCGGCGCCAACGTCTCGCTCGGCGGCGAGCCGATCCTCCTCTTCGGCACCGAGGAGCAGAAGCAGCGCTGGCTCGTGCCGCTCGCCCGCGGCGAGACCCTCGGCGCCTTCGCCAGCACCGAGCCGGGCGGCGGCTCCGACGTCCGCGCCGCGACCACGGTCGCCCGCCGCGATGGGGAGGACGAGACCGGCTGGGTCCTCGACGGCACCAAGGCGTTCACCACCAACGCCGGCACCGACCTCAGCGCCTTCTGCATCGCCACCGCCCGCACCGGCAGCAACGGCGGCACCGCCCTCAGCACCTTCATCGTCCCGACCGGCACCCCCGGCTACGAGCCGCAGAAGCCCTACCGCAAGCTCGGCTGGCACGCCTCCGACACCCGCGAGCTCGTCTTCGCCGGCTGCCGCGTGCCGGACGACGCGCTCCTCGGCCCGCTCGGCAAGGGCGCCCGCGTCTTCCTGACCGGCCTCGACGGCGGCCGCGTCGGCGTCGCCGCGATGTCGGTCGGCCTCGCCCAGGGCGCGCTCGAACAGGCGACCGCATACGCCCAAGTACGCGTCGCCTTCGGCGCCCCGATTGCCCGCCAGCAGGCGATCCACTTCAAGCTCGCCGACCTCAAGACCCAGATCGCCGCCGCCCGCCTCCTCACCTACCGGTCGGCGGCGCTGAAGGAGGCCGGCAAACCCTTCACCGAGGAGGCCGCGGCCGCCAAACTCTTCGCCTCCGAGCTCGCCGTCCGCGCCGCCGAGGAGAACCTCCAGATCCACGGCGGCTTCGGCTACATCGAGGAGTCCCCCGTCCCCCGCTTCTACCGCGACGCCAAGGTCCTCACCATCGGCGAAGGCACCAGCGAGGTTCTCCGCTACGTCATCGCCCGCCAGATGGGCCTCACCGAGTAGCGGCCGCCAGTCCGACGCGGGGGAACGGTGGAAACGGTGGCCCCCTTACCCGTGCGGTACGGTGCATCCGTCACACCCCGCGATCTCCCCTTCGTGTTCGGGTCCCGTTGGACCTAGGTAAGCACCAACCGACAACCCAGACGAAGGAGATAGCCGAGGCGGAAGGCAACCTCGACGCCCTCGTCGGCCGGGTTTCCCGGGGCGATGCCCGCGTGCTCGTGGAGAAGACCGGCGTCCCCGGGGCCGGCCTCGTCTCGGCCGAGGACCTCGAGCGCCTGGACCGCCTCGACCGGGAGGGTGCCAAACGATCCCGGGTGATCGACGAAGCGCGAGCGGCGTTCGCGACGTCTCGCCAGACGTACCCGACCGTCGCGTCCTCCGCCACGCCCAGCGCCTCAAGGGGGACGGCACCACCGTCGTCCCCCCCACCTCCGCAAGCAACTCCGCCTCCTCCGCCGCGCCACCGCCCCCCATCTCCGCCCGCCTCCTCTCATCACCACCCGCACGCAAATCGCCCGCGCGACGATACAGAGAAGGAGGGGGAGATAACGTCGCCGCCCCCGTTCGCCAGACCGCCCGGCGCCGCCGGATCGACGCCAACGTTCCTCGGACCGCACTCAGCCCCAGAGGCGCTTCGTGAGTCCAGTCCGGGGTTTCAACTCCGCGCGACCATCCGCGCGCGACCACCTGCGCGGTATGGCGCGCCCCCCGGACGCCGCGGTCGCCATCCAAACCCCGTCGCCGCCTTCGCCCGCGCCCGCCACGATCCTCCCCCGCCGCGCCCGCACCCGCGCCTATGGCACACTTTCCTCGCCGCGCCGCCGCAGGCGCGCCCCGATCGGCACGAAGGAGTGCCCATGCTCGCCACCGCCGCCCCACCCGACCCGACGGTCGACGCGACCTACCGCGCCGCCAACGAGGCCGCCGTCGCCAACCTCCGGGCCCGTCTCGCCCGCGCCGCCGAGGGCGGCGGTGCGGCGGCCCAGGCCAAGCAGCGCGCCCGCGGCAAGCTGCCGGTCCGCGAGCGGATCGAATGCGTCCTCGACCCCGCCTCCCCCTTCCTCGAGCTCTCGCCCCTCGCCGCGGACGGCATGTACGACGACGCCAGCCCCGGCGCCGGCATCGTCACCGGCATCGGCCGCATCGGCGGCCGCGAGGTTGTCGTCGTCGCCAACGACCCGACCGTCAAGGGCGGCACCTACTTCCCGATGACCGTCAAGAAGCACCTCCGCGCCCAGGAGATCGCCTTCGCCAACCGGCTCCCCTGCCTCTACCTCGTCGACTCCGGCGGCGCCTTCCTGCCGCTCCAGAGCGAAGTCTTCGCCGACAAGGAGCACTTCGGCCGCATCTTCCGCAACCAGGCGCTCCTCTCCGCCCACGGCCTCCGCCAGGTCGCCGCCGTTCTTGGCTCCTGTACCGCCGGCGGCGCCTACGTCCCCGCCATGTGCGACGAGGCGATCATCGTCCGCGGCGCTGGCACCATCTTTCTCGCCGGGCCGCCGCTGGTGAAGGCGGCGACAGGCGAGGAGGTCTCCGCCGAGGAGCTCGGCGGCGCCGATGTCCACGCCCGCCTCAGCGGCCTCGTCGACTACGCCGTCGACGACGAGCCGGCGGCGCTCGCGCTCGCCCGCGACCTGATGAGCGCCCCCCGCCCGGCGCCGCCGCCGACCCCCTGGCAACGCGAGCCGATCGCCGCGCCGGCGGAGGACCCGGAGGAGATGCTCGCGCTTGTCCCCCCCGACCCACGCCGCCCCTACGACGCCCGCCAGGTCCTCCGCCGCGTCCTCGACGGCAGCCGCCTCCGCGAGTTCAAGGCGGAGTACGGGCAAACCCTCGTCTGCGGCTTCGGTCACCTTTACGGCGTACCGGTCGGCGTCCTCGCCAACAACGGCATCCTCTTCCCCGAGTCGGCCCGCAAGGGCGCCCACTTCGTGATGCTCTGCGCCCAGCAGCGCCTCCCCCTCCTCTTCTTTCAGAACATCACCGGCTTCATCGTCGGCCGCCGCTACGAGCAGGAGGGGGTCGCCCGCGATGGCGCGAAGATGGTCGCCGCCGTCGCCGTCGCCCAGGTGCCGAAGATCACGGTCATGATCGGCGCCTCCTACGGCGCCGGGAACTACGCCATGTGCGGCCGCGCCTACGACCCCCGCTTCGTCTTCTCCTGGCCGACCCACCGGATCGCGGTCATGGGCGGCGAGCAGGCCGCCGGCGTCCTCACCGACGTCCGCCGCCAGAGTCTCGCCGCTCGCGGCGACCCGCCCGACGAGGCGGCCCTGTCGGCGCTCCGCCGAGAGGTCGGCGCCCGCTACGAAGAGGAGGCGAGCCCCTACCACGCCACCGCCCGCCTCTGGGACGACGGCGTCATCGATCCCCGCCAGACCCGCCAGGTCGTCGGCCTCGCCCTCGCGACGACCCTCAACGCCCCGATCCCGGCCACCGACTATGGCGTGCTGCGGATCTGAGACTCTGAGGCTCCGAGACGCCGCATCCCCGTTCGGCCGTGACGGGTCGTCGAAACCGGGGCCACGGACGGCCGCGAAGCGAGGGGTGATGCGGTGATGGCCGAGCTCGATCTAGATTTGGCCGGGAGGGTCGCCGTCGTGACCGGCGCCAGCCGGCGCCAGGGCATCGGCGCGGCGGTCTGTCGCGCCTTCGCCGTCCACGGCGCCGGCGTGCTGTTCACCCACTGGCGGCCGTTCGACCGGACCCAACCCCACGGCGCCGACGACGACGGCCCAGCGGCGTTGGCGGAGGAGCTCCGGGGGATGGGCGCGCGGGCGGAGGCGCTGGAGGTCGATCTCGCCCGGCCGGCGGCAGCGGTCGAGGTGCTGGACGCGGCGGCGGCGCGGCTCGGGCCGCCGTCGATTCTGGTCAACAACGCGGCCCACTTCGCCGGCGGCGGCTACGAGGCGCTGGACGCCGCGGCGCTCGACGCGCACCACGCGGTCAACGTGAGGGCGATGGCCCTCCTCTCGGTCGAATTCGCGCGGCGATACCCGGGCGGGGCCGGGGGCCGCATCGTCAACCTCTCCTCGGGTCAGGGGGTGGGGGCGATGCCGAACGAGCTCGCCTACGCGACGTCGAAGGGCGCGGTGGAAGCGTTCACCGCGTCGCTGGCGGCCGGGGTCGCCGCCAAGGGGATCACCGTCAACGCGGTCGACCCGGGCGGCACCGACACGGGCTGGATGTCGGCGGAGGTCAAGGCCGCGATCCTGGCCGAGATGCGGTTCGGCCGGGTCGGCGGGCCCGAGGACGCGGCGCGCCTGATCCTCTTCCTGGCCAGCGACGCCGGGGGGTGGATCACGGGGCAGACCATCCATTCGAGGGGCGCCTGATGTCGACCAAGGGGCGGCGTGACGGGGCGGCTGGGTTGCCGGTCCCGAGCGGGGACGACGACCTGACGATCGTCCAGGCTGGACCGGTCCGGCGGATCACCCTGGCCCGCCCGGACCGCCGCAACGCCCTCGGGCGCGCGCTCGTCGCCGCGCTCCACGCCGCCTTCGCCGCGATCAAGGAGGGGGGCGAGACGCGGGTGGTTCTCCTCGCCGGCGACGGGCCGACCTTCTGCGCCGGCGGCGACATCGCCGAGTTCGCCTCCGCCGCCGCCGACTGCCATGCCGCCGCCGACGCCGCGGCGCTCGCCGACCTCCTCGCCACGATGGCCGCCTGCCCGGCGCCGATCGTCGCCCGCGTCCACGGCGCCGCCTATGGCGGCGGGGTCGGCCTGGTCTCCGCCGCCGACGTCGCCCTCGCCGCCGAGGGGACCCGCTTCTCCCTCAGCGAGGCGCGTCTCGGCCTCGTCCCGGCCGTCATCTCGCCCTACGTCTTTGCCGCCCTCGGTGAACGCGAGGCGAAGGCGCGGATGCTGCGGGCGGCACCGTTCGGCGCCGAGGAGGCACTACGCTGCGGGCTGGTCCATCAGGTCGTCCCCGCTGCCGCACTCTATGCCGCTGCCGATGAGGCCGTCGTCGACCTGCTTCAGGGCGCGCCGGGGGCGCTCGCCGCCATCAAGCGCCTCCCCGTGGCAGTAAGCGGGGCCAACTCGGCGGCGACGCGCGCCGCCACCACCGCGCTCCTCGTCGATCGCCTCGCCAGCGACGAGGGGCGCGAGGGGTTGCGGGCGTTCCTGGAGAAGCGCCCCGCGGCGTGGGTCCCAACACCCCCGGAGGCGACATGAGCGCCCGATCAAACCGCCCCGTCGGGCCCGCCGATGGTCGTCCGTGACCCGGCACCCCTCTCCCTCGCGAGGGGGAGGGGGCGGGGGTGAGGGTCCCATGTCCGACGTAACCCCGCTCCCGGGCGCCCGGATCGCGATCGCGAATCGGGGCGAGATCGCCGTCCGCATCGCGGCGACCTGCCGCCGCCTGGGGGCGACCCCGATCCTGCTCCTCGGCGAGCCGGACCGGGACGGCTACGCCGCGCGCCAGGTTGGCCGCGTCGAGGTCGTCGGCGAGGCGGGGGCGGAGCTCGACGCCGCCCGCGTCGTCGCGGCGGCGCAGCGGGCCGGAGCGGGGTTGCTCCACCCAGGTTACGGCTTCCTCAGCGAGCGCTCCGAGCTCGCCGCCGCCTGCGCCGCCGCCGGCATCCGCTTCGTCGGCCCATCCCCCGAGACGCTCGCCCTCTGCGGCGACAAGATCGCTACCCTCCACGCGGCCAGGGCTGCCGGGGTGCCGACGCTCCCCGCCAGCCTCCCCCTCGGCGACGACCCGGCCGGCTGGGACCGTGCCGCCGCACAGGTCGGCTTTCCGCTCCTCGTCAAGCCGGCGGGCGCGGGCGGTGGCCGCGGCATGCGCCGCGTTGGCGACGCGGCGGCACTTGCCGCCGCCGTGGCGGCGGCCCGGCGGGAGGCCGCCGCGTCCGGCGCCGGCGCGGTCGTCTACTTGGAGCGGGAGCTGACCGAGCCGCGCCACGTCGAGGTCCAGGTCGTCGCCGCAGGCACCGCCGTCCTCGTCCTCGGTGACCGCGACTGCTCCCTCCAGCGCCGCCACCAGAAGGTCGTCGAGGAGGCACCCGCCCCAAACCTCGCCGCCGACGCCCGCCGCGCCCTTCACGACCACGCGACCGCCCTCGCCCGCGCCGTCGGCCTCTCCGGGGTCGCCACCTGCGAGTTCCTCCTCGGCGCCGACGGCACCCTCGCCTTCTTGGAGATCAACCCCCGCCTCCAGGTCGAGCACCCGGTCACGGAGCTCGTCGCCGGAATCGACCTCGTCGCCTGGCAGCTCCGGGTCGCGGCCGGCGACGGCCTCCCCGCGCACGACGCCCCCGCGCCCCGGGGCCACGCCGTCGAGGCGCGGGTCTACGCCGAGGACCCGGCGGCCGACTTCCTGCCCAGCCCCGGCACGCTGCGAACCGTCGCCTGGCCGGTGCGGCCCGACGTCCGTGTCGACGCCGGCTACGCCTCGGGCGACGCCGTCCCCGCCGCCTACGACCCGCTCCTGGCGAAGCTGATCGCCCACGGCCCCGACCGCGACGCCGCCCTCGCCGCCCTGCGCGATGCCCTCGATCGCACCGTCGTCGCCGGCGTCGCGACCAACGTCCCCTGGCTCCTCGCCGCGCTCTCCCATCCCGAGATGGCAACCGGCCGGACGACGACGGCGACGGCAGCCCGGGTTCCCACCCCGCGCCCGCCGCGCACCACGGCGCTCGCGGCGGCGGTCGCCCACGCCCTCGACCGGCCGCCGAGCGACAACCCCTGGGCCGCGATCGGCCCCTTCCGCCTCGCCGGCACCGCCTCGCTCGCCTTCCACGGCGACGACGAGGCCGAAGCCTGGGAGGAGCGCGCCGCCGTCCGCGGCGACGGGGACCGCGACCACTGGCTGGTCCGCCTCGGCGACGACGAGCAACCGCTACGCTGGTGGCGCGGCGCGGACGGGGTCTGGTCCGTCGCCCTCGGCAACCAGGTCGCCCGCGTCGCCGTCGTCGAGGAGGGAGACGGCTTGGAGGTCGCCGGCGCCGGCGGCCGCTGGCGGTTGCGAGCCGGCCCCCTGCCGCCGACGCTCGGGCGATCGAGCGGCGTCCGCGGCGACGGGCGCGTCCGTGCCCCCCTGCCGGGGCGGGTCCTGCGCGTCGACGTCACGGTCGGCGACCGCGTCGCGGCCGGCACGCCGCTCGTCACCCTCTCGTCGATGAAGATCGAGCTCGCCTGCGACGCACCGGCGGCCGGTGTCGTCCGTGCCGTTCACCGCCGCCCCGACGAGCAGGTCGAAGCCGGCGACGTCCTCGTCGAGCTCGACCTGGACGAGGAGCCGGAACCGGCAGCGGCCGGCGAGCGCGGCGGAGGGTCGCGATGACGGAGGAGCGGGCGGGGGGCGCGCCGCGGCGGGTGACGGTCGTCGAGGTCGGGCCGCGGGACGGCCTCCAGAACGAACCAGCCCGCGTGCCAACCGCCGTCAAGGTCGCCTTCGTCGAGGCGCTTGCCGCGGCCGGCTTGCCGACCGTCGAGACGACGAGCTTCGTCAATCCGGCCGCCGTCCCGCAGCTCGCCGACGCCGACGCGGTCGTGCGCGCCGTCCGTCGCCGCCCCGGCGTGCGCTACCCGGCCCTGGTGCCAAACCCCCGCGGCCTGGAGCGGGCGCTGGCGGCCGGGGTCCCGGCGATCGCCCTCTTCACCGCCGCCACCGAGGCGTTTGCCCAAGCGAACGTCCGCGGTTCGATCGAGGAGACGTTCGCCCGCTTCGGTCCGGTCGTCGCCCGTGCCCGCGCCGAGGGGCTCTGGGTCCGCGGCTACGTCTCCGTCGCCTTCGGCTGTCCGTACGAGGGGGCGGTCGCCCCGGCGGCCGTGCTCGGGGTCGCGCGGCGGCTGCTCGATCTCGGCTGCGCCGAGGTGGCGCTCGCCGACACCATCGGCGCCGCGACGCCGGAGGCGGTCGACGCCCTCCTCGACGTCGCGCTGGCGCATCTCCCGGTCGACCGGCTCGCGCTCCACTTCCACGACACCCGCGGCCGGGCTATCGCGAACGTTGCCGCCGGCCTCGCCCGCGGCATCACCGTCTTCGACGGCGCCGCCGGCGGTCTCGGCGGCTGCCCCTTCGCCCCGGGCGCCCCCGGCAACCTCGCGACGGAGGAACTGGTCGCCTTCCTTGATCGCCAGGGCATCGAGACCGGCGTCGACCGCGCGGCCGTCATCGACGCCGTCGCCGGCCTCCGGGCCGGGATGGCAGGGGCCGGCACCGGGTAACACGGGAAGCACGAGCCCGCCCCGAGCCGTCCCCGCATTCGGACGCTTCCCCGCAGCACCCTTCCCAACCGGAGCGGTCGCGGCGTCGGCCCCCTTGCCACGGCCGGCGAGTGCCCTTACGGTAGCCGAGCATCCCCGACCTTCCGATCATCGGCAAGGAGCGACCGCCATGGCACCGACCACCGTCGGCGTGCTCAGCCCCGGCGACATGGGGCACTCGATCGGCGGCGTGCTGCGCGCGAACGGCCTGCGGGTCGTCACCCACCTCGGTGGCCGCAGCGAGCGCTCGCGGGAGTTGGCGGAGCGGGCCGGCATGGAGGACACCGCCGGCCTCAAGGAACTGGTGCGCGAGGCCGATCTTCTCCTCTGCGTCCTCGTGCCGGCGAAGGCGCGGGTGGTGGCAGCGGACGTCGCGCTCGCGATCCAAGCCACTGGCGCCGACCTCCTCTACGCCGACTGCAACGCGATCGCCCCGAGCTCGGTCCGCGCCATCGGCGACACGATCCTCGGCGCCGGCGGCCGCTTTGCCGACGTCGGCATTGTCGGGCCGCCGCCGCGGCAGCCCGGCACGCACTTCTACGCCTCCGGCCCCGGGGCGGCGGCGTTCGCCGAGCTTTCGGGCTTCGGCCTCGACGTCCGCGTCATCGGCGACGAGATCGGCCAGGCCTCCGGCTTGAAGATGTGCTACGGCGCGCTGACCAAGGGGCTCCAGGCGCTCGGCACGGAGCTGCTGACCGCGGCCCGCCTGATGGGGCTAGAGGAGACGCTCCGCGCCGAGCAGCGGGAGAGCATCCCGGACGTTCTCGCCTGGCTGGAGCGGTCGGTGCCGACGATGCCGCCGAAGGCGTACCGCTGGGTCGGCGAGATGGAGGAGATTGCCACCTGCTTCGCCGACCTCGGCCTAACCCCGAACATCCTGACCGGCGCCGCCGACGTCTACCGCTTCGTCGCCGCCACGCCGATCGGCACCGAGTCTCCGGAGAGCCGCGACCCGAACCGGGACCTGGCCGGCGTCGTGGCGGCCCTAGCCACCGCGCTCGCCGAACCGGCGACGGCGAGGTAGCGCTGCATTAGGCCTACCCCGCCCGCCCGGACACCCTACCGAGCGATTGCCCGACGGCGATCGTCTCCCGCGCGACGACAACGTGGAGGATCGCGATGCCGGGGTGGGCCAGCGCCGCCCGGACGCCGTCGACGATCTCCTCGTTCCGCTCGATACGGACGCCGAGGCCGCCGAACGCTTCCGCGTAGCGGACGAAATCGGGGCTCCAGAGCTCGGTGCCGGCGACCCGGCCCGGATAGGCCCGCTCCTGGTGCAGCCGGATCGTCCCGTAGAGCGCGTCGTCGAAAACGACGCACGTAACCTTCAACCCGTGCTGGGCGGCGACCGCCAGCTCGCCGCCGGTCATTAGGAAGCCGCCGTCCCCCGCCAGCGCCACCACCGGCGCCGCGCCGCTGCGCACCAGCGCCGCGGCAACCGCAGCCGGGACGGCGTAACCCATCGCCCCAGAGGTCGGCCCGAGGAGCGTTCCCGGTCGCCGGAAGCGGTAGAAGCGGGCGAACCAACCCCAGAAGTTGCCGGCGTCGCTGGTCAGAATCGCCTCCACCGGCAGCCGCCGCTGCAGCTCCGCGACGACGAGCGCCGGGTCGACGCCGTCGGCGACGGTGCTTGTCGAGGGAGGGAAGGATGCAGCCTCGTACACGGCGCGGTCGCGCGCGTTGGCCGCCGTCCGATCGGGATCGACACCAGCCGGGGCTTGAGCGAGCAAGGCGGCGATCGTCTCGGCGGCGTCGGCGGCGACGGCGTGGCGGGCCGGAACGCTGCGGCCTAACACCTCCGGCGCGACGTCGACGTGGATCAAGGTCGCGCCCGGGGCGGGGACGGTGTAGCCGAGCGTGGTCAGCTCCGAGAGCCGGGTGCCGATCGCCAACATCACGTCCGCCGCCCGTGCCCGCTCGGCAACGGAGGGGGGCGCGCCGAAGGAGAGCGGGCCGAGGTAGAGGGGGTGGTGGTTCGGGAAGGCGTCGTGGCGACGGAACGCGGTCACCACCGGCAGCCCCAGCCGCTCCGCCAGCTCGACCAGGCGATCGGAGGCTCCCGAGCGTAGCACGCCGCCGCCGGCGATCACGAGCGGGCGGCGTGCGGCGGCAAGCAGGGCCACGATCGCCGCGGCCTCACCGGGTCGGGGCGCCGCCGTGGGCGCCGCCGTGGGCGGAGGCAGATCGGCCCGCGCCGGCTCGTCCAGGATGTCCCCCCGGAGAGCAACGGCGACCGGACCGGGGCGCCCCGCGACGCTCCGTCGATAGGCTTCCGCGACCAGGTCGGGAAGCCGCCCGCCGCTCGGCGCCTCGACCGCCCACTTGGTGATCGGACCCAGGAACGACGCGAGCTCCACCTCCTGGAGCGCCTCCCGGTGCCGGAACGGCGTCTCCACCTGGCCGACGAGGGCGATCAGCGGCGTAGAGTCCTGGTAGGCGGTGTGGACGCCGATTGCAAGGTTGGCCGAGCCGACGCCGCGGGTGCCCATGCAGATGGCCGGGACGCCGGTCAGTTTGCCGACCGCCTCCGCCATGAACGCCGCCCCGCCCTCGTGTCGGGTGGCGACGAGCCGGATCTCGGGCGTCTCGCGCAGCGCGTCGAGCAACCCCAGGAAGCTCTCGCCCGGCACGCCGAAGGCGAACCTGACCCCCCGATCCCGGAGCACCCGCGCCGCCGCGACCCCGGCGCGCACCTCGGCCATCCCTCCGCCTCCTCGCCCGCCGCCACCGCCGCGCGCCCTCGTCTTTGGCCGCCTACCGGTCTCCGACCGGTGTCAGGCGCCGGCGAGCCGGGCCACCACCGGTGCCAGCGCCTCCAGGTTCGGCTCCGTCACCACCACGTAGGAGAAGCCGAACCGCTCTCGCCGCTCCAGGAGCCGCTCGACCATCTCGTCGACGCTCCCGATTAGGACCTGCGGCGACTCCAGAATCTCCGCCGCCGTGACGCCGTACCGTGCTGCGAGCCGTTCCGCCTCGACCCGGCCGTCGGCCGTGGAGACCACGTCGCCGACGACGACGTTCAGCTCGATCTGGTCGAACCGCTCGCCGGCCGCCTCGCGCACCCAGGCGATCTTCTGGTCAGTAGCGGCGGCCGTCAGGTCGCTCGTCTCCTTGGTACCGTCGCGGCGCGCCCGGGTCGTGATCCCGACGATGTCCCCCTCCCGCCCCGCGACCGAGAGGACACGGGGACCGCCGCCGCCGATCAGGAAGGGCGGATACGGCCGTTGAACCGGGCGCGGCGGGCAGACCAGGTTGGTCACCGCGTAGTGCTCCCCCGCAAAGGAAACGGGGTGCTCCTCCCTGAAGATGCGCTTGAGGAGGTGGACCGCCTCCGTCATCCGGTCGATCCGAACGCCGGCGGGGTCGAAGGGGATCCCGCTCTGGTCGTACTCCTCCCGCAGCCAACCGGCGCCGATTCCCAGTTCGAACCGCCCGCCGGAGAGGACGTCGATCGTCGCCGCCGCCTTTGCCAGGAACGCCGGGTGCCGGAAGTCGTTGTCGAAGACGAAGCCGCCGACACGCAGGGTCGTCGTCGCCATCGCCGCCGCCGTCAACGAGGCGACCGGGTCGAGTCCGCGGACGAGGTGGTCGAGCGCCAGGTAGCTGGAGTAGCCGAGCCCCTCCGTCCGGCGGACCATCGCCAGCCACTCGTCGCGCGGCCCCATCGACCGTCCCTGGACGCCGAACCGGAACGGTCGCGGGTGAACCAACCCGATCCCCTCTCCGCACCGAAGGCGATGCCCCGCACCTCCGGGCTACCCTCGCTCGGCCGCCCGCTCCGTCCGCCACCGCTCGTACTCGGCCAGGGTCCGCTCGTTCGGCGGGTAGGTGCCGGCTAGCGGCGCGCCCCCTTCGACCTTCTCAAGGACGAAGCGCTCCAGCTCCTCCTGCTCGGCGGCCGGCTCGGCCACCTCCTCGGCCAGGTGGCGCGGCACGACGACCACCCCCTCCTCGTCGCCAACGACGACGTCGCCGGGAAAGACGGGCACCCCGGCGCACGCGATCGGGACGTTGATGTCGACGGCGTGGTGGACCGCCAGGTTCAGGTTCGCCGACCGCCCGGCGACGAAGGCGGGGAAGGCTTGCCCGGCAATCTCCGGCGAGTCGCGCACCGCCCCGTCGCTGACGAAGCCGGCCGCCCCGCGCACCCGCAGCCGGGTCATCAGGATGTTCCCGCCCGAGGCGGCCCGGACGTCACCCCGGCAGTCGACGACCAGCACCTGGCCCGGACCGACCGACTCGATCGCCTTGCGCTGGGGATGCTCCGGGTCGCGAAAGACGTCGAGCCGGTCGAGGTCCTCCCGCATCGGGATGTTGCGCAGCGTAACCGCCTCGCCGACGAACCGGCAGTGGCTCGGGTTGAGCGGCAAGAGCCTGTTCAGGAACTGGTTCCGCAGCCCGCGCTGAAAGAGCTGCGTCGTGATCGTCGCGGTGCTCGCCCGCCGCAGCGCGTCGAGCACCTCCCGCGGCAGCGGCGTCGGCTCCGTCACGCGCCCCTCCTCCCGCAGCGCTATGATCCCGATCCCGGCAGGCAGCATACCAACCGACCCCGTCGCCGTAAACGCACGAAGAGCCGAGTCGGACGGACGCAGGATGAACGCCCGCGAAACTTGGCCACTCCTCAGCCCCCAGTAGGGCTTCGTGGGTTCCGAGGGGGATCTTCAGCCCGCGCCCGTGGACATCGGGGTGGGCGAAGGACCTCCGGGTCGGCGGCCCCTCCGCCACCGCTAGGAAGGGATGGGTGACGGATGAAGATCGTCGACCTGCGCGTGACCCCGATCGCGATGGCGGACCCGCCGCTCCTCAGCTCCTACGGCCTCCACGCGCCGTACGCTCTCCGCTCCGTCGTCGAGCTGGTCGGCGAGGACGGCCTGACCGGCGCCGCCGAGACGCACGGCGGGGAAGGCACACTTCGGCACCTCGCGCGCGCCCGGGACGCCGTCGTCGGCCGCGACGCCCACGACCTGGCTCGCCTCCGCCTCGCGGTCGAGGAGGCGTTC
>CADCWL010000028.1 GCA_902806405.1 uncultured Thermomicrobiales bacterium | reverse complement strand
GGATGGAGCGGCTGGAGGGGGACCCGCCGGGGTTCGTCGATGCCGACGTCGCGTTCCACCTCCGCCTCGCCGAGGCCGCCGGCAACACGGCGCTGCGCGACATCCTGACCGGCATCCAGGCGCTGCTGCGGGCCTGGATCGGCCGTGCGATCTCCGCCGAGGGGGACATCCCGATCTCCTACCGGGAGCACGTCCCGATTCTGGCGGCGGTGGAGCGGGGCGACGAGCCGGGAGCCATCGCCGCGATGGAGGCGCACCTGGCGGCGGCCGCGGTGCGCCTCCAGCGGGCGCTGGAGGCGCAAGGCCGAGCCCGAGGCCGAGCCCAGGGCCGGGGCGAGGTCCATGACCGCGACCACGGCAGGGCCGACGGCGTCATCCGCCCCAACGCGGCGAGCGAGGACGGTGCCGCAACCGACGCGGCGGGCGCGCCCGAACGGGGGCGGCGATGAAGGCGGCGGTGACGCTGGGGCCGGGTCGGATCTCGCTGGAGGAGCGGCCGGAGCCGGCGCCGGGACCGGGCGAAGCGGTGGTCCGGGTCGAGGTCGTCGGGGTCTGCGGCTCGGACCTCCACATCTTCCACGGTACCCATCCCTACGCCACCTTCCCCCGCATCCAGGGGCACGAGCTGGCGGGCACGGTCGCCGCCTTCGGCGCGGGGTACGCCGGTCCGCTCCGGCTCGGCGAGCGGGTCGCGGTCGAGCCGCTCCTCGCCTGCGGCGTTTGCTACCCCTGCCGGCACGGTCGCGGCAACTGCTGCGTCCGGTTGGCGGTCCTCGGCGCCCACGTCGACGGCGCGCTGACGGAGGCGATCGCGGTCCCGACGGGGAGCCTCTACCCGACCGGCGCCCTCTCCGCCGAGCTGGCCGCGCTGGTCGAGCCGGTCTCGATCGGGGTCCAGGCGGTGACGCGGGGCGCTATCACGGCGGAGGACCAGGTCGTCGTCTTTGGCGCGGGGCCGATTGGCCAGGCGGTGACGCTGGCCGCCGTCGACCGCGGAGCGCGGGTGCTGGTCGTCGACAAGCTGCCGACCCGCCTCGCGCTGGCGGCTCGGCTCGGCGCCGAGCGGACGGCCGAGGCCGACGCCGGCGACCTCGCCGCCGTCGTCGCCGACTGGACGGGGGGCGACGGGCCGGGGGTGACGATCGACGCGGTCGGCGTGCCGGCGACCATCCGCGCCTGCGTCGACCTGGTGGCGAGCGCCGGCCGCGTCGTGATCATCGGCCTCTCGGAGAAGGAGGTCTCGCTGCCGATCATCGACTTCACCCGCAAGGAGCTGACGATCCTCGGCTCCCGCAACAATGCGGGCCTCTTCGGCGAGGCGGTCGCCCTCGTCGGCCGCCACCCGGAGCGCGTCGCCGCCCTGATCACCCACCGCTACCCGCTGGCCGAGACGGCGGCGGCGATCGCCTTCGCCGCCGAGCACCCGGCCGAGGCGGAGAAGGTGCTTATCCGTGTCGCCGATTAGCGGGTCATCCGACATCGGGCACGCCCCTGTCGCGGGGGGGCTGTAACGCGGCGGGTGCTGTAACCGGCGGGGTGGCGGGGTAGCCCCGCCTGCCCGCTCGGCGATTGAGCCGCGCCGTCACAGGACCGAGCGAACCGCGGGTCATGCCCGCCGACGCAGCGAGGAGGAGGCCGATGAACATCGCCGTGATCGGGGCCGGCGCGATGGGCGGGGTCTGGGCGGCGCGCCTGGCCGCCGCCGGGGAGGAGGTGACGGTTGTCGACGTCTCGACGGAGGTCGTCGGTGCGATCAACGCCGACGGCCTCGTGGTCGAGGGTAAGGACGGTGGGACCGAGACGGCGCGGGTCTACGCGACGGGCGACCCGGCCGAGGTCGGGCCGGTCGACGCCGCCTTCTTCTTCGTCAAGGCGCACCACACGGCGGGCGCCGCCGCGCTGGCACGGCCGCTGGTGGGGCCGGCCACGACCGTCGTCAGCCTCCAGAACGGCTGGGGCAACGCCGACACGCTGGCCGGCGTCTTCCCGCCGGAGCGCCTGGCGCTGGGGGTGACCTACCACAGCGCCAAGGTGCTTGCCCCGGGCCGGGTCGCCCACACCGCGGTCGGCCCCACCTTCCTCGGTCCCTACGCCGACGGCGCCGCGGGCGACGGGGCAGAGGCCATCGGCGCGGCGATGGCCGCCGCCGGGATCGAGACGACGGTCAGCGCGGGGGTCAAGACCGAGGTCTGGAAAAAGCTGATCCTCAACTGCGCCACCCTCCCGACCTCATCCCTGACCCGCCTCCAGACCGGGAACCTGGGGCAACCGGGGCCGCTCCTCGATCTGCTCGACGCGGTCGCCGCCGAGGCGACGGCGGTCGCCAACGCGAAGGGGTACGAGATCGACATAAAGGAGCGACTGGAGACGATCCACGGGCTGCTGGGGAGGGGAGGGGCCGGGAAGGCGTCGATGCTCCAGGACGTCGAGGCCGGGCACAAGACGGAGATTGAGGTGATCAACGGGGCGATTGTCCGCGCCGCCGTCGAGACCGGGATCGACGCGCCGCTGAACCGGGCGATGGTCGCCCTGATCGGCGGCCTGGAGCGGTCCTGGGCGCAGGGAGGACCCGTGTGAGCACCCGTCTGACCTTTCTCGGCGTGGCCGGTTACGACGTCCAGGGACCCGATTTTCGGTTCCTGATCGACCCATTCCTCTCCGACAACCCGTTCGCGCCGGTGACCGCGGCCGAGGTCGCCACGCCGGACGCGATCCTCGTCACCCACGCCGCCTTCGACCACCTCGGCGACGCGGCGGCGATCGCCAAGCGGACCGGGGCGCCCGTGCTCTGCGGGGGCGACGTCCGGGCGCTGCTCCTCGACGCCGGGGTGCCTTCCGCGCAGGTGCAAGCGACGACGTGGGGGATCCTGACCGAGGTCGGCGGCGTCGTCGTCCAGCCGGTCGCCTGCGCGCACTGGTCGCAGGGGCGACTCGCCGACGGCACGCCGATCAGCGGCGTGCCGATGGGCTTCGTCGTCGAGACCGAGCCGGGAATCCGGGTCTACCACTACGGCGACACCGCGATCTTCGGCGACCTGCGGTTGATCGGCGAGCTCTACAACCCGACCGTCGGTCTCCTTGGCTGCTCGCAGCCGCAGGAGCTGCTGGAGCGGGTGCCCGGCCCGGGCCGCTTCCTGACCGGCGAGATGTCGCCGCGGGAGGCGGCGCTGGCGGCGGAGATGCTCGGCGTCGACCTCGCCGTCGCCTGCCACTACTTCGACGCCGGCCACGCCGACGTGATCGAATTCCTCCGCCTCGTCCCCGAGCGGGACACCACCGGCCGCCGCACCGCCGTCGCCCCGGAGGTGGGCGCGACGATGGTTCTGGAAACCGGGCCGGGAGGGCGGACGTCGGTCCGCATGGAGCGGCCGGCGCGGCGGGGGGGCGCGTGATGCGCCGGCGCAAGGTGGCGCGCCTGCTCGCGCCGGGGGACGAGAACATCGTGGCACGGTCGGTCGGTAGCCGCCGTCGTCGTGCGGTGATCCGCGCGGATGGTCCGTCGAAGGTTATGTGGCGGCCTGGAGGGGCGCGCGATGCCCGCGCGCCGGAGTTTGCGGTGCCCCCCGGTGGAGGCCGTGCCGATGGCTGAACCATTGTCTGCCGACACCGGCGCTCGCCCCGTTCGGGTCGTCCGCTACGGCCGCGACGAGCCGCTGCCCGAACGCCGCCTGCTGCGCGCCGGTCCCTTGACCGCCGTGCTGGAAGGGGGCGATCTCCGCTACGTCGCGGTCGGAGGGCGGGAGGTGGTGCGCCGCCTCTACGTCGCCGTCCGGGACCGCGACTGGGGCACGGTCCCGGTCCGCTACGAAGCGTACGAGGCCCATCAGGACGGGCTTGCCTTCGTCGTCCGCTTCACGGCGGTCCACGACGACGGCGACGCCGGTTTCACCTGGGAGGGGCGGATCACGGGCACGAGCGCCGGCGTGGTGACCCTGTCGATGGACGGCGTCGCGACCCGGACTTTCCTCCGGAACCGGATCGGCTGGTGCCTGCTCCATCCGATGGACCTGGCCGGGGTGCCGGTCGAGGTGGAGCACCCGAACGGCGCGACCGAGCCGGGCGTCTTTCCGACGGCGATCTCGCCGCATCAGCCCTTCTTCGACATCGTCGCGATGGAGCACGCGGCGGGGGAGGAGGGGGACGGCCGCCTCGCGATCCGGTTCGCGGGCGACCTGTTCGAGATGGAGGACCAGCGGAACTGGACGGACGCCTCCTACAAGACCTACTCGACCCCGCTCCGGGAGCCGTACCCGGTCTCGATCGGGGCGGGGGAGCGGGTCGCCCAATCGGTCACCCTCGCCGTCGCCGCCGGCGCCTCCCTCGCGCTCGCTTTGGGCGGCGAGCCGGGGGCCGAGGCCATGGGCGTCGCGGTGACGGTCGACGCGGAGCCGGGCGGGTCGCTGCCGCCGATCGGGCTCGCCATCGCCTTTCACCGGGCGCCGCCGACCGAGGTGGAGATCGCTCGGCTGCGCGCCCTCGCGCCGGCCCACCTGCGGGCGAAGCTCGACGCCACGGGCGAAGGGTGGGAGGAGCGCCTGGGCCGCGCCGCCGAGCAGGCCACCGCCCTCGGCGCCGGGCTGGAGCTGGAGGTCCTGACCGGCGACGACGGCGAGGGGCTGGAGCGGCTCGTGCCGGTGCTGGCGGCGCTCGGCGTGCCGCTCGCCCGGCTGCTCGTCTTCCCCGCCTCCGGTCTGGTGACGACGGCGCCGGTTCTCGATCGGGCACGGCGGTTCCTGACCGAGGCGGGGTCGGGGGCGCCGGTCGGCGGCGGCAGCCGCGCCTACTTCACCCAGCTCAACCGGGCCGCCGCAGAGCTGCCGCTGGCCGGGATGGACGTTGTCGGCTACTCGGTCAACCCTCAGGTCCACGCCTTCGACGAGGCCTCGCTGGTCGAAACACTGGCGGCGCTGGCGACCACGGTCGAGAGCGCCCGCGCGATCGCCGGGGACCGCCCGCTCGCGGTCGGCCCGGTCACGCTCCGGCCGCGGTTCAACCCGGACGCGACCGGCCCGGCGCCGGAGGTCGGCCCGGAGGAGCTGCCCCCCTCCGTCGACCCGCGCCAGCTCTCCCTGTTCGCCGCCGGCTGGACCGTCGGCGCGCTGCGCCGGCTGGCGGCGGCGGGCGCCGACGCCCTGACCTTCTACGAGACGATCGGCTGGCGGGGGGTGATGGAGCGGAGCCGGGGGCTGACCCGGCGCGCCCGCTTCCCCTCCCAACCCGGCATGCTCTTCCCGCTCTACCACGTCCTCGCCGACGCGGCGGAGTTCGCGGGCGCCGCGCTGCTGCCGGTGGCGACGGACGCCCCGCTCGCGGTCGAGGCGCTGGCGCTGCGGGCGGGCGGTCGCCTCCGCGTGCTGGTGGCCAGCTTCCGCGACGAGTCGACGCGGGTGACGCTCTCGCTGCCGGCGCTGACCGGGGGCCGGCTGCGCCTGCTCGACGAGACGACCTACGCGGCGGCGACCGGCGACGGCGACACCTTCCGGCGTCGGGTCGACCGGGTGATCGAGGATGGGGCGGAGACGATCGAGCTGGAGCTGCGGCCGTTCGCCGTCGCCACGATCGACGGTGTCGTCGCCGGGGCGGCGCCGTGACCGTCACGCCGGGGGAGGAGGACCGGATGGACGGCAGCCGCACCGGGGCAGCGGTGGCGACGGCCCCCGCGGCGGGCCCGCCCCCGCTGCTCGCGGTGCGCGGGATCGAGAAGCGGTTCCCCGACGTCCACGCCTTGAAGGGGGTCGACTTCGACGTCCGGGCCGGCGGAGTCCACGCCCTCGTCGGCGAGAACGGCGCCGGCAGGAGCACGCTGATGCACCTGCTGGCCGGCGTCTACCAGCCGGACGGGGGGACGATCACGGTCGACGGTGCGCCGGTCACGATCGCCGACGAGCGGGCCGCCCAGCGGTTGGGCGTCGGCATCGACTACCAAGAGCGGAGCCTCTTTCCACTGCTGACGGTGGCGGAGAACATCTTCGCCGGGCGGCAGCCGGTCAATGCCTGGAGGATCGACCGGCGGCGGCTCGGGCAGGAGGCGCGGTCGATCCTCGACCGGCTCGGCCTGGCAATCGACCCCAGGACCCCCTTGAGATGCCTCTCGCCCACCCAGCAGTAGATGGTGGAGGTCGCCAAGGCGCTCTCCCTCGACGCCAAGCTGGTCATCTTCGACGAGCCGACGGCGGCGCTGACCGAGACGGAGACGACGGCCCTCTTTGCCGTCATCGCCCAACTCAAGCGGGAGGGGGTCGGCGTCGTCTACATCTCGCACTGACTGGAGGAGGTCTTCCAGATCGCCGACCGGGAGACGGTCCTCAAGGACGGGGCGCTCCAGGGGACACTCCCCGTCGCCGAGACGACGCCGCGCGACCTCGTCTCGCGGATGGTCGGGCGGGACCTGCGCGGCCGGGCGGCAGACGGGGATGCCTCCGCGGCGGGCCACGTCGTCCTGTCCGTCCGCGGCCTCAACGACCGCAGCGGCGTTCGTCATGCCCGGATCGTCCTCCGCGACATCACGTTCGAGGCGCGCGCCGGCGAGGTGCTCGCCTTCGCCGGGCTGGCCGGCGCCGGCCGGACGGAGCTGATGCTCTCGATCTTCGGCGCCCGGCCGCGGGAGTCGGGCGAGATCGCGGTCCAGGGCCGGACGGTCCGCGTCCGTTCCCCGGAGGAGACGATCCGGGCCGGCATCGGCTACCTGCCGGAGGACCGCAAGGAGGCGGTGCTCCTCCTGGAGATGAGCATTGCCGACAACGTCGCCGCCGCCAAGCTTGACCATTTCGGTGCCTGGTGGATGGACGACCCGGAAGCGCGACACGGTTGCCGCCGGCTACCGGGAGCGGCTGCGGATCGCTTTCCCCGGCGTCCGCCAGGCGGCCCGTACCCTGAGTGGCGGCAACCACAAGGTGGTCCTCGGCAAGTGGCTGCTGCTCGACCCGAAGGTGCTGATCGTCGACGTGCCGACCCGCGGCATCGACGTCGGCGCCAAGGCGGAAGTCCGCGCGCTGCTGAGGGACCTGGCGCGGCGGGGGACGGTGGCGGTCGTCGTCTCCTCGGAGCTGCCGGAGGTGCTGGCGGTGGCCGACCGGATCCTGGTGATGCGGGAGGGCCGGATCACGGGCGAGCTGGCGCGGTCGGAGGCAACGGAGGAGCGGATCATGGACCTGGCGTCGATGGCCGGCCGGGGGCGGGCATGAGCACCGATACAGGCTCGGTGGGCGAGGCGGGCCGCGTTCCGAGCGCCACGCTGGAGGTGGACGGGGGCACCCGGCGGCGGGGGTCTCGCCGGTGTTGGCGCTGTGGGACCCGTCGCCCGTGGGTCGAATGGTGTTGGACGACTTTCACACGGTCCCGGTGGTCGTGGCAGTCTCGAGCCGTAGGCCGACGTTACGGTGCCCATCCTCCTCGGCGAGCATCTCGCGGAGCCGACGTAGGGCAAGCACCGACACGAAGCTGGTGACCTTGATCGAACCAGGCCAAACCTCGGCCACGGCGCGACGCGCGCTCCGTTCAAGGGCGTCGTCGTCCGCCAGGTCGTGATAGAGGCGCCTCGCATCGGATACGATCCGATTGGTGATTGCTGCTCGATCCTGCAACGACTCGTCGCCGCCGAACATCCCGTTCATGCACCCTCCGTTATGTCTGTTCCATCTGGGGACGGCCGCCGCGCGGGCTGGCCGGGCCGTCCGAGGCCGGCGGCCGCGTTCGTGTTGTGCGTCTCGGCGGTCCCCTGGCGGACCGGTACGGCATGCCCTAGCTCCCCGCCGACGAGAGAATCACGAGCGCCGGCGGAGCGTCGGCGGCGGGTACCTGGTAGCAGCCCTGGAGGTTTGCCGGGTAGCCGAGAACCGCCGTGCCGCTGTCGTACCACCGGATGGTAGATTGCTGGCCGCCGCTGACCGCGTCCGGAAGCGCGGCGGGTTCGGGCGGGGCATCGTCCCACCAGAACGAATCGATCCACGCCATGAAGGCCCGCATCGCCGCGACCTCGCCCCACCGGTGCCATGCGGCGTAGTGGTGGTCGAGAACCGCGGCGGACTGCTCGTAGCGAGCCGCGACTTGTTGGGCAGATACCATCGCCGCCACTCCGTCCTGCCGGCCAATCTAGGCTATCCAAGGCGTCTATCCCGTCCCGCCGGTCTGCTTGCTCCAGCACCAGGGTAGAACTGGGCCGAACAAGACGGGACCACCGCGCTGAGGGCGAACCGAAGCGAGGGCGGTCAGGCCGCCGCGTTATCTCCAACATCGGCCTGCTCGGTGTCCCCCGTGATACGGCCGCTGGCCGTGTCCGTGCCGCGTCGAGGTTGGGATAACCGGTCGCCATCGCTCGGCGCCGCCCCGTGCCCGGCCGACGTGACCCGCGTGGCGGGATCGGGGGGCAACGCCGCGTTGACCGGGACCCAGTAGTGGCCACGAGGACGACCCACCACGTGGCCCAGGACTGCCCCGTTGCGCGCGTGCCAATGGATGCAGTGGGCGCCGCTGCCGATGGCGCTGAGCGCAACGGGCCCGTCGCCCGGCTCGGGCAACGGCTGGGTCGTCCAGTGCGCCTCCAGCCAAGCGCTGAAGTCGTCGGCCGGTTCCCCACGCCTGCGGGCGGCGACGTACCGGTCGTAGGCGGCGGCGAGGTCGTCGGGAGACAGCCCGGGCCCCTCTCCGCGGCAGGTAGTCGGCACGGTTGGCTCTCCTCTTCTCACTCCACCGCGGCCGAGCCGAACCGGCTTCGCCGCATCAGCCGGTGCCACCGGACCAGTTGAGAGCGCCCGTCGGGCACGTCGACGACGGCGCCGCTTGCGCGCCACCCGTCAGATTTGGTCGTCCTTGCCGCTTGCGCGGACGTACCGGGGAGATCGAACACGAAGCTAGGATTGGCGGCACCTCCACGAGCAGTCTCAGCGGTCCACCGTACGATGTCGTCGATCTGGTCCTGTGTCAGTGGCTCGATCATGGCCTCTCCTGTCGATCGCGCCGCGACGGATATGGGGCCCGACTCCGGCGCCCGGTCGCCCCTTCCCTCCAATAGCTGGAGCGGCGGCCCGCTGGGCATCGCCCGGATAGCCCAGCACCAGGAGCCCCCGTCAGGCCGAAATCCGCTCGGGCGTCCCCAGAAGGTGGTCGAGGTCCGGCATGGACCCGGCGAGGCGGGCGATTGCCGGGTCGGTCGTCCCCTGGGCACGGGCGGGGCGAACGACCTCGGCCGCAAGGCCGGGGACCCATGCCCGCAACAGGACAGTCGGCGGGGTCGCTCGGACGTGGCAGGCCACCGGGCCCGCCGGTGCGATGGCCGTCTCCCCGGCCGCAACAACCACGGATCGCCATTAGCGGTTACGGTCGCCTCTCCTCGCAGGCAGGTCACCACCTGCGGGCTGGCGCAGGCCGGAGGTGAGAGTTGCGCCTCGCCTCCGGCGTCGAGCAAGAGGCGCTCGAGGGCAAAGTAACGGCAGGCCGCAAGGAGCTGTCGGCGGCGGCGAGACGACGGGCAGACGGGTGGGATCACCTCCGGTTGAATCCCCGCGTTCGCCACCGCCAGTCCGAGGTCGACGTGGAGTTTGCGGGGCCGGCCGGCCGCGTCGACGCGCCCCCAATCGTCCAAACGGTAGGTCAGGTCGGATGGCTGCTGGACCTCATAGGCGAGGACCCCGGCGCCGCGCGCATGGGCGGTTCCGGCGGGGAGCAGCACGGTGGTCCCCGGCACGGCCGAGACCCGACGCAGGCAACCGGCCGCGTCGCCACGGCCACAGGCCGCCGCGAACTCCGCGACCGAGACGCCCGGTCGGAGCCCCAGGTAGAGGACGGCGCCGGGCGCCGCGGCAAGGACGTGCCAGGCCTCGGTCTTCCCCAGCCGGTCGCGGCCCCGGGCGGCGCGGTCGTCGGGTTGGACCTGGATCGACAGGTTCTCGGTCGCGTCGATCAGCTTGACAAGCAAGGGGAAGAGCGGTCGCCCGCCGGTCGCTGCCAGCCCGCGGCGGCGGACCAGTACGTCGCAGTACGCCGGGGCCAACTCACCGATCCGGCAGCCCGCCGGTCCGCTGCGCACCCGCGCTTCGGCGGCGGTGATCACCGCCGCCCCGATGACGACGTCCGGTGGAAGCGGAACGCCAAACAGCTCGGGGCCGCGGCCTCCCCACGGCTTGTGGTCCAAACGTGCCTCAACCAGGAATGGCTCCGCCGAGGCGACCACGTCATGCTCCTCCAGGGCGCACGCCCCACCACCGCCCGGACGACCATGGCTCACAGCATGTCGGTCCGCCGCAACTCCTTTAACCTGGTGACCACACCTCGGACCTCCTGGGCCCGGGCACGGTCCGCGACCAGGAGGGCGTCCGGCGTGTCGACGACGACGACGTTCTCGAGTCCGACCAGGGCGATCAGCCGGCCGGTTTCCGACCAGACGACGCTGGAGCGACTCCCGGCGTGGACGAGGTCGCCGCGCCCGCTGATGCCATCCTGATCGTGATCGAGGAGCTCGCCCAGGCCGTGCCAGTCCCCGATGTCGGACCAACCCATGCGGGCCGGGACGACCGCGACGCGCCGGGAGCGCTCCATCACCCCCTCGTCGATCGTGGTCTCCGGCAGCGTCGGCCACACCTCGGCCGTGACCCGCGCCCGCTCCGGCGTGTCCCAGGCGTCGGCGATGCGGGTCAGGCCCGCGTGGAGGTCCGGCTGCAACTCCTGCAACTCGGCCAAAAACGCGCCCACGCTCCAGACGAACATGCTCGCGTTCCACAGGAAGCGACTCGACGCGACGTAGGCCGACGCCCGGGCAAGGTCCGGCTTCTCGACGAAGCGAGCCGCGCGGTAGGCGGTGCCGTCCTCCGTGGCGGCGATCGCCTCGTCGGTCGACTCGATGTAGCCATAGCCGGTTTCCGGGCGCGACGGGGTGAGGCCGACGGTGACGAGCCAGCCCTCTCGAGCAGCCTCGATCGCGACCCCGATCGCGCGGACGAAGGCCGACTGGTCGCGCACGTCGTGGTCGGCCGCGAAGCTGCCCATGACCGCAGCCGGATCCCGCCGCGCAATGATCGATGCGGCAAGGCCGATCGCCGGGCCCGAGCCCCGGGGGCTGGGTTCGACGACGAAGGCCG
>CADCWL010000027.1 GCA_902806405.1 uncultured Thermomicrobiales bacterium | reverse complement strand
TTAAGCTCGCGTGCCGTCTCCATCTCCCGCTGATCGAACGCGACAACCTGTCGGACCGGCCCTCACGGATCGAGGCGACGCCCCTCCGCCTGGCGCCTCCCAGTGGACGTGCCCGACCCGAACGGCGAGCGCATCCCCGCCGTTGGGGATGGCGAATCCGACTATCTCGCCACCGGTGACGACAACGTCCCCAGCCTAGCCGGCAATCCTCGCTTGGGCGACTTCCAGAGCGTGACCGTCGTCGCATGCATGGCGGTCACGGCGGGCTCAGATGACAGCCCCAAGGGGGACGCGAGAAGGCGATTCGGCCGAGGGGCCGGCCGAAGGCCGTCTCCTACCGCCGCCGGTTGTGTTCGTACACCATGGCACGCCTTCTGCTTCTCCTGCTTCGAGCGTCGCCGGAACCGTCCGCCGACCGATTCGATCCGACCCAGGGGAGGCTACCGCGCCATGCCGATGTCCACACCGCGCGAGCTTTTCATCCACGAGCTCTCCGATGCGATGAGCGCGGAGCACATCATCCACAAGATGCTCCCCGAGCTCCAGAAGGAGGCCAAGCACCCGGAGCTGAAGGCCGCCTTCAAGGAGCACGAGCAGGAGACCCGCCAGCAGGTCAAGAACCTGGAGCAGATCTTCAAGCAGCTCGGTGAGAAGCCGGAGGAGACGGTCTGCCACGCCGCCGAGGGCCTGAAGCAGGAGCACGACGCCCTCCACGAGGAGGAGCCGTCCGCCGAGATGTTGGAGATGGGCAACATCGCCGGCGCCGCCAAGACCGAGCACTACGAGATCGCCACCTACACCGCCCTCCAGCAGATGGCGCGCGACCTCGGCGAGGGCGACATCGCCAAGCTCCTCGGCGAGAACCTCGCCCAGGAGAAGGCGATGTCCAAGCGCATCGAGGGCTTCGCGAAGCAACTCGGCAAGGAAGCAAAGGCTGCCGCCGCCGCCGACTGAGCGGTCTCGCTCGCCGCGGTCGCCGGCCCCGTTGCCCGGTGGAGGGCAACGGGGCCGGTGCCGTTCTGCGGTACGGTCGCGATCGAGATGCCCGCGGCGCCCGCCGGATCCACCATCCCCTCCGGCGGGTCAATGCCGCGGCGTTCGCGACCGAGGTGACCCCCGTGCTCCCCAAGCCCGCCCATCTCGGCCCCGAGTACGCCGCCCAGTTCGGTGATCAGGGTGTTGTCCAGGCGTACCGCCACCGCCCGCCCTACCCGGACGAGGTCTTCGCCATCCTCGCCGACCTGATCGTCGACGAGCCGCGCCACGTCCTCGACGCCGGCTGCGGCACGGGCGAGATCGCCCGCCGCCTCGCTCCCATGGTCGACCGGGTCGACGCCGTCGACGTCTCGCTCCCGATGATCGAGCTCGGTCGCCGCTCCCCCGGCGGAAACCATCCACACCTCGTCTGGATCCACGCCGCCGCGGAGACGGCCGAGATCCGTCCGCCCTACGCGCTGATGACGGCCGGCGCCAGCCTCCATTGGCTGGCGTGGGAGGTCGCCCTCCCCCGCTTCGCTCGGGCGCTCGCCGAGCACGGTGCCCTGGCGATCGTCGATCAGACGGCCTCACCCACGCCGTGGGACGACGAGCTACAGCCGATCATTGACCGGTACTCGACGAACCGCGAGTACCGACCCTACGACCTCCTCGCCGAGCTCTCGACCCGCGGCCTCTTCCATCCGGCGGGCGAGCGCCGGACCGCGCCCATCGCGTTCTCGCAGACGGTCGCGGAGTACGTCGAGTCGTACCACGCCCGCAACGGGTTCTCGCGGGAGCGGATGGGTCCGGAACGCGCCGCCGCCTTCGACGCCGCGGCGGCGGCAGTCGTCTCTGCCCACCGTCCGTCCGGCCGCGTCGACCTCGAGATCGTCGGGGTCGTCACCTGGGGAGCGCCGGCGTCCCCCTGACTCGACGCCGCCTCCCCGCCGTTCCCTTTGCCCGCCGGAATGGCTACACTTCCGCCACTCGGCAAGGCGATGGCCCTTGCCCCGTGGCCCACGTCGGGGCGGGCCGTCGACATCGGCGCCAGGGGGAGAACCATGCAACGCGGGGCAACCAACAGCATCGTTGACCGCCTGGTCGGCGTCGCCCGACTCGATGTGCCGACCTACGAGGCGATCGAGCACGACCAGACCGCCACGCCGACGGCGGCGGGGGTCGTCGCGGTAGCGTCGATTGCCGGGGGCCTCGGCTCGCTCGGGCGGGACGGCGTGGGCGGTCTGATCGGCAGCATCGTTAGCAGCCTCGTCCTCTGGGCGGTCTTCGCCGGCGTCGCCTTCTTCGTCGGCACCCGCGTCCTGCCGGTTGCGTCGATGAACGTCTCGCTCGGCCAGGTGCTGCGCACGCTCGGCTTCGCGTTCGCGCCCCTCCTGCTCTCGATCCTCGGCTTCATCCCCGTCCTCGGGCCACTCATTGCCATCGCCGGCGCCATCTGGTTCTTCGTGACCGCCACGGTGGGTCTCCGCCAGGCGTTCGACGTAACGACGAATCGTGCCGTCGCGATCGCCGCCATCTCCTACATCCCCGCCGTGCTCCTGGCCACGCTGATCCTGGCCATCTTCGGCATCGGCCGCTAGCGCAGCGCCCAGACCGCGCACCACCTCCCCGACCGACCTCCCGTGGCGACGCGCGCGCCCGCGTCGCCGCCGAGCAACATCGTCCGCCGGAGCGTGCCGTCACGCTGCGGTGCCTCCGCTGGCGCGGGCCGGATCGACCGACGGGCCGCCACCGGGGTTACCCCTGAGCACGACGAGGGACCGATTGAGGCAGGCGAGCAACCCGAGGAGGGCGGGCCTGGCGATCGCGCCCTCGACTCGGGGTCTGACCGTGCGGTGGCGGAACCCGACCACCAACAGACCCTCGGCAACGTGCCAGCCCCGTCGCGTTCGCCAGACGCTCCCTCGCTTCCACGCGACCGTGCCGTCACCCTCTAGGTGAAGGATACCGACGCCGGTTCTGGTTGCCGCGAAGCGGGCGTCTTCTGACTCCTCGGAGGCGCGCCGTCCCCCGACGTGGGCAGGCTAAGAGCCGGTCCGCTCGAAGGCCCAACCCCCGTCTGCGGTCGTCGCCGAGGCGGTCGAGCGGAACCGCGCTTGCCAAGCCAAGGGCGCCACCGTCTCGTCGCAGGTCTGTAACCCAGGACGTCGGCGCCGGATACTCGGTTGCGCCCCGGTCAAGCCAGCGCCGCTCGCCATGCTCAGCGATCACATCCCGGCGGCCCCGAGCGTCACTCGTGATACCGACCTAGGCGACCTCGCGGCGGCTTACGACTTCCGCGTCTTGGTGTCCTTCCCCGTCACCGTCCGCGTCATCGCCCGCACCCGGGCGACGGAGCCGGCGATGGTCAGGATCGGCTTGACCGCCTCCTCCGTCATGAACTGCGCCGTCCCGCGGACCCGCTTCACGGTCCCGGTCAACTCCTCCAGGAGCGGGATCACCCGGTCCTTGATCTGCAGCGTCAGGAAGGCGAGCGCCGCCGCGATCGCCCCCAGGAAGACGACGACCAGCAGGAAGAGGAGCATGACAAAGATGATCGCGATGTCCCGGAACCGCTCAAGGGCCGACTCGCCGGCCCCCCCGAGCGCGTAGAGACCCCAGATGATCAGGCCCAGGACCAGCAGCGTCCCCAGCCCGGCACCGATCGCGTACGTCTTCCACTTGCCCATCGTTGCTCCGCCCTAGCCCGCCAGCCCTCGCCCCAGCCCCATCCCCATCCATCACCGCATCCTAGCACGCGCGGGCGCGGCCTCGGGCGCCCCGCGCGACCGGCCCGTGCCCCCCACCGCGCCCGGCTCGCCCACACCGCCGAAGCGGGACGCGCGGCGGTTACCTCCGGCGGGCGAGGCCGGCGCCACGGCTCAGTCCGGCACCTCGTACCGGCCCGTCTTTGCCGTCAGCCCGATCCGGTAGACGATCGTCTCCGGCCCGAGCGGCGGGATCGCCGCCGGCGGTGGGTAGACGATCCGCAGCGCCCGCTCCCGCGCGGCCGGATCCGTCAACTCCTCGTAGAGCCCCTCGGCGATCGCGCTCCGCCACCGATCCGGCGCCTCCGCCTCGTCGACCTCCACGCTGACCAGCGGCTGGGCGCGCATCAGCGCGATCTTTCGCCCCGGCCCGGAGTGGGCGTAGATCGCCTCCCCGTCGTACCCGTAGGCCAGCGGCACGAGGTACGGCCGGCCGTCGCCCCCGCCCGCCCCGTGGCCGCAGCAGGCGATCCGGCCGACGATCGCCGTCCGCAGCAACTCCTCGATCCCCTCCTCGGGGAGAACGTGGATGGTGCCCATCGTCGCTTCGTCGTGCCTCCCTCGGCGAGATCCATGGCGCCCGACTCCGCACCCCGGCGTGGCGGTCCGCGGCCGGGCGCGACCGATCGCGCGCGGACCACGAGACGCCGGTCCTACCCCTCGACCGTCACCGCCACCTCGTGGATCGCGTTCATCAGATACCCCTTGGCGTTCCAGTCGGGCGTCGTCGGCTGGGTCAGGCCGCGCTCATCGGTGGCGCGGGCGCGCAAGCGCACCTCCCCCGGGCGGGCCTCCCAGGGGCAGGCGAAGCGGACCCAGGAGCGTCGCCCCGCCGCGGAGGAGAGCGCCGCGTCCGCCCAGCTCGCGCCGCCGTCCACGCTCACCTCGACCCGAACCACCCGGCCGTGGCCGGACCAGGCGTAGCCGGCGACCGCGCGCGCCCCGGCCGCGACCACCTCGCCGTCGGTCGGCGAGACCAGGATCGACTTCACCGGCATCTCCCGGATCGGCCGCACCGCCTCGCCATCCGCCGTCCAGAAAACGTAGTTGTCGGCGTTCCAGAAGCCGGCGAAGGCGTGGTCCAGCACCTCTAGCCCGACCAGCCACTTGGTCGCGGCGATCCCCGCCCAGCCGGGGACGAGCAGCCGCACCGGCCCCCCGTGCGCCGGCGGCAGCTCCTCCCCGTTCATCCGCAGCACCAGCAGCGTCTCCGGGTCGACGGCGGTCGGCAGCGGCAGGCCGCGCCGCATCTCCGGGAAGTCGCCCCCCTGGGCGACGACGTCGACCGCCCCCTCGCCAACCCCGGCCCGCTCCAGCACCGTGGACAGCGGCACCCCCTCCCAGACGGCGTTACCAATGGCATCGTTCCGCCACGGCGTCCCGGGCGGCAACGGCGCGAACGTCGTCCTGCCGTTGCCGGCGCACTCCAGGAATGCGGTCAGGGAGCGTTGCGGCATCGCCTGCAGATCGGTAAGTGACAGCGAAAGTGGACGCCCGACGAAGCCCGTCACGTCCAGCCGCCACGCCGTCGGATCGATCGCCGGCACCGACCCGTTCGAGCGGACGAAGAATCTATCCGTCGGGATCACGCCCCTCCCGTCCGCCACGAGCAACCCCGGCGGCGTCCCGAAGTTCGCGCCGCCGTACGGCGTCAAGCGCGGGTCTTTGCCCAGCCGGGCCAGCAGCGCCCCCGGTTGCTCATCGACCGTCGCCGCTCCGTCCGCCATCGCTCTCGTTCCTCCGTCGTCCCGTGCCGGCATCGTCCACTCGCCGGCCGCTGTTCTGTGCGTCGCCACGGATTGCCAGGACGGCCCATCGCCCCGACGGCGCAGAGTTCCGTGCCCGGCGTGCGCGGATCCGGCACCCGGCGGCACTACCGCCGGCCTCGTCCCGGTCAGGCTCGGCCACCCCGGTCGGCCGCATGGGAACCATTGTAGGGGTAGGCCGAGCCCTGCCCAGGTTTCGGGGTCACGCGCGGGGAACGGTGTCGCCCGACTCCGACTGCAGCGCGTCCCGTCGGGTTCCCTCCGCCACCACGTGCCGCGCCAACCCGGCAAGGTCCCGCAGGACCGCGACCTCCGCCTCCGGCAGCGCCGCCACCACCAACCCCACCACCGCCTCCGCTTGCGACGGGTCGATCTCCAACCCGATCGCCCCGCCGGGGGCGAGCACCCGGGGCGCGTCCGCGACGAGCCTTCGGATCAGATCGAGGCCGTCGGCGCCACCCAGCAGCGCTGCCGCCGGCTCGGCGGCCAACGCCGGGTTGGCCGCAACCTGCTCTGGCCGCAGGTACGGCAGGTTCGCCAGGAGCAGATCGAGCGGGCCGCGGCACCAACTGGCCAGGTCGCCCCGAACCAGGGCGACGCGGTCCGCCATCCCCAGCCGCGCCCGGTTCTCGGCCGCGATCGCCAGCGCGGCCGCCGACGCGTCGCCCCCGATCGCCCGTCCTCCCCAGCCGGCCGGGGCGTGCGCTGCCAGGGAGAGGGCTATCGCACCGGAACCGGTCCCCACGTCGAGCACCCTCGCCCCCGGCCGCGCCCGGAGCCGGGCCAGCGCCCACTCCACCAGCACCTCCGTCTCCGGCCGCGGTACCAGCACCCCCGGCCGCACCCGGAACGGCAGCCCCATGAACTCCCGCTCTCCGGTCAGGTACGCCACCGGCGCGCCGTCGAGCCGCGCCGCCACCAACCCATCGAACGCCGCCCGGTCCGCCGTCGCTAACGGTTTCGGCAGACGGAGGAAGAGCCCCGTCCGGTCCACGCCGAGGACGTGCCGCAGCAGCACCTCAGCGTCCAGCCGAGGCGTCTCCGAGCCCGCCGCCAGCCGCCCGCTCGCTTCTCGCAGCGCGGTGGCAATGGTGGCCGTGCCGCTGGCGGCGTTGCCCACGAAATCCCCGTCCTTGTGCCCACCGCGGAGCACTGCCACGCTCGCCGTCGATGTCGGACCGGACGCCCGCCGCGCGAACCACTCACAGCGCCGTATCGCCCGGCGGGCAGATCGCGGCGCGCCGCCGTCCGGGTTACCGGTGGCCCCCGGCACCGAAAGCAGGAACGTCGGCCGGGAGGCGGGAACGACGGGTCGAGGGTCGAGGGTCGAGGGTGATGGTCCGGCAGGTTACCAGCATGGGACACACGGCCGGTTCGGCCCGCCGCCGGAACCGATGCTGGCCGGCGAGCTCCGGCCCCTCCGCCCCGCCCACGCCCTGCTCCAAGGACCGACCCGTCCCCGCTCCCGACGCACGAGCCACGGGACGATCATCGCCCGCCCCTCACGCTGGCCGTCATCCTTCCCGCTAGGGGCTGGACACGGGTGGCCCTCCTCGCCGCGATCACGCCCGGCGCGCTGCCGGCCCGGGTCGCGGTCGTCTTCACCCAGGCGGCGGGCGTCCACGGCCCGGAGGTCCTGCGCCGCCTCCGCGCCGCCGACGACCGCCTCCCGGTCGCAATGCTGACCGCTCGCGTCGTCGGCTTGGAGACCGCCGCCGCCGACTACCTCATCAAGCCGTTCGCCTTCGACAAACTGCCCGCCCGGATCCTCGTCTGCCTCCGCCGCCGTGAGCCGACTGATGGGCTAGAAAGGCAGATCGTTGGTCGAGGGCGTCCGATCGGAGCTCGGCGAGCGGGCGCAGGTCGCCGTCGAGGGCGACCCCGACCGCCCGAAACAGATCGCCCTCGACCTCCTCGACAACGCCCTCCGCCACACCCCCGCCGGCGGCATCGTCACCCTCGATCTCCTTCCGCGCCGGCGACGAGGCCCTCCTCCGCGTCAGCGACACCGGGCCGGGGATCGCCCCGAGCACCGCGAGCGCGTCTTCGAGCGCTTCTACCGCATCGACCAGCCCCGCTCCCGCGGCGCCGGCGGCACCGGCCTCGCCATCGCTCGCGAACTCGTCGAGGCCCACCGCGGCAGGCAACAGCGACCTCAACACCGACTCCGCAATCGCCGTGGGCGACGTCGTGCACGGCGACACCGCGATCGACGGCGGTGACGTCATCACCTCGACGTCGCTTGACGTCTCCGGCGACGGCAGCACCGCCATCAGCGATGCCGGCGGCGGCTCCACCTTCGCGTTCGGCAGCGGGCACGGCAGGACCAAGCCGGCGCGCCCGACCTCCGCGGCCGGCGTCCCGTCTGGACGCCGGCCGCGGAGGTCCGAGGACCAGCTTTTACGGAAGGATCGGGCCAATCGGCGACGGCGACGACCCGTCGTCTTTCCCCCACTATCGGCTACCGGGCGCGGTACCATCGACCGTCGATAAGACCCCGCGGGAGGAGGAATGCAAGGATGCCCAGCCGACCCCAAAATCTCGGCCCCGAGAATGTCCGACCCGACGGGGACGATGGCGCAAAGGCGACGCGCGCCTCGGTTGTGGAGACGGCCGCCGCGCTCCGCGCAACCGGGCCAAGCGCGAACGCGCTGCGGGCGCAAGATCTCACCCCGCCCGGACCGCCCTCGGGTTCACCCGGCGATGGCGCCCGGGTGGCAAGCGCGGCCCAGGCCCATCCCCTCCTGCCGCCGCGCTATCGGAACGGCGCCGCCGTCAGCTCTGCGCCGATGGGCACCGCTCCCCTCCGCTACGACGCCGCCGGCCGCGTCGCCTGGAACGAGATCTGGGACGATTTCTGCGACCTGGCCCTCGCCGGCGGCCCTCCCCACCGCCCCACCCCCCTCGCGGCGCCGACCCCGGCGGAGGCCCGCGCCCGCGCCGCCGACCAGACGCGCGTCCTCGACGAGCTGGAGCGCGCCCTCCTGATCGTCACCGGCTGGCCCGTCCGCCGCTTCGCCGCCCCCGGCTGGATCGGCGTCGTCTGCCCCGACGCGGCGGCGGCCGACTGGCTCCGCCACGCGATCGTGACGGAGAACGTCGCCGCCCGCCGCCAGGGCGGCACCCTCCTCCTCCCCGCCGGCCCCGATTTCCGCCTGGAGGAGGAGATCAAGAACGTCGTCACCGCGGTGGCCAAGACCCACCACTACTGGAGCGAGCACGCCGCCGAGGCGTGGCCACCGAACCACCACAGCGGCGGCTCCCTGAGCAGGTGATCCGCGCCGACCTCGACCAGGCCGCAGCCTCCGGCGCCCGTCGGCCCGCGGGCCGACGAGATGTGCAGGGCCGCGGCATCTCGATCGAGACGATCCTTCCGGGATTTGGCGGACGACCGGGCGTCCGAGACGTCAGAAGGAAGAAGCACCGATGACCGACCGACCCACCGAGACCGCCCCTGCCCTCGCCATCGCCCCGCCGGACGGGAACGGCGGAGGCACACCCTCCTGCCAGACGGTGGCTCACCGCTGAAGGGCAGACCTCGTGCCCCCGGTGGGCGCCGAGGACGGCACCGTCCAGGCGTCAAGGCAAAGGGAAGGGGGGCGGCGCGGGCCGCTCCCCTTCCCTTGCCGACCGCCGAGCGGACCCTCGAGGCCAATGGGGTCGCCGGCACGGACGGCGACGCGGGCCTGCCTGCCGCCGACGCCATGACCGGGGAACCGGGCGCGATGGGGACGCCGACGCTCCAACGGCCTGCCTGGCGCAGGGACAGTCGGTCAGAGGCTCCGCTGCCGCCCGCTCCCGCAGCTGTGCAATCCTCTCGGCCGAATCTCAGCCCCCCTTAAGGTTGATCCCGCACCATACAGGTCCGGGGGCCGCGTCGCCCCCATCCGCTCGACCCGCCGCCACGGCAGGAGGTCCACCACGATGAACCCGGTCCACGCCGCCCGGCGCCGCCTGGCGCCCCTCTCCCTGCTCGCCCTCGCCGCCGTCACCGCCCTCGTCGGCCCACTCCCCGGCGCGACCGCGGTCGCCGCCCAAGAGGCGACCCCCGGCGTCCTCGCCGAGCCCCCGGCCACGATGGACTGCGCCGCGAGCCTCGCCACCGACGCCCCCGCCGTCGACGACACCTTCGCTATCGTCAGCGAAGAGTCGGAGGCGCGCTACCGCGCCCAGGAAGAACTTGCCAACATCGGCGCCGTCGAGGCGGTCGGCAAGACCAACGCGATCATCGGCCAGATCCTGTTCGACGCCGAGGGCCTGCCCCGCGCCTGCTCCCGCTTCGACGTCGACCTCCGTACCCTCCAGAGCGACAGCTCCCGGCGCGACAACTATCTCTACGAGAACACCCTGGAGACCGGCCAGTTCCCCCTCGCCACGTTCATCCTGACCGCCGTCGAGGGCCTCGACGGGCCACTGGCCGACGGGGAGGAGACGACCTTCACGATGGTCGGTAATCTCACCCTCCGCGACGTCACCAAGCTCGTCTCCTGGACGACGACCGCCACCCGCGATGGCGACGCTCTCACCGGCAACGCCGTCACCGCCTTCGACATGCCCGACTTTGGCATCGAGCCGCCCGTCGTCGGCCCGGTCGTCTCGCTCGACGAGCGCGTCGCCCTGGAGGTCGACCTCTCCGCCGAGCGCGCCTCTTAACCCCCCGGTGGAGCGACCCGCCCGGGCCGCTCTACCACCTCGGAGGAAAGCCCCGATCCATGCGCCAGATCCTACGCCGCCCCGTGGTCCGAGCCCTCGTCGCCGCCGCTCTCCTCCTCTTCGTCCTCGTCGGCGGTTACGGC
Organism: uncultured Thermomicrobiales bacterium; assembly: GCA_902806405.1. Lineage (GTDB taxonomy): Bacteria > Chloroflexota > Chloroflexia > Thermomicrobiales > UBA6265 > CADCWL01. The sequence continues at coordinate 818 of CADCWL010000027.1, read as the reverse complement.
ACCTACCTGGCCAACCAGGCCGGCCGCCTCCCCTGGCAGGAGGATCCGACCCGGATTCCGGTCGTCCCCTTCGAGGGGCTGGACGTCCCCGGCTTTGCCCCTCAGACGCCCGTGGCGGCCACGCCGGTGCCATAAGTCGGCAATCCACAACCGCTGCAGGATCGGAAGTGAATGGCGCTTCCCCAGGTGGTCGAGGGACGGTCGACGCTCACGGACGCTTAGAGCCAGACCGGCCCCAACGCCCGTCATTGCTGCCCCTATCGTCCCGCAGAACGGGGGAGTCCTCCCGAACGACGTGGCAAAGGGCCCCCCTTGCTACGGGACGATGGACGAGCGAGACGACCGAAACGGGCGTTGACGGAGCAGCCTCTTCACTCTACCCGGTCACCGCCGCAACCACCCCCTCGATCAGGTACCGGGGCGTCGCCAGCTCCTCCGGCGGCACGCGGCGGGCGATCGCGGTTACCACCACCAGGTCCAGGTCGGGCACCACGAAAATGTGCTGGCCGCCGTAGCCGAGCGCGAAGGAGGCCGGGTAGCCGGCCGCCGTCGTCGTGACCCACCACTGGTAGCCGTAGTTCGCGTAGGCGCCGGTGGAGTCGCCCAGGCTCTGGTAGGTCGTCGCCGCCTCGGCGTAATCGGCCGGGATCACCTGCTCGCCGTCCCACTCCCCGCCGCGCAGATAGAGGTAGCCGAGCTTCGCCATGTCGCGCGCCGTCAGCTCCAGGCCGGAGCCGGCGCTCGGCTCCCCCTGAGGCGAGCGCATCCAGTCACCCGGCACGATCCCGAGCGGGTCGAACAGCTTCTCCCGCGCGTAC
>CADCWL010000026.1 GCA_902806405.1 uncultured Thermomicrobiales bacterium | reverse complement strand
ACCGTTTGAACGTTCCCCCCCTCTCCCTCGCGAGGGAGAGGGGCCGGGGGGGCGGACCTCTCCCGTACCACCTGCCCCCGCCCGCCCTCTTACAATGCGACCGACCCGTCCCGCCGCCCCCTCCCCTCGTCGTCTCCCCCAAGATCGGGGGCCGCGGGGGCCACACCGCCGGAGCCCCGGATGCCCTCCTCCCGTACCCTCTCCGACGACGTCTTCCTCCTCGGCGACCTCCTCGGCGAAGTCCTCCGCGACCTCGCCGGCCACGAGGCCTTTGGGCTGGAGGAGGCGGCCCGCGAGCACGCCAAGGCCTTCCGCGCCGGTGACGCCGCCGCCGGCGACCGCCTGGAGGCCCTCGTCGCCGGCACGAGCGTCGAGGAGGCCCAGGTCCTCACCCGCGCCTTCACCAGCTACTTCCAGCTCGTCAACCTCGCCGAGGACAACGAGCGCGTCCGCCGCATCCGCCGCCGCGAGGCCGAGAACCCCGACACCCCCCGCCGCGGCTCCATCCGCGAGGCCGTCGGCCTCCTCGCCGACCGCGGTGTCGACGCCGACGGCCTCCGCTCCCTCCTCGCCCGCGCCGAGGTCCGCCTCGTCCTCACCGCCCACCCGACCGAGGCCCGCCGCCGCACCGTCATCGCCAAGCTCGCCCGCGTCTTCGCCGTCCTCCGCGACCTCGACGAGCGCCGCGGCCTGCCGCGGGACGAGACCCGCGCCCGCCGCCTCATCGCCGCCACCGTCGCCGAGCTCTGGGGCTCGGACGAGATCCGAGCCGTCACCCCGACCGTCCTCGACGAGGTCCGCGCCAACCTCGTCTACGTCGCCTCCACCCTCGTCGAGGTCGTCCCCCGCCTCTACCGCGACCTCGAGGAGGCCGTCGCCGAGGTCTACCCCGGCGCCGAGATCGCCGTCCCCCCCTTCCTCTCCTTCGGCTCCTGGGTCGGCGGCGACCGGGACGGCAACCCGAACGTGACCCCCGCCGTCACCGAGGAGACCCTCGGCGTGATGCGCGACGCCGCCCTCGCCTTCCTCGACACCCGCCTCGGCCAGCTCGCCGGCCGCCTCTCCTTCTCCGACCGCGTCGTCGGCCCCGCCCCCCGCCTCGCCCCCCTGCTCGACGACGGCACCGCGCGCTTTCCCGCCCTCGCCGCCGACCTCCTCCGCCGCAACGAGCACGAGCCCTACCGCCGCGCCCTCACCCTGATCCGCGAGCGCGTCCGCGCCGCCCGCCTCCACCAAACCGAAGGCTACGCCGCCCCCGACGAGCTCCTCGCCGACCTCCGCCTCGTGGAGGTCTCCCTCGTCGACCAGGGCGCCGCCCTGATCGCCGCCGGCGACCTCCACGACCTCCTCCGCCAGGTCGAGGTCTTCGGCTTCCACTTCGCCCGGCTCGACATCCGCGACCACGCCAAGCGCCACCTGGCCGCCCTCGCCGGCGTCCTCGCCCACACCGGCGTCGAGCCGGACTACGCCGCGCTCCCGGAGGCGGCCAGGATCGCCCTCCTCGCCCGCGAGATCGCCAACCCCCGCCCCCTCGTCCCCGCCGACCTCGCCCCCCTCGACCCCCAGGCGCGCGAGGTCCTGGAGACCTTCCGCACGGTCCGCCGCCTCCTCCACGGCGAGCACCGCGGCGCCATCCGCACCTACGTCGTCTCCGGCGCCGAGCAGCCCTCCGACGCCCTCGGCGTCCTCCTCCTCCAGAAGGAGACCCGCCTCGCCGAGACCGGCGGCGGCCACGCCGCCCTCCAGATCGCCCCGCTCTTCGAGCAGGGGGCATCGCTCGCCGCCGCCCCCGACACGATGCGGACCCTCCTCGCCGAGCCGGTCTACCGCGCGGCCCTCGCCGGGTGGGGAAACGCGCAGGAGGTGATGATCGGCTACTCCGACTCCAACAAGGACGTCGGCTACCTCGCCTCCTCCTGGGCGCTCTACGCCGCCCAGAAGGCCCTCGCCGCCCTCTTCGCCGAAGCCGGCGTCGACGTCACCTTCTTCCACGGCCGCGGCGGCTCGATCGGTCGCGGCGGCGGCCCCACCAACGTCGCGATCCTCGCCCAACCCGCCGGCACCGTCGCCGGCCGGATCAAGCTGACCGAGCAGGGGGAGGTCATCGCGGCCCGCTACGCCACCGTCGAGATCGCCCACCGCGAGCTGGAGCTCGTCGCCGGCGCCGTCCTCGTCAGCTCCGCCCCGAACCTCACCGACCGGGCCGATGGCCGGGCCCCCGGCCAGGGGTCCGCTGCCGCCTCCCCCATCCCCCAGCCCGCCCCCGACCGCCTCGCCACCTTCGAGGCGGCGACGGCCGAGCTGGCGGCCCGCTCCGCCGCCGCCTACCGCGACCTCGTCTACGGCGATCCCGCCTTCGTCGACTTTTTCCAGACCGCCACCCCGATCGGCGAGATCGCCCGCTTGCAGCTCGGCTCCCGCCCCGCCCGCCGCGTCTCCTCGACCCGTATCGAGGACCTCCGCGCCATCCCCTGGGTCTTCTCCTGGACCCAGGCCCGCATCCTCCTCCCCGGCTGGTACGGCCTCGGCTCCGGTCTCGAGGGCGGCCGCGACCGCTTCGGCCGCGACCTCCTCCGCGAGATGGACCGCGACTGGCCCTTCTTCGGCGCCCTCCTCGCCAACGCCGAGCTGGCCCTCGCCCGGGCCGACCTCGCCATCGCCGAGCGCTACGTCGCCCTCGTCGAGCCCGCCCTCCGCGATCGCATCTGGCCCCGCGTCCGCGCCGAGTACGAGCTGACCCGGCGGCTCCTACTCGACATAACCGGACAGGAGAACCTGCTCGACCGGGACCCCGTGCTCCAGCGCTCCGTCGCCCGCCGCAACCCCTACGTCGATCCCCTCTCCTTCGTCCAGGTCGACCTCCTCCGCCGCCTCCGCGCCGACCCCGCCTCGGACGACCTGCTCCGCGCCGTCCTCCTCACCGTCAACGGCATCGCCGGCGGCCTCAAGAACACCGGCTGATCCGGCAACGCCGCCCGGTGCGGTGATCGGCCCCGCGCGGCGGCAATCTCGGGACGACGTAGCGCGTGCTACGATAACCGCGTCGAAAACCGTGACACAAAACGCCGCCGTGACGATATATGTAAGTAGGGGGAAGCAACGGCGCCACCGACCCCCGCTCGCCGTCGAAGCGTCCGCTCGGGTCGAACGGACGCCGGGCAGCCACCGGGGCGCCGGGGCGGGACCGGTCTCGCCGCAGGGATCGCCAGGGCCGGCCTCCCGAGCCGGGAGCGGAGCGCCGTCGCTCCATCGGGCAACCGCCGACAGAAGCCCGTTGGCGGACTTCGCGGGTTCCCCACGAGGGTGTCGACCCCGCACCTCACGGGGCGGTGACGAGGCCACAAGGCCTGGGCCCGCCCGCGAGGTTGTGTCCCCGGCGCTCGACCCGGTTTTGGCGTCCCCGGGGTCGATGCCCGGCCGCCGGCTCCGCGTCGTCTCCCCGGCGCCGGGGAGGCCCTGTGGCCACCGGACGTCCACGAGCGTCGGCGCCCGGCCCTCCGGCCCGCCGACCACCCGTCCCTCTCTCCCTGGCCCGAGAGAACGGGGCTTGGGGGCGAGCGCTTCTCGGGCGGGTCCTCGTTAACGGGGACGGGACCGGCTTTGCACCGGTCCCGTCCCCATCCTTGCCGTCGTATCGTCGCGGCTACCCGTTCCCGTCCTCGGTCGCCTCGTCGTCCTCGACCCCTCCGCCCAGGACCGGCGGCAGCGGCAGCGGCAGCGGCGGCACCGGCGGCACCACGATCACCGGCACCGGCGGCGGCGGCGGCTCCTCGCTCGCCCCGGTCTCCTCCGCCGGCACCGACGCCTCGATCGCCGGCACCAGCACCGCGACCGTGGCGTCGACGCAGTCGGAGAAATCGACGCCCGCCGCGAGGCAGGCGGAGACGGTGGCGGCGATGTCCTCCGGTGGCGGCGGCGGCGCAGCGACCGCTGCCGGGGTCGCGTCCTGCGCCGCCGGCACGGCCGCCACCGGCGCCGCGGCGCCGCTCACCAGCCCGGCGACGGCGATCGGTACGGCCAGACCGGCCGCCATCGCGCCCAGCCGCGCCGCGGTCCGCGCCCGTCCCGGTCTCGCCGCGGCGCTCGTCCGCTCGGTCATCGTGGAGTCCCTCCTCGTCGGTCACGATCGCACCCGCTGCTCGCCGGCGGTCTCGCGACCGCCCAGCCCCGCCCGCCGCGGGCCGGATGCGTTCCCATTCTACCCGCCGCATCGGCTAAAGTAGCCCGCCCCGTCGGGGCGCGGCTCGCCGGCACGACACCGGTCGTCAACGAGGAGCCACGGCGCGGCCGTCGGCGAGCCGCCGCTGGGAGGAGGAGACCGGGTGGACGGCTTCAACGGCCTCGGCATGGGCCTCGGCACGCTCTCGCGCCTCTCCGCGGCGCGGACCCGCTCGATCAGCGCCGAGAACCCCACCGGGGAGCCGGGCCGCGGCGGCATGGCGACCGAGGGGACCGGCGCCGCCGCCGCCCGCGACCTCGGCCGCGGCTGGAAGGTCTCCCCCAGTATCGCGATCCAACCGCTCGCCCGGGCGATGATCGCCGAGATCCGCGGCGAAGGGGCGATCCAGCACTTCTGGCTGACGACCCACCCCCGCAACTGGCGGCGGCTGGTGCTCCGCATCCATTGGGACGACGACGAGCGGCCAGCGGTCGAGGTGCCGCTCGGCGACTTCTTCTGCAACGGTTGGGCCCAGTTCGCCCAGGTCAGTTCCCTCCCCGTCGCCGTCAACCCCCACGGCGGCTGCAACAGCTACTGGGAGATGCCCTTCCGCCGGAGCGCCCGCATCAGCGTTGAGAACCTGACCGACGAGGAAGTCGTCCTCTACTACCAGGTCGACTACGCGCTGACCGAGGTCCCCGCCGATGCCGCCTACTTCCACGCCCAGTGGCGGCGGAACTGGAACCTCCCGTACGGCGAAGTCCACACCCTCCTCGACGGCATCGCCGGGAGCGGCCACTACGTCGGCACCTACCTCGCCTGGGGCGTCAACGCCTCCGGCTGGTGGGGTGAGGGGGAGATGAAGTTCTTTCTCGACGGCGACGGCGAGTTTCCGACCATCTGCGGCACCGGCACCGAGGACTATTTCGGTGGCGCCTGGAACTTCGACGTGCCGGGTCAGGGTTACACCGCCTTCACCACGCCGTTCCTGGGGCTCTGCCAGATTCTGCCGCCGGACGGCCTCTACCGTAGCCAGCAGCGATTCGGCATGTACCGCTGGCACGTGATGGACCCGATCCGCTTCGCGGCCGACCTGCGGGTCACCATCCAGGCCCTCGGCTGGCGCACCGGACGCCGCTACCTGCCGCTCCAGGACGACATCGCCTCGACTGCCTTCTGGTACCAGCGAGAAACCTCGTCGCCCAAACCGACGCTGCTCACCGCCGATTTGCTCGAGATCGTCTAGTGCTCAGCGTAGGGGCAGAAACAAGGAGGCGGGGTTGGCTAAGAGCCAACCCCGCCTCCTGACCTGTTAGCAACGAACGGCGGGGTGGTGTCACCAACCCCCGACCGAATCGTTTACTCCTCGGTCTCGACCACCTCGGACCCGAAGGTCAGGTCGTCGACGAACACGGTCGTGACCGAGCCCTCGTCGTCGACCGGGTTGAACGGGGTCGCGTCCGTCGTCACGAACGTGCCCTCTTCCTCCTCAAGGCCGACATTCTCGAGGGTCTCTTCCACGACGTCGGAGACGCTGAAACCTTCTCCGAGCGCGCCGAGGAAGTCAGCGGCAGCGGTGTCCGCGTCGGTCAGGTCCTGCGCCGACGCCGGCACCGCGACCGAGAACGCCAGCCCGAGGCCGGCCACCAGGGCGATTCCACGATTGCGCACGTTGATGCTCCCTTCCTTTTCCACGTTCCCGAGCCCCACGTTTGCGGCGGCCCCTCACCGCCGAGCGCGAGACGCGCCGGGCCTGCACGACATTGTACTACCGAATCGACGCGAGCGATAGCCCAGCACGCGGACAATTTTTGACCCGGTTTGTCCCAACGCCGGGTTAAGCGGCCGGGACCCCATCGCGGTCGCCACCGATGGCGTACAGATACCCGTCGTGGCTGCCGACGTAGACGCTACCACCCACCACCGCCGGCGCGGAACCGATCTCGCCGCCGGTCGGGTAGCTCCAGCGCGGCGTGCCGTCGGTGCCCACCGCATGAAGGGTTGAGCCGGCGGCGACGAAGAGCGCGTCGCCGGCGACGCTGGGGGGGGCGACGACCGGCCCCCCGGTGGGGAAGAGGAGGCGGAGCCCCCCGCCGGCGGTGTCCACGGCGTAGAGGCCGTTGTCGTCGCTGCCGAGGAAGAGGGTGTCGCCGAGCAGGGCCGGCGGTGTCCCCCCGCCGATCGCGACGCGCCACCGCTCGTCCCCGGTCGCGGCGTCGAGGGCGACGAGGGAGGGCGCGGTGCTCGCAACGTAGACGGAGCCGTTCGCCACCGCGGGGGAGGCGGTGATCTCGCCGCCGACCGGCCGCCTCCAGCGGAGGCGGCCGGTGGCGGCATCGAAAGCGTGGAGGGCACCGGCATCGCCGCCGACAAAGACGGTCCCCCCGGCGACGGCCGGCGACCCGAAGACCAGCCCCTCGACCTCGACGTGCCAGCGCTCGATCCCGGTCGCGGCGTCGACCGCGTAGAGGTGCCCCTCCTGGGTTCCGGCGTAGACGACCCCGTCGGAGACGGTCGGCGATGGGGAGCCGGCGAATCGGATCGGCAGCCGCCAACGCTCTCGGCCCGTCGCCGCGTCGACCGCGAAGAGGGCGTAGCCGGCGCCGACATAGACGGTCCCGCCGGCGACCGCCGGCGTCGCCCGCACCACGTAGCCGCCGAGGTCGACACGCCACCGCTCGGCGCCGGTCGCGACATCCAGCGCGGTCAAGAACCCGCTCTTGGTCCCGACGAAGACCGCATTGCCGACCACGACGGGCGAGGTGTAGACCTCACCGCCGGTGTGGACGCGCCAGCGGACGGTGGGACGCCCACTCGGCGCGGGGCCGGGGTGGCGCCCGCTGCGGGCCGGGTCGCCGAGGAACATGGCGACGCCGCGGTCACCGCCGCTTCCGCCCGGCACGGTGGCGATCTCGGCCGGGTCGGGCGTGGGCGTCGGCGCTCGCGCGACAGCCGTGGCGGAAGGGAGCGGGGCCGCCCCGCCGAGGTCGAGGATCTGGAGGGCGACCGCGCCCAGGGCGACCGCGCCGACCGCGGTCGTGGCGACGCCCGCCCGCGCCATCGCGTGCCGGTCCCGCCGCATCCGGAAGAACCCGGCGACGACGCAGAGAAGACCGAGCCCGAGGGCGGTCGCGCCCGGCCCGGTCCCGGAGGAGAAGAGCAGCGCGCCCCCGATCAGCGGCGCGCCCGTCCAGACCAGCCCCCCACCCGACCCCTCGCGAACGGCGAGCCGGCGTCTTTGGTCCTCCGCCTCGCGGTGCCGCGCCGCGAGCAGATAGTCCGGGAGGGTGAACTGGGTCTGGGCCGGCCGTGCCAGGCCGGGGTCGGGCGCGGCGTCGGTCAGCGGCGCGCCGCACTCGATGCAGAACGTGTTCGCCTGCGGGTTCGCCGTCCCGCACCCGGCGCACGTCCGGACGGAAGGGGCCATAAGCTCTGAGCCATCAAGTGTCAGCTACTGGCCAACGGACAACGGCGACCGAAGGCGCGGACAACAAGCATAGCCGACGCCCGCCACAGGGAGCCGCTGGCCCGGCACTCCTCAGCCACTCTCAGCTCCCCCATGGCCGGTCGCTCACCGCTTCGTCGCGACGCAGATCGTCCACGGAAAGGAGCCGCCGAGCCAGGCGACGTCGAGCGATTGGTCGCGGACCACCATGGCGCCGAAAGCGCGCCGGCTCCAGAACTGGCGGTGGTCTGGGTCGCTGCCGCGCGGCCGCACGTCGAGGTTCTTGCCACGGGCAACGTTCGCGAGGGAGAAAGCCGGTTCGTGGGGCACGCTCAGGACGACTGCCCGGCGGGCGACCCGGGCCAGTTCCCGCAGCGCCCGCTCCGGGGCGTCGTCAGGCAGGTGCTCCAGCACCTCGAAACAGCCGACGACGTCGAAAGCGTCGTCGGCGAAGGGGAGGGCAAGCAGGCTGGCAGCGGCGAAGCCGGTGCCCGGGTTCTTGCCGGCGGCGAGTTTGCTTGCGGCTGGACTGAGGTCGCAGCCGGTCACTGCCAGACTTGGCAGGCGCCGCAGCAGGACGCGGGCGACGAAGCCTTCGCCGCAGCCCGCGTCGAGAAAGTTGGACGGCTCCAGCGCCACCACCCGCTCGGCAATCGCGCGGTGAAAGCGGCCGATCAGGACGCGCTGCAGCGGGTTGCCGCTCGTGTGCTTCCGGTAGTTGCTGGTGTCCTGCCCGTCCGCACCGACCACCCCATCGGCGGAGTCGATCCCGGGTGCCGACGTGTCCTTGCTCGGGGACGGAGTGGATGACGCTTGATGAACCGCCGGCTCCGACACGCGAACCTCCCTCGAACCCGATTCCGATCAGCGCGTCCGGCCGCCGCGCACCGCCCGCCAGAAGCGGGCGGCCGCGTACAACGGCGGGATCGCCGCGAAGAGCGCCACCCGGTAGGCGACGGCGGCGAGGAGGACGGCCGCACCGTCGACACCCCGCGCTTGGGCAACGGCGACCATCAGCGCTTCGCGGACCCCCGCGCCCCCCGGCACCGGGCTGAACATCCCGATCAGAACCGGCAGTCCCAGCAATCCGAGGACGAGCGTCGGCTCAAACCCCGACCCCACCCCGACCGCGCCGAGCAGCAGCCGCAGGATGACGGCCTGGAACGTCCAGTAGGCGACGGTCAGCCCGAGCGCCAGCGCCGCCGCTCGAGGCCGGCGCCCAGGGTACCGGAGGAGATCGCGTCCCGCCAAACCCACTCGGCGCCGCAGCCGCGGCTTGACCACGGCGACCGCGCCGACGAGGGCGACCGCAACGACAGCGCCCGCGGCAACGAGCCAAAGGGTGCGCGCCCCGAGGTCGACCGTGGGCAGGACGGAGCGGTCCGTCGTGGTTAACCATGCCAGGCTGAGGAGGCCAAGGATCGCACCGTCGAGGGCGACCTCCCAGAGCGCGACGGCACCCCCCGCCGTGACGCCGAGGCCAAGGTCGCGCACCGAAAGGGCGGCCCGTGTCGGAACGGCGAGGCCGATCGGGGCAGCGTAATTGACGACGACCGAGGTTAGGAACGCTTCGGCCGCCAGGGGCGCGTCGGCATGGCCACCGGCCATCCGCACCAGCGCCTGCCAGCGGAGGCAGAGCAGCGCCAAGCCGAGGAGATAGAGACCGAGGATGCCGGCGAGGACGCCTGGACGCAGCCGTCCCGCCGCGTCGCCCAGGTCGGCGAGCGTCCCCTGCCGCCAAAGGAGCAGCAGCGCGACCGCCACGGCGAGGCCGAAGACGAGCGGGGTCGGTACCACCAGAAGGCGCCGCCACGCCGGCCTGTCGGCGGTCGGTTCTGACGTCTGCCGGGGTTCGGCGGAGGCATCGGGGGCGGTCAGGGCACGCCAACGGGGACACCGAGCCGATCGGTGTCGAGGGCGATCCCCTCGCGGATCGGCAGATCGGGGACGGGAAGGGGAGCCTGGGCGGGGCTCGCCCGCGGGGCGTTCGACCCATGGGCCAGGAGTTCGCCGATCAACCCGAGACCGAAGAACTGGGCACCGATGACGACGAGGAGCACCGCCAGAAGCAGCAACGGACGGGTGCCGATCGTCGCGCCCGCGAGGAGCTTCTCGGCGGTCAGGAAGAGCCCGATCGCGACGCCGAGGATGAGGGCGAGCAGACCGGGAAGCCCGAGCAAGTGCATGGGGCGCTGCCGGTACTGCGTGAGGAAGGTTACCGTCAGCAGGTCGAGGAACCCTTTGACGAGCCGCTTCCAGCCGTACTTCGATTGCCCCCAGCGCCGCGGGTGGTGGCGGACCGGCAGCTCCCCGACCCGGAACCCCTCGGCGTGGGCAAGGACCGGTGTGAAGCGGTGCAACTCGCCGTAGAGCCGGATCGAGCGGACCACGTCGAGCCGATACGCTTTGAAGCCGCAGTTGAAGTCGTGGAGCGGCACACCGGAGACGCGCCGAACGGCCAGGTTGAAGAAGCGACTCGGGAAGGTCTTGCCGAGCGGGTCCTGCCGGCGCTGTTTCCAGCCCGAGACCAGATCGTACCCTTCGCCAAGTTTCTCGAGGAAGCGTGGCAGTTCGTCCGGGTCGTCCTGGAGGTCGCCGTCCATCGTCACGACCACGTCACCGCGCGCCACGGCGAAACCACTGGCGAGTGCGCGCGCCTTTCCGAAGTTGCGACGGTGGCGGAGAGCGGCGAGCCGCGAATCCTCATCGGCGAGCGCGGCGATCGCCCGCCAGGTGCCGTCCCTCGACCCATCGTCTATCAGGATAAGCTCGTAGGGAAGTGCCAACCCGTCGAGCGCGCCGATCAACCGACGGTGCAATTCCCGGATGTTCCCCTCTTCGTTGTAGACGGGAACTACCACGCTCACGCTGGCGACAGGCGGCGCTGTCTCAAGCAGCGCGGCGTCTCCAAACCCAACGCGCGAGGCCGATCGCCCGACATCCTCCGGGACGGCCCGAGCGGCGGCCGCGGCCGGCGTCGCCACGGCCGGAGCGAACCCGACTCGCCACCCTCCGCCGCTTGCTCCTGCCACCGTTGCTCCGCTCTGCGCTCGGGCTCGCCCGCAGGACCTTCGACGGCGGCGACTATACGGCTCGCGCACCGCCCGCGCAACCGGCACCGCGGGTGGCGGCGGCGCGTCGGTCGGACGCGGGGCCGATGGTAGAGTGCCCCTAAACGGTCGATGTCCACGGCACGAAGAAGGGCGAAAAATGGCGCAGCTGGTGACGCGGGAGCTGTTGGAGCGGATCGACGGCGAGTTCGAGGCGGCGACCACCGCCGAGGAGGTCCGATTGGTTTTTAAGCGCTATTCCGGCGACCTCGGTTGGAAACGGCTTTGCCGCCTCTTTGTTCTCCAGTACGGCGTGGATGAGCTCTGGCTGGCGGAACAGGAGCGGACCCGGAAGGGTGACGCGACGGGGGAGGACCGAAGTTAGTGGCCGCGTCGCCGCACGCGATCAGCTATCAGGTACCGCACTGTTGGCGGTCGGGTCGTCACTGCCGATGGATCCGTTGGGTTGGCCCGACATGACCGATTCGCCCGAACCGGCGTCGCTCCCGTCCGAACGGGCGACGACTTGAAGCGTCCGATACTCGCCAATGGAGCGCTTAAGATCGATCGGGATCAAGCCGTTTCCCTCGTCATCGACCTCCAATTCGGAGATGGGGACAACCTCTCCGTCGCGGTTGAGCCCGAG
>CADCWL010000025.1 GCA_902806405.1 uncultured Thermomicrobiales bacterium | reverse complement strand
GGCGAGGACGCCCGCGCCCCGGGCCCCGGCGCGCGGGCCGGCGACCCGCGCGCTCACGCCCGCTCCTCCCGCACGAAGCGGCCGACGTAGAGGCTGGCGGCGACGGTCAGGCCGATCAGGATGAGGTAGGAGACGGCCGCCGCGTAGCCCATCCGGAAGAACTTGAAGCCGAGCTGGTAGACGTACCAGGAGAGCGACTCGGTCGCGGTGCCGGGGCCACCCTGGGTGAAGATGAAGACAAGGTCGAAGATCTTGAAGGCGTCGAGCGCCCGGAAGAGGAGCGCGACGGCGATCACCGGCGCCAGGCCCGGCAGGGTGACGTCGCGCAGGGCGCTCCACCAGCCGGCGCCGTCGAGCGCCGCCGCGTCGTAGAGCTCCGGATTCAGATTGGAGAGGCCCGCCAGCAGAACCAGGAACATGAACGGGGTCCACTGCCAGACCTCGGTCACGACCATCGCAAAGAGGGCCGTGGGGCGCTCCGCCAGCCAGGCGATCGCCACCTCCCGCCCCAGCAGCGAGCCGAGCACCTGGTTGATCGCCCCGTAGCGGGTGTCCCAGAGCAGCCGCCAGGTGAAGGCGACGACGACCGGGACCATCATCACCGGCAGCATCAAGAGCGGCAGCACGAAACGCTTGCCCCGCAGCTCGTCGACCATCACGAGCGCCAGCCCGAGCCCGAGCGCGAACTGGAGCGCGACCCCGACCCCCACCACGATCAGGGTGTTCTGGAGTGCCCCCCAGATCCGGGCGTCGGTCAGCGCCTGGGCGTAGTTGTCGAGGCCGAGGAAGGGATGGGCCGGGGTCTGCAGATCCCATTGCCGGAAGCTGAGCGTCAGGGAGTAGACGAGCGGGAAGAGGCCGACCGCGGCGAGCGCGGCGACCGCCGGGGCGACGAGGAGCCAACCGGTCCGTCGCCGACGCCCGGCGTAGGTGCCACCGGCCCACCGGCCTCGCCCCCGGCGCGGCAGGCCCAGAGAAGCGCTCACGTGCGCTTTCCGTCCGGGCGGCGCCCCGGCGCCGGCCGCGGGGCGCCGTTCCAGGGGAAGAAGGGGCCGTCCGGGCGCGGTGCCGACCCGACGTTGCGGTGAACGCCCCCTCGCGGCCGAGAACCGGGGGCGAAGAACGGGTTCCGTCGCGGTGACGGGCCGGGGTGGACAGACCCGTCGCGCTGCGGGGGAGGCCCGGGATTGCGCCCCCGGACCGCCCCCTCGGCCACCGCCCGACAACCACGCACCAGACCGCCCCCGGCCCGCGCGGTGGTCCCTGGCGACGCCACCTTAGCCCGCCGGCGTCGAGACCGGCGCCGCGCCCGTCCCCGTGGTCTCCGGGTACGAGCCCGGCAGCGCGACGAACTCCTGGTAGGCCGCCTTCTGGGCGTCGCGGCCGAGCCGGTCGGTGATCGCGTCCGCCGCGGCGTCGGCGTCGGCGAGCGCCTGCGCGGGGTCGGTCCCCGCCATCGCGGCGGTGACGGCCTGGTCGATCGCGGCAGAGTACTCGGCGGAGGCGGGCATGATCAGGTCGATCAGCGCACCGTCGGCCGCCGCCTGGAGGGTGTCGAGGTAGGCGCCGGAGTTCGGCCAGAGGGCGCGGTACTCCGCCGAGCGGTAGTGGCTGAGGCGGAACGGGTCGCGCAGGGCGTAGGGGAGCATGCAGCGCTGGAGGCTGATGCTGGGACTGTTCATCCACTGCGCGAAGAGGTAGGCCGCCTCCTTGTTCTGGCTGTCGGCGGCGACGCTGAGGAGGAAGCCGCCGGCGTGCTGGCTGTGACCGCCCGGCAGCACCGCGTAGCCGACCTTGTCGGCGACGGTGGAGGCGGGCACGAACTCGAGCTGCTTGGTGCCGGCGCCGTACCCCTCCGACCAGCGCCCGATCGGCGGCCAGGTGCCGCCGATCATCGCCAACTCACCGGCCATCCAGGCGGTCAGGATCGCGACGAAGTCGAACGTCTCGGCGCCGGGCGGCATGCTCTCGTTGGAGGCGACCATCCGGGCCAGGGTGGCGACGCCCGCCTCCGAGGCGAGGGTGGCGTCGAGCGTGGCGTCGTCGAAGAAGCGGCCGCCGTTGGTCCGGAACTCGCCGAGGAACCACTCGTAGACCTGGCCGGCGGCGCGTTGGCTGGCGCCGCCGTAGAGGGTGCCGCCGCCCCGCTCGGTGAAGAAGGCCTGGATCGCATCGTACTCCGCCCAGGTCGTCGGCGGGGCAAGGTCGCGGCCGTTGGCGGCGCGGAAGGCGTCCTTGGTGGCCGGGTCGTCGAAGAGGTCGCGACGGTAGTAAAGGATCAGCGGGTCGCCGTCGTCGAAGAGGCCGTAGATCTGGCCGGCGTAGCGCGTCAGGCCGCGGTAGAGGGGGTGGAAGTCGTCGAGGTCGGCCGGGTTCATGTACCGGTCGATGAAGGGCTGGAGCGGCTCGACGACCCCCTGGGCCACGAAGTCGGGCATGAACGAGGGGACCGTGTTCAGGACGTCGTTGGCGCCGGCGCCGGCCAGATGGTCGGCGATCGGCGAGGAGTAGAGCTCCGTGAACGGCTTCTCGACGACGTTGATCGTGATCCCGGTCAGCTCCTCCCACATCGGCCCGGAGAAGTTGATCGGGTCCTGGGCCTGCAACCCGGCCTCGTAGAGGACGTTGAGCGTCGTTCCCTTGAACTGCTGGGCGGCGGTCACCGCCGCCTCGGCCGAGTCGCCGGTCTGCCGCAACCGCTTCGCGGCGACGCCGACGGCGGCCGGCGTGAAGGCGGTGAAGGCGGCCCCCGCCGCCGCCGCCCGGACGGCGAAGGGGGCCGCCGCCGTCCCCGCCGCGCCGCGCAGGAAGCGGCGGCGGCTGACCTGCTGCGCGGCGAAGCGGGCGAGGGCATCGCGGCGGTCCCGATCCCGCTCCTCTCCTCGTCGTCCGTCCATCGTCGTGCCTCCCGTGGCTCGGTCCGCGTCGTCGCGGCTCGTCTGTCCGCCCGGGTCCGTCCGGGGCGGGGTCGGTCTCGTCCCTTGCGTGCCGTCAGGCCGGCGGCCCCGTCGCCGCCGCGCGGACGCCCTCGCGAAGGCCGGCAATCCCGCGCCGGAGCGCCTCGCCGTAGATCCAGAGGTCGCCGGAGTAGGCAAGGCAGCGGAAACCCTGGGCGAGCAGCGCCTGACCGCTTGCCACGTCGGTGACCATCATCCCCGGCGTTTTGCCGTGCCGAGCGCACGCCTCCAGCACCCGGTCGACCGCCCGCAGGAAGGTCGGGTGTTCGAATTGGGCGGGGACGCCGAGCGAGACGGAGAGGTCGAACTGGCCGATCCAGAGCAGGTCGACCCCCTCGACCGCGGCGATCGCGGCCGCGGCCTCGATCCCCTGCGCCGTCTCGACCTGGGCGAAGACGAGGCCTTCCCGGTTGGCTGCCTCCATCTTGGCCGCGACGTCGCCCCCCGCGTAATCGTCGTGGGCGATGCCGAAGGCGGCGCCGCGCCCCCCCAGGGGCGGGTACTTGGCGGCGCGGACGATCTCCCGCGCCTGCGCCTCGCTCTCGACCATCGGCACCATCAGCCCCATCGCGCCGACGTCGAGCGGGCGGGAGAGGAGGTGGTATGCGGTCGCCGGCGCCCGCACCGCCGGCACCATGTTCGCGCCGCCGGCGGTCGCCATCAGCGTCCGGATCGTCTCGATGCTCCAGCCGGTGTGCTCCATGTCGAAGACGACGAACTCGGCGCCCGCCTCGGCCGCGATCCGGGCGACGCCGGAGGAGGCGAACTCGAAGACCATTGTCCCGATCGCGACGCCACCGGCCGCGAGCGTCCGCTTGACAGGGTTCTCGCGCATCTAGCCCTCCTCCCTCGCGTCGATGCGGCCGGCGAGGCGGCCCAGCTTCTCCCGGAAGCGCGGATGCTCCAGCACGGCCCGGTTGACCACGTGGTCCGGGGCACGCCCCGCCGCCACCGCCAGGATGCCGGCGCAGGCGTCGCGGCCGGTCCTCACGGCCCACTCATCGGTCCAGCAGAGGGCGTGCGGCGAGACGATCACGTTCTCCAGCGCCAGCAGCGGGTCGGCCGGGTCGATCGGCTCCCGCTCGAAGACGTCGAGCCCGGCGCCGGCGAGCCTTCCCTCCTGCAGGGCCACGGTCAGCGCCGCCTGGTCGACGATCGGCCCGCGGGCGGCGTTGATCAGGTAGGCGGAGGGTTTCATCAGCGCCAGGCGTTCCGCGTCGACGAGGCCGCGCGTCTCGGGGGTGAGCGGGCAGTTGACGACGACGAAGTCGGCCGTCCGCAGCAGGTCGTCCAACTCCAGCAGCTCGACCCCGAGCGTCGCCGCCTGCGCCGGGGCGGCGAACGGATCGTGGGCGACGTGGCGCATCTCCAGCGGAGCCGCCAGGGCGAAGAGCTCCCGACCGATGTTGCCGAGCCCGATGGAACCGAGGGTGCGTCCCGTCAGACCGGTTCCCATCGTCTCCAGTTTGCGCGCCCACCCCTCCCCGGTCCGGGTCTGGCGGTCCTTCTCCCCCAGCCGGTGGGCGAGGGCCAGCAGAAGGGTCAGGATCGCGGTCGCCATCGGGCGGCGGACGCCGTCCGGGGTGATCGTCAGGGCGACGCCGCGCGCGGTGCAGGCGGCGACGTCGACGCTGTCGTAGCCGACGCCGTAGCGCGCGACCACCGCGAGCCGGTCGGCCCCCGCCAGCGTCGCCGCCGTCACCTGCGGCAGGAGAACAATCAGCGCGTCGTAGGGGCGGATCTGGTCGGGCCGCAGCTCGGCGACATCCTCGGCGAGGAACTCCCAGGCGACCCCCGGCGTCTGGTCCAGCACGCCGAGGCCGATGTCACCGAAGCCGAGCGTGCCGTCCGGCTTCAGGAAATCGCGGGTGACGCCGACGCGGAAGGGGGCGGCGACCGTGGCGGCGGCGCTCATCGGACGGAGATCCCGCCGTCGACGTGGAAGTGGGCGCCGGTGGCGAAGCGGCTCCCGTCCGAAGCGAGGAAGACGGCGACGCCCGCCAGGTCGTCGGGCGTGCCGAGCCGCCCGAGCGGGGTGCCGGCAACGAGGGCGGCGCGGGCGGCGGGATCGCTCGTCAGGGCGGCGGTCAGCGGCGTCTCGATCGTGCCCGGCACGATCCCGTTGACCCGAATGCCGTGCTTGGCGTAGTCGGCGGCGAGGGTCCGCGTCAGCCCCATCACACCGGCCTTTGAGGCGGAGTAGGCGGAGAAGCCGGCGCCGCACATCGTCTCGCCGGTCGGGGAGCCACAGTTGATGACCGAGCCGCCCGCGCCGCTCTCGAGCATCAGGCGCAGGCCGTGCTTGCAGCAGAGGAAGACGCCGGTGAGGTTCACCGCCAGCGTCCGCTCCCAGACCGCCAACTCCAGCTCATCGGCCGGGGCGTCCTCGCCGACGAGTTGGACCGCGGCATAGGTCGCCAGCACGTCGAGCCGGCCGTGGCGCCGCCGCACCTCCTCAAAAGCCGCGGCGACGCTCGCCTCCGACGTGACGTCGGTCGGCAGCGGGTAGGCCGCCTCCCCAAGCGCGACGGACAGCGCCTCGACAGCGGCCGCGTTGCGGTCGAGCAGGCCGACCTTCGCCCCCTCGGCGGCGAAGGCGGCCGCCGCCGCCCGGCCGATCCCGCTGCCGGCGCCGGTGACGACCGCAACCTTGCCCGCGAGCCGGCTCACGCCCCCGCCTCCCCGCTCGGCGACGAACGGGACGGCTCCGTCTCGGTCAGCTCCACGCGGAGCCCGGTCGGCTGCGGCGGCAGGCAGCAGGCCCGCCGGCCGCGCCCGCCGGGAACGACCCGCACGCCCGCCCCCGTCGCAAGCGTCTTGAGCGCCCGGGGGATGTCCGCCACGGCGAAGCAGACGTGGTGCAGGCCTTCGCCTTGCTCGGCCAGGAAGTCGGCAAGCGGCCCCGCGCCGAGCGGCTGGACGAGCTGGAGGGTCACGGTGCCCGCCCGCAGATAGACGACGCGGACCCCGGCCTCCGGCAGCTCCTCCCGGCCGAGGAGCGGCAACCCGAGCCGCTCGACGTAGTACGGGAGCCCGGCGTCGAGGTCCCGCACGGCCACCGCGACGTGGTCGACGCCGTCGATCATGGAAGGCCACCCTGCCCGGCGAACGGGATGTGGACGCCGCGCCGCGCCCGGAAACGCCAGCGGTTGCGACCACCTCCGGTCGAAAGGTGTACTGGTCGACCACTGGAGCATAGGGCGAGGGAATCGGCGTGTCAAGTCCCGCTCAAACCGGGGAGAGGGGGCGGGCGGTGCTCCGCCGCCGGGTCCGGACGCGCCGCGAGGCCGTCGAGGGCGTGCAGGCCGACGGCCTCCGCCCTGGCGTGGTGTTCGTCCGCGTGGGCCACGCCCGGTCCCGGGGCGCCGACGGAGCACCGAGGCGCAGAACCCTTCGGTACGCCGACCACCCACCGGCAACGGTGCCCCCCGTGGCGGTTTCGGCACCTCCTCCGGCCGGCGGCCCTCCTCCCCAGGGCCAATCAGCGGCCCGGTTAACCCCCACCGGCCGGAGCCATGCCCGGCGACGCCGGCACGAGGCCGGTCGGACGGAGGCAGGGGAAGCCGAACTCGATCGGCGGCGCGGCGGCCGCTCCGTCCTCCCGGCGGTCGGGGAAGAGACTGGTCTGGGCGGCCGCGAAACGCGCCTCCCGGCGTTGCCCCCTCGCCGGCAGACGCCCGTCCGCAACCGCGCGCGCCAGCTCCGCCGCGACGACCCGGTCGCCGGCAATGAACACGGCCCCGCCGCCCACCCCTTGCCTGGCGGCCACTTCCGCCAGGGTCGAGCCGCAGGACACGGGAGACCGCACCCTGGTGGACCGCGTCGTCCACGAGCGGCGCCGGTCGGAGTTCCTCGACCGTCTGCCCGATTGCGGCGGCGGCGTCCTCGAGCGGGAGGACGTGGCCGAACGCGCCCAGCCGGTTCGTCACCAGCCAAACGTGCGTAATCTCGAACGCGATCGGGATCGTCGCGCGTAGGCATTCCCCGGAGGCAAGGCCGGGCACGACCACCTCGCGGCCGATGCCCAGCCCTTCCCCCGTCAGCGCGACGACCATCGCCCCGATTAGGACGAGCCGGCCGTTGGCCGCCCGCAGAGAGATCACCCCCTCGGGCCGCTCCGGGTCGAGCAGCCGGTCGTCCGTGATGGCGGCGACGCCGAGGACGTGCGCCGCCGGGATGTCGTCGAACCAGCAGGGCATCACCTGCACGAAGCCGTCGGCCCGCGCCGCCTGGACGTCGGCGATGCGGTCGGCGGCGGTCACGTCGCGGACCAGACGGTCGGCGGCCGGCTCCTCACCGGTGGACACGCCGGCGGCGGCCTCCACGTGGTGGCCGTGGTCGGACATCGCCACGGTCGGGGTGGCGGCGGCAGGCAACGACTTCGCCGCGCCCCGCCCACCGGCCCAACCGGTCGCCACCGGCATCAGCAGCGCGGCGACGACGAAGCCGGCCAAACCGCCCCGTATCCGGCCCGTCCGGGGTCGAGACCGACGCTCGACCACCGCCCTCCCGCTTCCTCCGTTCGCGCCCTTCGCCGCCGTACTCCCAGCCGACGACCCACCGCGCCGGTCCATCCCGACCGGCGACGGGTGCGGCGGCGACAGCGGATCGCACCCCACCCCAGCACGTGTCGCCCGAGCGCAAGTCGGTTGACGTCGTCCCGCCCGCTACCCGACGGGCGCCACCCGGACCGCCTGGGCGCCGAGGCACCCCTCGGTCACGACGAGACCGACACCACCCCCGGTCAGGGGCACGTCTCGGTCATCCGCCTCGAGCAGGAGCCGGCCGTCGACCCAGGCCCGGAGGCGGGCGCCGGCCACCTCCAGCGCCAGCTCGTACGGGCGATCGAGTCGGCGGTCGAACGGCGCCTCGGCGAGGACCGTCTCGCCGTCGCGGGCCTTGACGAGGCGGGCCGTGCCGTCGTCGCCGAGCAGCAGCGCGTAGTGGCGGCGCAGCCCACCGACGCGGGCGGCGATCCCGCCGGCGCGGGCGAGAAAGAAGGTGACCGGCGCCGAGACGCGGTAGTCGGTCCAGTCGGCCGTGCCCTGGGAGATGAGGCCGGTCCCCTCGTCCTGGACGATCCGGTACGGCTCCGGCCAGCGGGAGCCCCAATGGTCGACGCCGTCGACCCACGCCCGGCGCCACATCTTGCCCCCCTCCGCCGGCGGGCCGAAGGTCGCATCCGGGATTCCATCCCAGGTCAGGAAGTCGAGGAACACCGTCGCCTCGCCGCCGCCGACCGGGGCGACCTCCAGGCCGACCTCCGCGATCGGGGCGCCGCCGGTCGGCGCGATCGGCCAGGCGATCTCCGCCTTCGCCCCCGGCACGACCGTCTCCTCCGGCCCCAGGACCGGGCGCAAGGCGTCCCCGGCACCGTAGACGCGGACGAACGGGCGGCAGACAACGGGTCCGCCGTTGGCAGCGTCGGCGGCGAGGCCGAGGCGGACCGTCTGGCCGGGGTAGAGGGTCGGCGAGGCGAGGATCGTGTAGCCGGGCATCTCGATTGCCTCGGGCGGCACGAAGGTCGGGGTCGCGACCCGGGCCGGTTGCCCGCCCGCGCCGCGAACCCGGATCGCGAGGCTGCGCTCGCCCGTCGCGCTCTGGCCGATGACGTTCTCCAGCGTCGCCGTCGCCGCGTCCTCGGCAGAAAACCCTTGAACGCTCCCCGGCAGCTCGAAGTGGAACCGGGCGCCGCCCTTGGGCGCGAGCGGCGCCTCCCCCGCCAGGGCGCGGCCGATGTTCACGACGTGGAACGTCTCGGCCGCCGCGTCGGTGATCCCCCGGCCGCCATCGGCGGTCGCCAGATAGAGGCGGTCGGCGACGGGGCCGCGCCAGTCGTAATCGGAGCCGTCGATCGTCGCCAGGCCGTTCTTGATCCCGAGCAGGCAGCCGACGTTGCCGGAGTTGCAGTCGGTGTCCCAGCCGCTCGTGTTGACAATCATCAGGGAGCGCCGGAAGTCGTCCTCGCCATGGAGAAGGGAGTGGATGATGAGCGCATGGTTCGGCACCATGTGGCAGTTGCCGCCGTACTTGTCGTAGCCGTAGCGGCCGGCGATCAGCTCGCGCGTCCGGCGCCAGTCCGGCTCGGCGGCGTGCCAGCCCCGGACGTCGTCGATCAGGCGGCGGATCGTGGAGTCGGCCGGGATCAGGCCGACCGCGGTGTCGAGCAACTTGTTCAGGTCCGGTTCGACGAAGGCCTGGGCCTCCATCGCGGCGACGACCTGGGCGCCGTAGATCGCCTCGCCGTCGTGGCTGACGGAGGCGGCGCGGCGGGCGAAGTCGGCGGCGCGCTCCGGGTCGCCGGGGCAGACCATCGCCCAACCGTCGATGAAGATCTGGGAGCCGATCTGCTCGGCGATCGTCGTGCCGTTGCGGGCGATCGAGCCGCTCTCGGGGGCGGGGACGCCGTGCTTGAGGCGCAGGTACGCGGTGTGCTCGGTCGAGTTGCCGATCCCGCCCCACCAGAGGATGGCGCGCTTCTCGACGATGTAGTTCAGCCACGTCTCGCCGATCTGGGCGGGCGACAGGTCGGGGTCGTTGCCATGGTCGGGCAGCGCCCGGAGGAAGGCGAAGGTCCCCGAGATGTCGTCGTCGGTGACGACGAGGGGCGCGCCCCGCGGGTCGGGAACGTAACGGTCGAGTTCACCGTGCTCGGCGGTGATCTTGTCGTAGCTCCAGCCCTCGACCGGCCGGCCCAGGTAGACGCCGATCATCTTGCCCAGGACGCCGGCGTAGACGCGCTCGGCGTAGTCGGAGGGGAGGGTCACGGGTCGTCCTTTCGTATCGAGCGAGTCGGGTCGGCGAAAGGGTTCGTGCCGGCGGCGGACCAGGGCGAGGATCGCGGGCGGTCGCGCCTTCGGCCGAGGCGAACGGTGGGCCGACTGGAGAGACACCGCCTCGGCGTTCCATGGAGGCCAATGGCGGGGCGGTTGCCGGGACACCGCCTCGGCGTCGCCCGGGGCTTGACCCCGGGCTGGACCCACAAAGCGCCCTGATGGGGGGTGAGCACGCGGTTTCCGCCCCGGGACCTCGGGTTCAGCCGGCTTCGGCCGGGGTTCGAGATTCAGCCCCGGGCCTTTCGGCCCCGTGCGGCGTGGAAAACCGATCCCCCTGATCAACGTCCACGGTCGTCACCCTCCCTGCCTTCCATCCGCACCGGCGTCCCCGGACAACGCCGCAAACGCCCGCTCCCGCGCCTCCGCCGCCTCGAGCTGCCGCGCCTGGAGCGTCCGCGTCAGCGCGGCCAGCCCCGCCGCCAGCGGGTCGAGGTCGGCCCGGTTAGCGTCCTTGACGGTCTCGATCCAGCCCGGGCGGATCGCGCCGTCGCCGTGGAGGGCGCCGGCGATGGCGCCGGCCATGCCGGCGATCGAATCGTTGTCGCGGCCGTAGTTGGCGCCACCGAGAACGCTACGCTCGAAGTCGCCACCGGCGACGACCAAGAAGCCGAGGGCGATCGGCAACTCTTCGATCGACCGCAGCCGGCTCGGTCCCCAATCGTCGGTGCCGTTGCCGCGGTCGCGGACCCCGTCCTCGGCGCCCCCGTCGAAGGGGCGGATCGCCTCGCGCAGCGGCCCGATCGCCTCCCGCCAGTCGGCGAAGGCGCCGGCGCGGGCGACGACGGCTCGGATCGCCCGCCTGGTCCCCTCCTTGGCGACCCGCTGGGCTGTCCCGACCACGTCGCCGACCGTCGCGCCGGGGACGAAGGCGGCGGCGACGCACGCGGCCATCACGCCGGCCGCCTCCAGGCCGTAGCTCCACTGGTGGGCGGCGAAGAGGTCGATCGCCTCGCGGTACGCGGCCCCCGGGTCGGCAGCGTTCACGATCCCGACCGGGGCGGCGTACATCGCGGCGCCGCAGTTGACCATGTTGCCGACGCCCCCCAGCCGGGGGTCGGCGTTGGCCAGGCGCAGCCGCATCAGGAGCCACTTCTCCGGGTAGAAGAGGCGATCGACCAGCGGCATCTCGCCGCCCCGCTCCGCCACCCAGACCGGCTCGTCGGCGATCAAGGGCACGATCCGGGCAGCGAAGGCGAACGGGTCCAGGTGGTCGCCGTGCTCCAGGTAAGCCCGGCCGAGGAGCCGGACCATGTGGGTGTCGTCGGTGTAGCGCCCGTCCCCCTTGCCGACCGGGGAGGGGCCGTCCCACGGCTCGACGATGTCGTCGATCTCCCCGTACCGCGCGCGGATTGCCGCCGGCGTCTTCCACTCGGCCGGGGCGCCGAGCGCGTCGCCGACGGCGCCGCCGTAGAGGCAGCCGCGGACCTTACGCAGGAGCATCGTGTCCGATCCGGCCTTGGCGGCCATGCTCTCCCCTCGCGTCACGGCGCCTACCCCTTCAGCCCGCCTTGGGTCAGCCCCTCGATGAAGCGGCGCTGCAAAGCGAGGAAGATGAGGACGACCGGCAGGATCATCATCACCGCCGCGCCTCTGTTCAGGCC
>CADCWL010000024.1 GCA_902806405.1 uncultured Thermomicrobiales bacterium | reverse complement strand
GCCACCCCGCCGAGGACCGCTTCGAGGACCGCTTCCGCTCCGCCCTCGGCACCAAGGTCACCTTCAAGCGCGGCCGCGCCGGCGCCGGCGGCTCCCTCACCATCCACTACGGCTCCGATGAGGAGCTCGACGCCTTGTACGAGCGGCTGGTCGGGGAGGAGACGTGGTAGGGGCGGCGCGGGGCGGATCCCATCCCAGAGGCCGGCGCCGTGCCGCACCCGCTTCAAGAACCCTGGGCTAGGCTGACGCAGCACCCTGAACGGGGCCGAACCGTCGCGGCCGACCGGCGGTAAGGGGAGACGACTCGTCCCCGGTCCCCCTCAGGGGGCTTCGTTGTCGTAGCGGGGGTCTTGACCCCCGGGCGATGCCGGTGGCGACGCCTCGGCGTGGACGGCCCGCTCCGCGGTCGGCCGGTGACGGCCGTGACGCCCCACCTCCGCCGGCCCGTTGCGCCCTCGACGCGGGCCGGCCCTCCGACGCCCAGCGTCCATCGGCCCGCTTCCCCCTGGCCGCGGTCGACCACAATGCCCCGCGTCGGACGGCCCGCGTTGCCGACGACCGGAATCGGCCCCACGGCCGAGGATCCGCCGACCGATCGACCGCCGCGGAGGACGCACGGGTCCTGTCGTCCGCCCACCCACCGACCTCGCCCGCGACCCCTGCCCCGCCCGCTCCGGCGCCAGTCCCTACCGAATCGCCTCCTCCTCGCACCCAACCGCCTCGCCCCCGATCTCCATCACCTCCCCCGTCGCCGCGTCCACCCGCACCCGCAGCCCGTGCCGCGTCGGCTCCCGCGCGTCCTCGTAGGTCACCACCCAGACCGGCGGCCGATCCCGCTCCGCCACCAGCGCCGCCCGCGTCAGGTGCCGGTAGTGCGGGCATTCCCCCCGAAACGCCGTCCCCCCCACCGCCTCCGCCACCAGCACCGCGGCCGTCGACGAAACCGCCGGCGGCGTGGCCGCCGGGTCGGGCACGGGTGCCTCCTCCCACCCGAGCGCGTCCTGGGCGACCACCGCCCCGCTCAACCGTTCCACGAGGACCGTCAGCGACGCCGCCTCCTCCCGCCGCCCCGTCGGCTCCCACGGCGCCACGAACACGTAGGTCAGCCAGCCGGTCCCCGGCACCGACCGCACCGTCGGCGGCGGCGGGTCCCACGGCCAGTCGACCTGCATCGTCGCGCTCAGCAGCCGCGCTCCCGGGCGCCACGCCGTCGCCCGCTCCGCCGCCACCGCCAGCCCCTCCTCCAACGTCGCCGGCAGCGCCGCCGGCGTCGCGACCCCGACCTCCCACGAGGGAGCCGGGGCTGGCGCCGCCGTCGCCCGCCACGCGAAGACCCCCACCGCCGCGATCAGCAGCTGGAGCGCGAGCAACGCCCAGACGAGCCAGGCCCGCGCCGCTGGAGGCTCGTTCATCGCCGCTCCCGTCGCTCCTTGCCGCCGTCGCTCCGGACGCTTCTCGGCGCCGCGTTCCGGCGTCGCGGTTCCCGAGCCCGGCGCCCCGCAGGCTCCCCTCCCCCCGCCGTCGAATTGGCCGGTGAGCGGGTCCCCCGACCCTCGGCTCCCATCCTCCCCCTATCCCAGGTTCCGCACCGCGTACGACGCCGACCGGGCCAGCGCCCCCGCCTCCGCCTCCGGCACCGGCCCCGCCCCGATCGCCTCCCACCCCCGCTCCGCCAGGTCGGTCCCGATCGTCTCCTGCGTCAACTGGTCCGCGTGCCAGATCAGGTCCTCGGCGGTGAAGAGTGGCCGCAGCGGCCTCACCGTCTCCTCCCGCACCACCTCCAGCCGCGACCCCGTCTCCAGGTAGACCGTCAGCCGCAACCGCGCCCCCTCACCGTCCCCGATCGGCGTCACCACCCCCTCCACCCGCCCGAATCGCACCGCCCGCTCCTCGACCCGACCTCGGCCGACCCCAGCGCGGCCACCCGACCGCCTCGTTCTTCGCCCTGGACGCCCGCCGTTCTCGTCATCGGTGCAATCGGGCCGAGCGGGTGCCGCGCCGCGAAGACTACGACGTCGCCGGCTTAGCGCCGCGCCGCCGTCGCCGGCACCGCCCCGCCCGGAACCGGCGCCGCCCGCCCCCCGAGCTCCGCCTCCCGCGGGATCGTCAGCGCCACGAGCGATCCGATCGCCGCCAGCACCCCGAGCGACATCAGCGCCGCCTGGATCCCGACCGCGTCCGCCAGCCGCCCCGTGATCGGTACCCCGATCCCGCCCGTGATGAATCCCAGCCCCAGGATCACCCCGGACGTCACCCCCACCCGACCCGGCACCAGCCGCTGCGCCATCACCAGCGTCACCGACAGGCTCGCGTCACAGGCGAGCCCGAAGAGCGCCCCGGTCAGCAGCGCGTACCGCCCCGGCAGCCCGGCGAAGAGGAGCAGCGCCGGGATCGCCAGCGCCAGGGAGACGACCACGATCCGCCGCTGCCCGAGCCGGTCCGCCAGCGCCCCCCCGATCAGCGTCCCGACCGCCCCCGAGAGGATGATCGTCGTCACCAGCGGCCCGTAGAACCCGCGTCCGAACCCGAGGTCGTCGTACCAGATCGGGATGAACTGGATCACCGACAAAAAGACCCAGGAGCGGAGCATCGCCACCGCCATCACCCGCCCCAGCGGCCCCCACGCCGGCCGCTCACCGGCGGCGGCCGTCCCCGCCGACGCCTGACGCGCCCGCCGCACCTTCTCCACCACCCGCATCTGCGAGAGCAGCAGCGCCGCCACCGCCGCCGCCGGCACCAGCAGCAGCGCCGTCCCCCGCGCCCCGAACAGCGCCAGCAGCCCGACCGCCACCAACGGGCCCAGCGCGTAGCCGGAGGTGCCCCCCACGGTGTAGAGCGACATCGCGACGTTGCGGTACCGGTCCTCGGCCACGATCGACGCGTTCGAGGCCCCCAGCGGGTGGTACGCCCCCGACGCGACCCCCGCCAGCGCCGCGAACGCGAGCAGCGCCGGGTAGCTCGGCGCGAACCCGTAGAGGGCCACGAACGCCGCCGCCCAGAGCAGCGCCGCCGACGCGAACCAGCGCCGCCCGTAGCGGTCGGAGACGAACCCGAACAGCGGCTGCGTCAGCGACGCCATCCCGGTGTAGGCCAGCGGCACCAGCCCGACCGCCGCGTTCGACAGATCGAACCGCTCCTTCATCGTCGGCAGCAGCAGCGTCAGCACCCCGCCGAGCATGTCGTTCGTGAAATGCCCCAGCATCAGCGTCAGCAGCGCCGCGTTCCCCAGCGCCAGCCGCAACGACGTCACGCCCTCACCACCCATCCGCAGCCCGCCGGTCCGCCCATGCCCCCCATGATCGCACCATCCCCGCCGCCCCGGCCGCTTTGCCCCGCCGTCCGGGATCGCCAGGGCGGAAGCCGACCCCGCGGAGGGCGCGGCCGGACGTCGCCGTCCGTCGGGGGTCATGATGGCCGCCACCCGCCGCTGGGAGGCCGACGAGGCGGGACGCCCTCCACCGTTGGCGGCGCCCCGACGACGGTCTCGGCCGTCCGATCGTCGGGGGCGCCGGCCAGGGGCTCACCCTGGGTCGCGGGGCCGTCGACGGAGGGGAGGGACCTGTGTGCTCCCGCGGCGTCGCAGGGTCGCGAGGTGCGGCAGAGGGCCCCGCCGGGCTGTGCGACCGGCCGGCTCGTTGCCCGCTTGGACCCCGCCTCGACCGACTATACTGGCCCCAGACGCGTCCGCCCCGGCCCCCTCCATCAACCCCGGAGACCCCCAATCCCGATGAACGACGAGACCACCCGCTCCCTCGCCGCGATCCGCCAGCGCCTCGACCTGCTCGGGGTGCGTCTTTGACTTGCCCGCGGCCGAGAACGAGATCGAGCAGCTCGAAGCCCAAAGCGCCGAGCCGAGCTTCTGGAATGACGCCCGCGCCGCCCAGTCCACGATGCGCCGCCTCGGCGACCTCCGCGCCCAGGTCGCCGACTGGCGCCGCCTGACCGAGTCCGCCGCGGAGCTTTCGGACCTCGCCGCCCTCGCGGCCGAGGATCCGGAGCTGGAACAGGAACTCGTCACCGAGACGACCGCGCTCGGCGCCGACGTCGATGCCCTCGAGCTCTCCTCCGCCCTCAGCGGCCCCTACGACGGTTCCGATGCCCTGCTCGTCGTCCACTCCGGGGAGGGTGGCATCGACGCCCAGGACTTCGCCTCGATGCTGACCCGGATGTACGTCCGCTGGGCCGACCGCCGCGGCTTCAAGGCCGAGCTCCTCGACACCACCGACGGCGAGGAGGCCGGCTTCAAGAACGCCACGATTGAGATCCGCGGCCCCCGCGCCTACGGCTACGCCAAGGCCGAGGCCGGCTCGCACCGCCTCGTCCGCCACTCCCCGTTCGACCAGGCCCACCGTCGCCACACCGCTTTCGCCCTGGTCGAGGTCCTGCCGGAGCTCGAAGGGGACCACGAGATCACGATCAACGACGACGACGTCCGCGTCGACACCTACCGCGCCTCCGGCGCCGGCGGCCAGCACGTCAACAAGACCAGCTCCGCCGTCCGCCTCACCCACGAGCCGACCGGCATCGTCGTCACCTGCCAGAACGAGCGCTCCCAGCTCCAGAACCGGGAGAGCGCCTTCAAGATCCTCCGCGCCCGCCTCCTCGAGCGCAGGCTCCGCGAGGACGCCGACGAGCGCGCCAAGATCAAGGGGGAGCACACCGCGGCGGGCTTCGGCAACCGAATCCGCTCCTACGTCCTCCACCCCTACACCCAGGTCACCGACCACCGCACCGACACCAGCGTCGGCGACGCCCAGGCCGTCCTCGACGGCGCCATCGACCCCTTCATCGACGCCTGGCTCCACCAGCAGATCGCCCCGGACCTGGCCGGGGGCGGCGCCGCGTGACCCCCCGCCGCCCGCCGCCCCCTTGGCGCGAGGCCGGGCCACGCGCGGCGTCGGGAGGGGCAGACCTGGGCGTCCGCCCTTCTCTCGCCTACCCCCGGACGGTTCCCACGGCCAACGCCGCAAACCCCGCCGCCGGTCCGTCTCGTCCCCACACCCGGAGGGGCTCCTCGGGTCCAGCCCCGGGTTTCGCCCCCGGGCGTCCCCCCCGCCGGCCGGCCCGCACTGCCGCGCCGCACCGCCGCTCGGCCCGCGCAAACGGTGTCGTTGGCCGCGTCGTCCGCCTCCTCGCGCTCCTCCTGACCCTTTCCCTGACGACGGCGGGGGCGACCGTCGCGTCCTCCCCGCCCGTTGTCCCCCCGGCCCTCGCCCTCCCCGCCGCCATCACCGTCACCGCCGACCAGGCCCGCCCAAACTTCCCCAAGGGCGTCGCCTTCTCCCTCACCGCCACCGCCCCCGCCCCGATCGAGCGCGTCGAGCTCCTCTACGCCGTCGCCGGCCAGGAGACCCTCCACCTCGCCACCCCCGACTTCGCGCCCGGCCGCGTCGTCAGCGTCGCCCACGACCTCGACCTCGACGACGGCTCGCTCCCGCCCGGCCTCGACGTCGAGTACCGCTGGCGGTTGGAGGACGCCGCGGGCGCCGTCCTCGAGACGGCGCCCCGCACCTTCCTCTGGAAAGACGACCGCTTCGCCTGGCAGACCCTCGCCGGCGAGCGCGCCGTCGTCCACACCTACGCCGGCGACGATGCCCTCGGCCAGGCCGTCCTCGACACCGCCGAGCGCACCCTCGTCCGCCTCGAAGCGGACTACGACGCCCGCCTCCCCGACCCGGTCCGGATCTGGGTCTACGCCTCCCCGGACGACTTCGCCGGAACGATGCGCGCCAACGCCGAGCCCTGGATCGCCGGCGCCTCCTACCCCGCCTACAACCTCGTCCTCGCCGTCCTCCCGGACTCCGAAAGCACGGAGCTCGGCCGCGTCATCCCCCACGAGATCGGCCACATCGTCCTCGACGCCGCCACCCGCAACCCCTTCAACGAGCCCCCCGTCTGGCTCGACGAGGGCCTCGCCGTCCACGCCCAGGAAGTCTCCGACCCCACCTTCCGGGACCTCGTCCTCGCCGCCGCCGCCGAGGACCGCCTGGAGTCGCTCCGCGTCCTCAACAGCCAGTTCCCCTACGACGCCGAGGGCGCCCTCCTCGGCTACGCCCAGAGCGAGAGCATCATCCGCTTCATCCTCGCCGAGCACGGCGAGGAGGGCCTGACCCGCCTCATCGCCGTCCACCGGGACGGCGTCACCCCCGACGAGGCCGTCCAGCGCGCCCTCGGCCTCTCCCTCGACGAGCTCGACGCGCGGTGGCGCGACAGCCTCGCCGCCGAGGCCGCTGTCGACCCCCCGTTCGCCGCCACCGACGACGCCGAGGGCGGCCTCGATCCCGGCCAGGCGGTCGCCCTCGCCTCCGGTTCCCTGCTGATGGGTGCCGTCGCCCTCCTCGCCGTGGTCGCCGGCGTCGTCTCCCTGCGCCGCGCCCGCCGCTACCCACTCGACGCGCTCGACGCCGAGGCCTAGGCTCGTCCGGATCGTCGCGAGACCGGTCTTGGGCTCGAGGAGCGCCGAGACCGGCGATGCGGGAGGAGGTGGCCCCATGGTCCTGCTGAGGACGCAGCGCCTGATCCTGCGTGAGTTCGAGGAAGCCGACTGGACGGCGCTCCACGCCGTCGAGTCGCTGCCCGAGGTCGCGCGCTACCAGTGGTTTGCGCCCAGGACCGCAGATGAGAGCCGCGCCTACGTGCTCGGCGCACTTCGGGGCGCGCGCGAACAGCCTCGCGTCACCTACGACCTCGCCATCGTCCCCCCCGCCGCCGACCGGCCGATCGGACGGGTCGGCCTCGGCGTCACCGACGCGGCGATCGGCGAGGGGATGCTCTGGTACACCCTGCACCCGAGCGTCTGGGGGATGGGCTTCGCGACCGAGGCGGGGCGGGGGCTGGCCGACTTCGGCTTCCGCGAGCTCCGGCTGCACCGGATCTGGGCCGACTGCGACCCCGCGAACGTCGCCTCGTGGCGCGTCCTCGAGAAGATCGGGATGAGGCGGGAGGGGCACCTGCGCGAGAACGCCAGGATCAAGGGGGCCTGGGCCGATTCCCTGATCTACGCCATCCTCGACCGCGAATGGGTCTGACGCCAGGCGGCACGCGCGGAGGCAATCGATCCCCTCACCCCCCTGCCGGCCGCCGTCGCGTCGCTCCGGGAACGCCGCGAGCCCCGAATTGGCTCCGCCGGGAGCGCGCTCGGCGTGCCGGGGAGGCCCGTGGTCCGTGCTAGACTTCTCCCATGAACACCCGCCTTTTCACCGGTACCTCCGGCCGCCGATGAGCGTCGTCGCCGAGGGAGCGCCCCGCTCCCGCATCCTCGACCCCGCCGCCATCGAGCGCAAGCTCGCCCTCAACACCTACAACGTCGACCCCACCCGCGCCCACATCCGGATCATCGACCACGACGTCTGCCTGCAATGCGAGCGCCAGCAGTGCATCAACTGCTGCCCCGCCAACTGCTACGTGCCCGCCGACGACGGCCGGGTCGTCTTCTCCTACGAAGGCTGCGTCGAGTGCGGCACCTGCCGCATCGTCTGCCACGTCTACGACAACATCGAATGGACCTACCCCCGCGGTGGCTTCGGCATCCAGTACCAGCACGGGTAGGAGCCGTCGTCGGGAACCAGAACGGGCCGCGTCGCCGGTAGCTCGCGGGCCGTCGTCTGCCCTCCGGCTCCTGGCTCCCGGCTCCTTCGCCGGAGGCGCCATGTACTGGACCACCAAGCACGTCCTCGTCTGCAACGCCTCCCACTGCACCCAGAAGGGGGCCAATGACGTCGCCGGCCGCTTGCGCTTGGAGGTGATCCGCCGCGGCCTCGACACCGAGATCCTCGTCAACAACTGCGGCACCATCGACCTCTGCGACGTCGGCCCCAACGTCGTTGTCTACCCCGACGGCGTGATCTACGCCGGCGTCTCCCCCAAGGACGTCCCGGAGATCGTCGCCCACCTCCAGGGGGGCCCCGTCGTCGAGCGGCTGCGGGTCGGGCCGGGCGCCCCCGCCGAGGAGGCCCGCCGCGCCTTCTACCGCGCCGCCGTCGACCCCGAAGCGGTCCGCCCCGCCGCCGACTTCGCCGTCCTCGCCGCCGCCCACGGCTTCGACGCCGCCTGGACCGCCGAGCAGCTCCGCCGCGGCTTCCTCGCCCGCAAGCCCGCCACGGACGACCTCCCCGAGACGGTCGCCGTCACCAAGAAGGCGCGTGGCCGCTACGGCGTCTGACCCCCCTACCGCCGCCCCTCACCCGCGCCGCCGAGCGTCGCGGGTACAATCGTCATAACCACAGACGAACGGACGCGATCCACCCCATGACCGCGAGGGGGGGACGTGTCGCCCGCAACCGGCGGCCACCGCCGCCGGGCTTCGAGGCATCGCGTGCAAACCGGGCGGACGAGGAGGCCGATCGCCGACGCGATCGTCGAGCACGAGGCCGCCGTCGGCCCCGCCGACGACGCGCGAGGTCGCGCCCTTGCCCCGACCGTCGCCGACGCCCCGCCCGGCCTCCCGTCGCCCGAGGAGGAGCCGGGCGGGGGGCCGAGGTTTCGTCGCAAAGTCCGCCTGAACACGCTGACGGCGCGGCTCCGGACCCTCCGCGCCGACCGCTTCCGCCTGCGCCTCGCCATCGCCGTCACCCTCGTTGGAGCCGCGGCCTTCACCAACCGGACCTTCCTCGGCTGGGGCCTCTTCGCCACCGTCGCCGTCCTCGTCGTCCCGCTCGGCCGTGCCCGCTCCTTCATCGTCTCCTTCGTCCCCTACGCCCTCGTCTGGTTCCTCTTCTCCGCCCTCCGCTCCCTCGCCGACGAGACGATCCTCGCCAGCACCCTCAACCTCCAGGTCGCCCGCTTCGAGCGCTGGCTCTTCGGGGGCCAGTTGCCGACCATCGTCCTCCAGGAGCGCTTCTTCGATCCCGCCCGGCTCGGCTGGCAGGACTATCTGTTGACCGGCATCCACTGGTCCTACTTCCTCGTCCCCCACGCCGTCGCCGTCCGCGTCTGGCAGAAGGACACCGCCCGTTTCCGCCGCTTCCTCGGCGCGATGGCGTTGCTGCTCGCGGTCGGCCTCGGCATCTACTTCCTCATCCCCTCCAACCCCCCCTGGCTCGCCCCCGACCCGGTCAACAGCCCCGCCGCCGTCCAGGTCTTCCGCGTCATGGAGCCGGTCGGGAAGGCGCTCGGCGGCGGCCTCTACGCCGCCAGCTACCGCGTCATCGGCGAGTCGAACCCAATCGCCGCCATGCCCTCGATCCACATGGCGATCACCTTCCTCCTCGTCTTCCCGGTCTGGTGCTCCGGCCGCCGCTGGCGCCTCGTCGCCCTCGCCTACGCGGCCCTGATGGCCCTCGCCCTCGTCTACCTCGGGGAGCACTACGTCGTCGACGTCCTCGTCGGCATGCTGATCGCCGCCTACGGCTGGTTCGCCGCCGGCCTCTGGTTCGGCCGCGTTGCCCCCGTCCTCCGCGCCCGCTTCGCCCGCCGCTCCGCCGCCGTGATGCCCGGCGTCGACGTTTAGGGGGCGGTACCGGGGCGCCGGAGGAACCGTTCCCGGCACCCCGTTATCCCGAGGACCCGAAGATGGCTCTACCTTGAGGTGGGGCCCGCGCGGTCCCCGGCCGGGACAGTGCCGGGTCGGATCCCTCCGTCCGGCCTCGCCTCCAGAGATCTGGGAAGCGTCCGCAACGAGCGCGTCGAGCGAAACCGCCGAGGTCGCCGGACCGACCCCGTTCGGGCGTCCGCCCGAACGCGCCGGACATCGCGGGACCCCGTTTCGCGCCCTCGCGTCCGCCGACCGCAACCCCGCCTTCGCCTCGTCGACAAAAGGCACCGTCGGTGCGTCGCACCCGGAGGAGGCGGTTGATGGGGCCGCAACGGCTACCGAGAATCCGACCCGCCGCGCCGGCGTTGCGGGGTGACGTGCCTCTCTGCGTGGATTCGTTCGTCTCTCGCGGAGCGTGCAGCTTGGACAGTCCTGGCGAACCGTGCGCGCCGCATCAAAGGCGGCGAGTGACGAGCTGCGCGTAACGGGGCAAGGCCGAGCCGTGCGCCTTCCGCCCTCGCCTCCCGGCGGGGGTTTTTCTTCCGTCGCCGTCTCAGTCCCGATCTGGTGCGTGCGAATGGCGGGCCGGGGGTTCCGACGGGATGTCCGCCGGAACCCCCTTGACACATCGCACCCCGCGCCCGCGCCTCTCCTCGGGTAGGTTGCCGGTGCCGCGCGGGGCATCGCAGATCGAGGTGGGACCGATGATCGTGGACGGCGCCATCTACGTGGACGGGAAGCGGACGGAGGCGCCCGGTTCGCTCGAGGAGACGTACGACGCGTGCCGTGCCGCCGGCGGCGTCGCCTGGATCGGTCTCCTGAAGCCGACGCGACAGGAGTCCGCCTCCGTCGCCGCCGAGTTCGGGTTGCACGAGCTTGCGGTCGAGGACGCTGTCCTCGCCCATCAACGGCCGAAGGCGGAGCGCTTTGGCGACACCCTCTTCGTCGTGCTCCCGGCAGCCCGTTAACCGGAGCGGCCGGAGGTGGTGGCGTTCGTCGAGCCCCAGGCGTTCGTCGGCCCCGATGTTGTCGTGACGGTCCGCCACGGCGAGGGGTCGGACCTGCGTCGGGTGCGCCGTCGTGCGGGGGAGGAGCCCGATATCCTCAGCCGCCAACCGGAGGCGATCCTCTCCGCCATCCTCGACCGAGTGGTCGACGACCGCGGACCGGTCGTCGGGGGCCCGGAGAACGACGTCGACGAGATCGAGACGGAGGTCTTCGGCGGCACCGCCGGCGTCACCGCCGCACCTCCGAGCTGGCGCGGGAGGTAATGGAGTTCCAGTGGGCCACCAAACCCCTTGGTCGGGATACTGGCCGGTCTGATCGCCGGGGTTGAGACGTACGATGTCGATCCCCGGGCTGCAGCGGTACCTGCGCGACGTTCAGGACCACGCCATCCAGGTCCAGGAGCAGGTGACGGGCTTCCGGGAGCTGCTGCAGAACATCCTGAGCGTCAATTCATCGATCGTCGGTCCGCCACAGCACGAGGAGGTCAAGGCGCTCTCGGAAGCGTCGATCGAGCAGAACGAAGCGGTGAAGCGGATCTCGGCCTGGCCGGCGATCCTCTTCGCCCCCACCCCGATCGGGACCGACTACGGCGTGAACGTCGACCACATGCCCGAGCTGCACTGGCGGTACGGTGACCGATTCTCGCTGCTGCTGATGTTCCTTGTCTCCGCCACGATGTGGGGAGCGTTCAAGCGCCGAGGCTGGCTCGGTTGAGCCAGAACCCTTGAGCCACGGCGAAAATCGCGGGGCGGGGGGCGCCAACCCCCACGCCCCGCGGGTCCGTCCCTTCTCGACCGTCCCGCCGTCGGACAGCTCCGGCCGCGACGAGCGTCGACTCCAACGGCACGGACGGCGCAGACTCCGCGAGATGCCGAAGCCGGGTGCAGGCCCCGCGTCCTGTCCGATGTCGCCCGGGGCCGGCCCGGATTCGGCCGGCCCCGGGCGACCCGTTGCCTACGCCACCCCCGCCGGCACC
>CADCWL010000023.1 GCA_902806405.1 uncultured Thermomicrobiales bacterium | reverse complement strand
TGACGCGGTCCCGTCGGACAACGTCGACCACGTCAGTTGACGACCTCGTTCGGAGCACCGAGATTGATCCCTCCCGCATTCGCCGCGGCTTCGCGCTCGGCCTCGCCGTCGCCGGCCGCGGACCGGCGTGGTTCGGGACCGTCCGACGACCGCCGTGCCCGCCGACCTCGCCGCGGCCATCGCCCGCGCCGGCGTCGACCCGACCGCCGAGCCGCGTCCCCTGCAGGACGCGCTCCGCTCGGCGATCGCCGACCGCCGCGGCTACCTCGCGTGGGACGTCGACCACGCCGGGTGGGTGGTGCAGCTGCTCTCTCCCGACCGGGAGCGGTTCCATGGGCGGACGCTCGAAGAGGCTCTGGCGTGGTGCCTCGTCTGGCTGATGGTCGATGAACTGGGGGTGGGTCCGCCCGCGTAGACGACGCTTCGGGGGTGGCTGCGACGCGCGGCGGGTGGGTGCTTGGCCGCCTCCTGTGGCTCGATCCGGGCCGCCGGGACCCCTATCCTCACCCGTGGGGGGCCCACACGGGCCGCCCGTGGGGCAACGGGTGCGGGCACGCCCTCGTCGCCGCTCTCGCCCCGGTGTCCGACTCCCCGTGGGTTCGTCGGGCGCGGTCGGGCGGGCGGACCGGTCCGGGTCCGGCACCGGCGGCCGGGCGAGGACCGCGTCCTCCGCGGCGGGCCTCGGGTCCCCGGTGTCCCGGCCGCGGGCGGCCAGGAGGTCCCGGTCGGGGGCGGCACGGGGACGCGACGGGAGACGGCGGGGACGCCGTCCGTCGGGGTCGGGCCCCGGGGCTAGTCCGGTCGGCCCGCTCCCTCCAGCAGGAGGCGGGCGACGAGCCCGAGCAGCCGCTCCAGGTCGAACGGCTTCGGCAGGACGGCGGCGACGCCGGCCGGCAGCCGGGCCGGGTCGACCGCCGCGCTCGTCAGCACCACCGGGACCGTCTCCCCGCGCGGGCGCGCCCGCATCGCCAGGTTGGCGGCGCGGCCGTCCAGCCCCGGCATCATCACGTCCATCAGGACCGGGTCGGGCGCCGCCTCCCGTCCGTGAACGGCACGTCGCCGGAGGACGGCGACCCACGTCTTCCTGGCTACCGATCCGGCCGTTCGGCCGCCGGTTCGCGCGGGGTCGTGCCCCGGCTGGAACGGCGCGTGCGCATGCGAACGCGCGGCCGTGCGGCCGCGCGCGAACGGAACGCGGTCGTTGGACGGACGGCGGGAACGCCGGCTCACCCAGCGGGCCGGAAACTCTCGCGGCAGCCTCGCAGGCATACCGCGCGGATTGGCGCGACAAGCGGTGCCGGCCGGCGGCCCCGGTTTCGGGGTTCGCCGCGGATCAGGACCGAAGGAGACCAGAACCGTGTCCACCGTTGACCCGAAGCTTCGACGAACGCCGCGCGTCGGCGCCGACGCGCAATCCACCCGCCGCGGCTTCGTCGGTGGGGCGGCGAAGCTGGCCGGCGGCGGCGCCTTGGCGCTCTCCGGGGCCGCCGTCGGCGGCCTGCGCCCGGCGTCCGCCCAAGACGCGACCCCGGCCCCCGCGGGGGCGACCCCTCCGCCCGCCATCGCGGAGGCGACCCCGACCGAGGCGGAGGGCGCCAACGAGCAGATGCGGCGGGTCCTCGACGCCTTCGCCGCGTTCGAGGCGCCGCCGGTCAACAGCCAGACCCCGTTCAACGCCCGCAACCTGCCGTCGTTCGCCAACGCCGCCCAGACCGTGCTGGCCGGGCGGGGCCAGCCGGCGCTCGACGTCACCGTCGGCGTCTCCCACGTCCTGATCCCCGGCCCCGTCGGCGAGATCCTGGCCCGCGTCTACACCCCGGCCGGCTCCGGCCCGTTCCCCGTCGTCGTCTACTTCCACGGCGGCGGCTTCGTGATCGCCAACCTCGACACGTACGACGCCTCGGCCCGCGCCCTCGCCTCGGAGGCCGGGGCGGTCGTCGTCGCGATCGCCTACCGCCAGGCGCCGGAGAGCCCGTTCCCGGCCGCGGTCGACGACGCGTACGCGGCGACCCAGTACCTGATCGAGAACGCCGCCGAGGTGGACGGCGACCCGGCGCGGGTGGCGGTCGCCGGCGAGAGCGCCGGCGGCAACCTGGCGACGGTCGTCTGCCTCCGGGCGCGCGAGGAGGGCGGGCGGATGCCGGTCCACCAGCTGCTGGTCTACCCGGTGACGACCTTCGCGCCGGAGGGGGAGGCGGCCGAGTCGATCGAGCAGGGCGTCGGGTCCGCGTTCCTCTCCCCGGCGGCCCTGGAGTGGTTCGGCAACTACTACCTGCCGGACGGGACCGCCGCCACCGACCCGTACGCCTCGCCCCTGGCGGCCGACGACCTGGGCGGCCTGCCGCCGGCGACGATCATCGCCGCCGAGATCGACCCGCTCCTGAGCCAGGGCCGGGTCTACGGGGAGGCGCTGGAGGAGGCGGGGGTCGACGTGGAGTACCGGCTCTACGAGGGGGTGGCCCACGAGTTCTTCGGCATGGTCGGCGTGGTCGACCTCGCCCAGGAGGCGGTCGCCTTCGCCGCCGAGCGCCTGATGGGGTCGTTCGAGGCGGCGGACGGGGGGACGCCGACCGCCTGACCGGGAAGGGGCAGGGGAGCACACAACGGGGACCGCGGGTCCGGCGCCGGCGAACCGGTTTCGGGCCCGGGTTCCTCGTGCGGGCAGGCGCCGCGTTTGGCGGATCGGGCGCAGGGGCTCGAGCCGCCGTCCCCTTTTGCTCCGGGTCCGCCGCCGGAACCCGAGCACGGCCCGCCCGCCGGCGATGCGCGGCGGCGTCGCGCATTCGCCCGGCCGGTAGCGGTCGCGCGCGGCGCCGGGGGGGCGGCGGTGACCGCCCCGGAGCCTCGCCTCGGGGTACGCCCCGGTCGAGCGGCGGGGCGTACCCCGAGGTGCGCGCTAACCGGCCACGGTCGGCGGTGCCACACCGGCCAGGTCAGTCGCGGCCTCTGTCCGCTCCAGGTCGGCGCGCATCGCCCCGCGCCGCGTCGCCCGCTCCCGTGCCACCTCCGCGTCGCCCGCTCCCGTGCCACCTCCGCGTCGGTCCTCCCGGAGGTCGGCGTCGCGACCGAGGCGGGGACGGTCCGCAGCACGTCCTCGGCGGAGCGGTCCGGATCCATGCCCCGGTCGTCGGCGTCGGCTTCCGGGCGGGCGAGGCAGGTCGTGACGCGCCCTCTCCCTCGGCGTGGGGGCGGTCCGCCCCCGGCCGCGCTTGCTGCCCCGGGCATCGGCCCGCGGTCCGGTCGGGACGTTCGGTCGCCCCGCTCCGGCCGACGTCGACCGGTTCGGGTGTAGACTGGCCGACGGTCCGCGCCCGACCGCCGCGGCGCCGCGGCGGTCGCCCCCGTTCGCGACGGAGTGACCCATGCGACGCCGAGCCGCTTTCTCCCGGGCGCTCGCCCTCGTCGCCGCCGCGCTGCTCCCCGCCTCCCCGGCGGCGGCCGGCCGCGAGCGGGCCGACTCCCCTTCGGGGGCCAACGAGGACCTTGTCCGCCGGATCGTCGACGAGGCGTTCAACGCGGGCAACCTCGACGTGGTCGACGGGGCGCTCGCCGGCGGTTACCTCGATCACCAGGCCGGTCCCGACGCCGCGGCGGGTCCCGAAGCGTTCAGCGCCTTCGTCCGCGCGTTCCGCGCCACGTTCCCGGACGTGCGGGTCGAGGTGGAGGATCTGATCGCCGCGGGGGACCGGGTGGCCCTGCGCGTGACCTGGCGGGGCAGCCAGCAGGGGGCGCTGGGGGGCATCCCCGCCACCGGTCTCCCGGTCGAGTTCGGGGGGTACCACATCTACCGGTTCGAGGACGGCAAGATGGCGGAGCACTGGGGCTTGCAGGACGACCTCGGGCTGCTGTTGCAGCTCGGCGTGATCGATCCGGAGGCGGTGCCGCCCACCCCCGGCGCGGCCGCGCGCTTCTAGACCCGGGTGCGTTCCACCGCCGAGGACCGGGGGCGCTCCCGGGCCGGCCGGCGGTACCCCGTACGGTGGAAGCAGGGCCGGGTTTGGATTGCCGGCCGCCCGGCCAGTCGGCTGCGGGGCGTCGCGATGCCGGAGTCGGCCGTCCACCCCACGCCGCGCGCGATGGGGCCGGCGGTCAAGCGCTCTCGAACGCTCGCCTGCGGGGCGGCCCCCGAAGCCCAGCGGGGATGCGAAGGCCCAGGGTCGTGGCGCGCATCAGTCCGGGCTGCCCACGACATCCAACCCGACCCCGACCCCGGCGGGCGGTCCCTCGCTGTTCGCCAGGGTGGCGTCGGTCCGGCTCTGGACGGTGGGACTGGCGGGAACCGCGTCGCGGCGGGCCGGCCAGAGTTCGTAGATCAGGTCGGGTGCCAGCGGGGGAAGGCCGCGGACGGCGACGACCATCGGCTCGTGATCCTTCGAGTGGGCCAGCCGACCGCCCCCGCCGAGCAGGGCCGGCCGGGCCGGCCGCAGCACGACCGCCGCGGCCGCCTCCTCCTGGCCGAGGGTGTGGTGGAGGCGCAGGTTCCAGCCCAGCATCCCGAGCGAGAAGGCGAGCAGGAGCGCGGCGACGGCGGCCCATGGGGTGACGGACCGGCGGTTGGCGCCGGAGCCGGGCGGCAGCGGCGCCACGGCGTGCCCCCGGAGGACCGACTGTGGCCGTTCGCCGGCGTTGGGTTGGCCGGTCCCGCCGAGCTCGCGCAGGACGACGGCCTCGATGCCGTCGCGGAGGGTCGGCGGCGGCTCGCGGTCCGCAAGGGCCAGCGGCAGGGCGTCGACGGCCGCCCGCAACCGGCCAAGCTCGGCGCGGCAGGCAGCGCACGACGCCAGGTGCGCCGCCACCCGGCGCCGCTCCCCCGGGGGCACCGCCCCGACCGCGTAGGCGCCGAGGAGATCCCGGTAGTCGTTATGGTCTCGATCAGCGTCAGTGGGTCGCACCGCCACCACCTTCCCGAAGACCGGCCGCGGCGGGTGCCGCGGCCCCGGAGTCGTCGTTTCCCGCGGTGTTTTCGTGCTCTCCGCCGCGCTGTTCCCCCGCCGCGACGAGCGAGTCACGGAGCCGTCGCAGGCCGAGCCTGATCCGCCCTTTCGCGGTGCCGAGCGGCGTTCCCGTCCGCACCGCGATCTCGCGGTGCGTCAGCCCCTCGAAGTACGCCAGCTCGATCGCGCGCCGCTGCTCCTCGGGGAGCGCCGCGACCGCGGCCCGGACCTCGTCGCGCTCGAGCCCGCGGACGACCTCCCCCCACGCATCCGGCGTGGCCAGCTTCCACTCGACGGTGTCGAGCCCGACGGCGGCGCGGCGGCCGAGGCGCCGCCGCGCGTCGATCGCGCGGTGGTGGACGATGGTCAGCAACCAGCCGCGGACCTCGCCGAGGGCGGCGTCGAAGGAGGCGGCGTGCCGCCAGACCAGCAGGAACGCGTCCTGCACGACCTCCTCGGCCGTCTGGGCGTCGCCGAGGACGCGGTAGGCGAGGGCGAACGCCACCCGACCGTGCCGGTCGTACAGCGCCAGGAGCGCCGTCGGGTCCCGGCGCGCTACCCCCAGTATGAGGTCGTCGTCCCCGGGTTCGGCCACGAGCGCCCCCTCCGCCGGTCCTACGCCGCGAGCGTGCGCTCCGGATCACCGATCTCGTCCGCCCGTCGGCGGAACCGCCGGATACGGGAAAGGGTTGCGGGCGGACGCCGGTGGGACGCAGGAAACCACAGCGGTCCCGTTGGCGCCTGCTCGGTTGGTCGGCGCCGACCCCGACCAGGTGCCGTCATCCTCCCATTCCCTTCGCCCAGCTGCACGCTCGCACCCCCGGGTGCTGCCGTCGGGTGGCGACCGGATGGGCCGGGAGAGCCGGATCCTCGTCTGCGAGCGGTGCACCGGCCGCCTGCGCTCCGGCCCGCCGCCCCGCGCCTTCTCGCCCACGGCGTGGGCCTCGGCCCGCGGGCGGGACGACCCCGGACGCGCGGCCGGGGTCGTTCGCTGCCCGGTCGAGGAGCGGCGGGCGGCCCTCGCCGGTGACGTCCTTGC
Organism: uncultured Thermomicrobiales bacterium; assembly: GCA_902806405.1. Taxonomy (GTDB): domain Bacteria; phylum Chloroflexota; class Chloroflexia; order Thermomicrobiales; family UBA6265; genus CADCWL01. The sequence goes on along the minus strand of CADCWL010000023.1, from coordinate 37,707 downwards.
CGTTGTCGCTGCCGGCCGGGCTCGATCCCCGCCCCCGCTGCCGTTATCGACTGCGGGGATCGAGCCCGGCCGGCGGGCGCCTCATCCCCCGCTCCCGCCCCCCGCTCCCAGGGGCGGGAGCGGGGGGCGGGGACCGGACCGGCGGCGACCGGGGGTGGGGGAAGCCGCCGGGGCGGAGGACGGTGCGGCGGCCGGCCGGCTACCGATCCGCGGCGGGGGCCGGCGGCGGGGGGATGGCGGGCAGGGCGGCGTTCCGGATCAGATCGTTGAAGGCGGGGACGTCGGTCTCCTCGATCCGGCGGAGCGCGGCGAGTTGGGCGTCGACGCGGGCGGAGAGGTCGGCGAAGAGGTCGCGCTGCTGCGCGGTGGGGGCGGTGTCGCCGCTCCCGACGGAGCCGGCGAGGGCGGCCAGTTTGGAGTTGAGCTTGACGGGGAAGTTGAGGGTGTCCTGGGAGCTCTTGGCCTTGGTCTGGATCAGTTCGCCTTCGATGCCGTCCAGCTTGGCCTTGAGCTCCTTGGCGGCGCCGGCGATCTGCTCTCCGGGCGGGGTCCCCTCCGTCCGCGTGGCCCAGACGTCGGCCTGCTCGCGGACGGCGCGGACGCGGTTGATCGCCTCGTTGACGTTGCTCAAGGTGTCGCGGATCTGGAGGCCGAGGGCGAACTGGGCGGCGAGGTCGTCCTCGGTGGAGGCGACGCGCGGGTCCTTGCGGATCGTGAACGGCTCGGTGAAGGTTTGGTCGCCGACGGCGAGGCTGACCCGGTAGTCGCCGGGGGCGGCGAGGGGGCCGTCGCGACCCGGTTGGTCGCCGCCCTTGGTGGCGATCTTGGCGGCGTCGGCGTGGCGCATGTTCCAGACGAAGCGGTTGAGGCCGGGCTTGGCGGGGACGGTCGGCTCCTTCTCCTTGTCGTCCTCGTCCGCGGCGGTGTCCTCGCCGCCGGCGACGGCGCCGGCGGGGGCGGCCGGTTCGGCGGTGGCGAGGCCGGCCTCCGCCCCGTCGACCGCCGCCGGCTCTTCGGGCTTCGGCTCCTTGCTCTTGAACGAGCGGACCTCGCGGCCTTCGGCGTCGAGGAAGGCGAGGGTGATCTGCGCGGCCGGTTCCTCGCTCAGCGCGTAGTGGACGACGACGCCGTTGGGCGGGTTGGTGCCGGCGTCGAGCCAGGCGGTCTCCGTCTCGCCGTCGGCGTCCTTGGTCTGGTTGAAGGCGGGGATCAGGCCGGCGGCGAAGGCGTAGTTCTTCCCCGGGACGGGGGAGTGGCCGAAGCCGGAGAGACGGCCGAAGCGGGTCGTGTCGCGGGGGCGGAAGAGGTGGGTCCCGGGTGGCGGCGGCGGCGCCGTCTCGCCGTCGCTTTGGGCGAGCTGGTGGAGGAGGGAGACGTCGTCGAGGATCCAGAAGGAGCGGCCGTGGGTGGCGACGACGAGGTCGCCCTGGGCGAGGACGAGGTCGTGGATCGGGACGACCGGGAGGTTGCCGCCGAGGCGGCGCCAGGCGTCGCCGCCGTCCGCGGAGAGGTAGATCCCCGTCTCGGTGCCGGCGTAGAGGAGCCCGGGGCGGGCTGGGTCCTCGCGGACGACGCGGACGAAGTCGTCGTCGGGGATGCCGGCGACGATCTTCCGCCAGCTTTGGCCGAAATCGTCGGTCCGGAAGAGGTAGGGCTGGAAGTCGTCCTTCTTGTAGCGGGTGGCGGCGAGAAAGGCGACGGCGGGGTCGTGGGGGGAGGGCTCGACGGTCGAGATCAGGGCCCACTCGGGGAGCTCGGGCGGGGTGACGTTCTGCCAGGAGGCGCCGCCGTCGCGGGAGAGGTGGACGAGGCCGTCGTCGGAGCCGGCCCAGAGGAGACCGGGCTGGCGCGGCGACTCGGCGAGGGCGAAGACGGTGCCGTAGACCTCGGCGCCGGTGTTGTCCTTGGTGATCGGGCCGCCGGAGGGCTGCAAGGTGGCGGGGTCGTTGCGGGAGAGGTCGGGGCTGATCGCCTCCCAGCTCGCCCCCTCGTCGCGGGAGCGGAAGACGACGTTGGCGGCGGTGTAGAGCGTGTTCGGGTCGTGCGGGGAGAAGAGGGTCGGCGACGTCCAGTTGAAGCGGTGCTTGAAATCCTGGGCGGCCCAGCCGGAGTAGGCCTCCGGCCAGACGGTGACGTCGCGGAGCTGGCCGGTGGCGTGGTCGTAGCGGGTGAGGAAGCCCTGGTAGGAGCCGGCGAAGACGACGTTCGGGTCGTTCGGGTGGACGGCGACGTGGCCCGACTCGCCGCCGCCGATCTCGTACCACTCGGTGACGGTGATCGCGTCGCGGTTCGAGCGGCCGGGGACGCTCATCGTCGTGTTGTCCTGCTGGGCGCCGTAGAGGCGGTAGGGGGTGCGCCCGTCGACGGCGACGTGGTAGAGCTCGGCGGTCGGCTGGTTGTAGAGGGTCGACCAGGAGAGGCCGCCGTTGAAGGAGACGGTGCCGCCGCCGTCGTTGCCGAGGATCATGCGGTGGGGATTGGCGGGGTCGATCCAGAGGTCGTGGTTGTCGCCGTGGGGGGCGGGGACCTGCTGGAAGGTTTTGCCGCCGTCGACGGAGCGCCAGAGCTCGACGTTCAGGCACCAGAGGGTGTTCGGGTCCCGGGGGTCGGCGCAGAGGTGGGAGTAGTACCAGGCGCGCTGGCGGAGGGAGCGCTCCTCGTTGAGGCGCTCCCAGGTCTCGCCGGCGTCGTCGGAGCGGAAGACGCCGCCCTGCTCGTGCTCGACGATCGCCCAGACGCGGCCCGATTGGGCGGGGGAGACGGCGAGGCCGATCTTGCCCGTGATCCCCTTCGGCATGCCGGGCTTGCGGGAGAGGTCGGCCCAGGTGTCGCCGCCGTCCGTCGAGCGCCAGAGGCCGGAGCCGGGGCCGCCGGAGCTCATGGAGTAGGGGCCGCGGCGGGCCTCCCAGAAGGAGGCGTAGAGGAGGCGGGGGTTGGCAGGGTCGAGGACGAGGTCGACGGCGCCGGCCTCCTCGCCGCGGGAGAGGAGCTGGGTCCAACGCTTGCCGCCGTCCGAGGAGCGGTAGAGGCCGCGCTCGGGGTTGGGGCCGTGGGCGTGGCCGAGGGCGGCGACGTAGACGAGGTCGGGGTTCTGGGGGTGGACGCGGACCCGGCCGATGTTGCGGGTCCGCGCCAGGCCGAGGTGGGTCCAGGTGCGGCCGGCGTCGGTGGAGCGGTAGACGCCGTCGCCGTGGGAGACGTTGCCGCGGATCGTCGACTCGCCCATCGCGGCGTAGAGGACGTTCGGGTCGGCCGGGGAGAGGGCGAGGCCGCCGACGGAGGCGCGCTTGAAGAAGCCGTCGGAGACGTTCTCCCAGTACTGGCCGCCGTCGGTCGTCTTCCAGACCCCGCCGCCGGTCGAGCCGAAGTAGAAGGTGCCGATGTGCGACGGGTCGCCGGCGACGGCGACGACGCGGCCGCCGCGGTGGGGGCCGACGCAGCGCCATTCGAGGCGATCGAGCGGGTCGGTGCTCTCGTTGCCGTGCGTGCCGGTCGTGCCGTTGTGCGAAAGCGCCACGGTGCCTCCCTCGGGATCGTGCGGACGGATGGAGACGATTATAGGGGCGGGCGTTCGTCTCCCTGCCCCGTTGCCCGGAGGGCCTTCGGCCCGGTGGGCGGGAGGGGTGACGACGGCCCCGGGAGGGACGCGGTTGGGGACGGGGGAGGGCGCGGGCCGGAAGGAGCACGGTGCCGTTGTCCCCTTACCTCTATATATCGTCACGGGGGCGATTTGTGTCACGGTTTTGGGTCGAGACGGTCGCGATGCGTCGCCGCCGGACGGCGCGCGGGGCGCGCGGGCGTGCCCGCGAACCCGCGGGCTCCGTCCTCACCCCGGCCGAATCGCCCGTCCCGGGGCCGGCGGCCCAGGGACGAGCGATTCGGCCGGGACGGCCCGCGTCTCGCGGTGGGCTCCGCAGGCTCGGGGTCGATCCGACCCCGGAGGATGGACAGATGAACGCCGATACCGCCACGGTCGTGACCGTGCACACGCGCTGCCCCGGGTGGTTGCCGAATCGGCGGCGTCTCGACGCGGGGTGGTGCCGCACGGCGCGCTGCCTTCCCATGTGCTTGCCGGGCGACTGGACGCCGGCCCACGAAGGGATCGAGGGCCGTTGCACGCCGACGAGGTCCGCCTCCTCTTCGACTACTCCTACGCGGCCACGGCCCGCTTCCTCGACGCGGCCGGCCAACCGGCGCCCGAAGAGTTCGTCGGTCCCGCGCCCGCGCGCGGCTGCGTGAGCCCGCGGGATGTCCTTGTCCACGCGCTCGACGCGGAATGGGGCTGGCGCGAGGAGCTGATAGCCGGGCGGAACGACGCGGCGCCGGACCTTGATCCGGCGGCGTTCCCCGACGTTCCGGCGTTGGCCCAAGCGTGGCGCGCCGACGAGGCGCGGATGCGGGCCTGGCTGGCCTTCTTCGACGACGCGGCGGTGCACGCCCCCGCGTTCAACGGCCGCCCGGTCTGGCAGTGCTTGGCGCACATCGTCAACCACGGCACCCAGCAGCACAGCGAAGCCGCGATGATGCTGTCGCATTTCTGAACGTCGCGCTGACGGAGCACGGCCAAGTCCAGAGGAGGGAGAAGATCCGCTTCTACCTGGAGCAGAGCGGTCAGATCATCGAGGAGCTCGAGGAGTTCGCCGAGACCGACATCAACGACGTCATGGACGTGTTCAAGGAGTCCAACCCGGCCACCCACGGTCCGGGGGGGAAGTACGGCCTGGCGCAGGTCGGCGCGCTCAAGACGCGGGTCGAGGGCGCGATCCTGTTCTTCCGCCGCCTCGTCCTGGGGTGGGCCCCGGCCAAACGACCATAATCAGGGCAAGAACAGACCACGGGATCATCACGCTCGTGGGGGCGGAGAGGAACCTGGGGAGTTATCAATACCCATCGGTAGCCGCCGGCAGTTGTCGGCGCCCACCGTGCCTGCGATGATCCGCCCCCCTTGCGGGGATAGGAAGAGAGACAGCATGGTTGCCGGCCAACCACCCAGAAACAACTAAAGTGCGCAGATCCTCGCGACCTTCGTCGCCGACCTTGAGGCGGCGTTGTCCCCCGATCGGTTGTCACCGTTCCGGCCCGCCAGCGGGGATAACCTCGGGATGGTGGCCACCTACCTCTGGAACGTCGCCATCTGCCGAGAGCTCTGCACTTCCCCCGGCATGCTTGAGGTGGCGCTGGGCAACAGCGTCCATAGCACGCTGGGTGCCCACTTTAACCGGGATGGCTGGTACGACCAGCTGAACCTTCTCCAAGGACGAGAACTGATCGGTGTGGAGAAAGCCAAAGGGTTCGTCGTGCGGGCCAAGCATCCGGTCATCCCGCTCCGCGTCGTGGCCGCACTCACCTTCGGCTTCTGGACAAGCGGCCTCGACAAGGCCCACGGCAACCTGATCTGGTCGCCCCCGCCGCCCGCTCAGCGCGTCCTCATCCCCCAGGGGTTTCCCCATGCGCCGGCGCACTAACAGACCCGCGGCCGCGCGCACGGTCGCTTCAATGCCATCCGTGAGCTACGCCATCGGGTCTTTCACTACGAGCCGATCTGGCACCGCCCCGATCTCGCCCAGGAACACCAGCGGATCATCGAGGGCAACGGAACACAACCGTATCGTGCTGCGGTGGACGGACCGGGACGAGCAGGCCCGCCGGGTCGACCGTCAAACCTGAGATCGCGGGTTCGACAGGAGTCCGTTGCGCGAGATAGACGTCGTGTCGGCGCCGCTCGTCCCCTTCCTGTACCCGGAGCGGGTGCTGCGCTCGCGTCAGCGGCACGGAGCGGGGCGCTATGCCGCCGGAGCCAAGGGGACGCGCATCCCGCGGGAGCGCTGGCCGGAGGTGGCGGCGCGGGCGGAGCGGGAGGGGCTGCGGGCGGTTGCGCGCGACCTCGGCGTCTCCCACGAGACGGTGCGGGCGGTGGTGCGAGGGATCGATCGGGCGGACTCGGCGGCGTAGCCGCAGCGGTGCCCCGGCGGCTACGCCGCCGCCTCGTCGCCGACCAGCCCCTCCCAGGACGCCGCCCCGTCGGACCCGTCGTCGCCGGCGTCCGCGGTGCCCAGGCGTGGCCAGACGTACCGGAGCGACCCCGTTAGCAGGCCGTCGGGCGCGGTGTGCCGTTCCTCCGCCCTGGCCTTTCACCCTTTCCCGCTCGGTCCGCGGGTGCGACACTGCCGGGGACGCGCGCCGGTCGGCGCCGGCGTTCCCGGCCCTGGATTTGGACAGGAGCGGAGCCTTGACCGAGGACCCGTTCGCCGACCGCGTCATCGCGGAGGTGCTGCAGCAGCCGGTCTGGACCGCCCGGCGCGACGGCGGCGTCGACTACGCCAACCCCTACTGGCGCGCCTACACCGGCCTCCCTGTCGACGCTGCCCTGGGCGTCGATTGGCGCGCCGCCGTTCACCCCGACGACCTTGCCGCGATCGACGGGTGCTTCCGGGCGGCGGCGGAGGCGGGCGAGGCCTACGAGGTCGAGTACCGCTTCCGCCGCGCCGACGGGGTCTACAGGTGGCACCTGGCGCGCGTTTCTCCCATCCGCGACGACCACGGCGCGCCGGTCAGGTGGGCCGGGACGGCAATCGACGTCGACGACCGACGGTCGGCCGAGGAGGGCTCGGCGCGGCTGGCGGCGATCGTGGAGGGCTCGCAGGAGGCGATCGTCGGACGGACCCTCGAGGGCACGGTCACCAGCTGGAACTCCGGGGCGACGCGGCTCAGCGGGTACGCGTCCGACGAGATCCTCGGCCGGGACATCTCGCTCCTCTTCCCGGCGGAGTCCGAGGACGGGTTGACCCGGCTCCGCGAGCCGTTGGCGGCCGGGGCGCCCGTCCCGCCCTTCGAAACCGTGTGGGTGCGCAAGGACGGCACGCGGGTCGCCGTCGCGGTCACGCTCTCGCCGATCCGCGACCGCGGCGGGCGGGTCGTCGGCGCCTCGCTCGTTGCCCGCGGCCTCGCCGAGGCCGCGGCGGCGCGCTCCGAACGCCGGGCGCGGGAGCAGCATTCCGATCTGGTGGCCGCGGTCGGCACCGCCTTGACGGCCCGACTCCCCCTCCCCGACCAGCTGGGGCGCTGCGCCGAGGCGCTGGTGGCGCACCTCGGCGTCGCTTTCGCCCGCGTCTGGACGCCGGACGACGGTGATCCGAACCTGCTCGTGCTCCGGGCCAGCGCCGGGCTCTACACGCACCTCGACGGCCGCCACGGCCGGATCCCCGTCGGAGCCTGGAAGATCGGCCGCATCGCTGCGGAGCGGCGGCCCCACCTCACCAACACCGTCGTGACCGACCCCGAAGTGCAGGACTGGGCGTGGGCCCGGCGGGAGGGGATGGTCGCCTTCGCCGGGTACCCCTTGCTGGTCGGGGACCGGCTGCTCGGTGTGCTCGGCGCGTTCGCGCGGCATCCCTTGAGCGAGGCGACGCTCGGGTTCCTCGGGTCGGTCGCCGACGCCATCGCGGTGGGCGTCGACCGGGCCGGGGCCGAGGCTGCGCGCGAGGCGCTGCTGGCGCGGGAGCAGGCGGCCCGCGAGCACGCCGAGGCGGCCGAGCGGCGGTATCGGGGGCTGTTCGAGGGGGTGGCGGACGCGATCCTGGTCGTCGACGCGGCGCGGCGCTACGTCGACGCCAACGCAGCAGCACTCCACCTGCTCGGCTACTCCCGCGAGGAGCTGCTCGCCCTCCGCGTGGAGGACCTGGTGGCGACCGGTCGGGACTGGACCGAGGCCGAGTTCGACCGCTTCCGCGCCGAGGGGCGGTGGCACGGGGAGCTGGATCTGCGGCGTCATGACGGCTCCACCGTCCCGGTCGAGGCCCGGGCGACGGTCGTCCACCTCCCGGACGGCCCGGTCAACCTCTCGGCCGTCCGCGACGTCAGCGGGCGGCGGCTCGCGCAGCAGCAGCAGCAGGAGTTCTTGGAGGCGGTCTCCCACGACCTGAAGAATCCGCTGGCGGTGGTCCGGGCGCAGGCCCAGCTGCTGGGCAGGCGGGCGCGCAAGGGCGCGGTCTCGCCGGACGCCCTTGCCCGGGCGATGGCGACGATCGACGACGCATCGCGGCGGCTGGAGGCCCAGCTCGAGGAGCTACAGGACGCGGCGCGGCTGCGCTCCGGGAACCCGCTGGAGCTGCGCATCGAGCGGGTGGACCTCGTCGCCCTGGCAGAGGACGCCGCGGCCGTGGCCCGAGGGGCGAGCACGCGCCACCGGGTGCGGGTGGAGGCGGCGGGGGTGCCGGTCGTCGGTCGATGGGACCCGCTGCGGCTGCGCCGGGTGCTCGACAACCTCCTCGGCAACGCCATTAAGTACAGCAGCGGCGGCGACGTCGCGGTCGCGGTGCGACGGGAGCAGGGCGACGGCGCGGAGCGGGCGGTGGTGACCGTGCGCGACGAGGGCGTCGGGATCCCGCCGGAGGATCTCCCCCACGTCTTCGAACGCTACCGGCGGGGGTCCAACGTCGGGAACCGGACCCGGGGGGCGGGGATCGGGCTCGCCGGCGTGCGCCAGATCGTCGAGCAGCACGGCGGCCGCGTGGCGGTCGAGAGCGAAGAGGGCGGGGGGAGCACCTTCACCACCGTCCTGCCGCTGGCCCCTCCAGAAACGCCGGAGCAGCGGCGGACACGGGGGCAAAGTGGTCGTTCACCCCGCACCTCCCGAGCATTTGCCAGCGCGGACCCGCCGCCTCCTTGAAGGGGCCGTCTGCCGCGAGCCTCCTGCCGACTTCCTCGTTGGACTGCAACGTGGTCGAACTCGCCATCGTGAACCGCAGGCAGCCGCTCCGCCGGGTCTAGGCTCGCTCCTTCGACGCCGTCGTCGGAGCGATCGGTAGATCATTGGCCTTAGAGCGTGTCGCAAAACCCCGGCAGGAGAGTTGCTCCGCCTCGGGCATGAGCGACCCGCTTGTCCCCGACAACCTCTGGACAGCCATTGAACCGCTGCTGCCGCAGGCGCCGCCGAAGCCCAAGGGGGGCGGCCCCGCGTCCCCGACCGCGCCGCGTTGACCGGCATCGTCTTCGTGCTCCGCACCGGGTGTCCCTGGCGGCTGTTGCCGAAGGAGCTGGGCTGCGGGAGCGGCACGACCTGCTGGCGCCGGCTCCGGGATTGGCAGGAGGTCGGCGACTGGGAGCGCCTCCATGAGCGGCCCCTGAACTGGTTGGGCGACGAAGCCACCATCGATTGGTCGCGGGCGAGCGCGGACTCGCTGAGCGTGCGGGCCAAAAGGGGGGCGAGCAGTTCGGCCCCAGCCCGACGGACCGCGGCAAGCCCGGCTCCAAGTACCACCTCGTGGTGGATTGGCGGTTGTCAACAGGGCATACTCGTCCGAGATGTCCCTCTCGGGTGCGACCCCACCCTTGCGAAAGGGCGGGGTCGGGTGTGATGCACCCCGTGGACAATCGCGGCCACACCTAAAGGTCCCCGTTCTCGCAGGCGCGGAGGGCTGCCTTCAGGGGAGGCAGGTCGAGGTCGCCGTCGTCGACTTCCCAGGACGCGTCGCGGTGGGACCGGTGACGCGGCCGGGGTGCCCGCCCACGGCATCAGCGACGCCCGTCGGCGGCGGGTTTTGCAACGCGCTCGCACCCACTGCTCGCGCAGCCCGCACCGATGGAGCGGGTGGCTCGATCCGTCCGTCGTTCGGGACCACCGATCGTAGCGATTCGGTCGGCCACGGCCCTTCGACGTTCCCGGCTGACGCTCGAGAGGGCCTTGGGTTCGTGCTTCGGCGGCGTGGCGCGCGAACATTCGAGCGAAGCAGATCAACCCGGCGGAAGCAGAGCGCCACCGCCACAAAGCCTCGCGCGATCGCTGTGGAAACGGCATGAGGACGAGCGTCCCCCGTCCGCCTAGGTCTGCTCTGCTTCGGCCATGGGGGTGAGGACGAAGACCGGGATCTCCCGCGTCGTCTTCTCCTGGTAGTCGGCGTAGTCGGGGTAGGCCGCGGCCGCATGCGCCCACCAGGCGGCCTTCTCCTCGCCGCTGACCTCCCGGGCGAGGTAGTCGCGCCGGATCGGCCCGTCCTGCAGCTCGACGTGCGGGTGCCGCTTCAAGTTGCGGTACCACACCGGGTGCTGCGGCGCGCCCCCGAGCGAGGCGACCACCGCGCACTCCCCGCCGTGCTCGACGCGCATCAGCGGCGTCTTCCGCAGCTTTCCGCTGTGCGCCCCGACGGACGTCATCACGACGATGGGCATGCCCCGCAGGGTGTTGTCCTCCGTGCCCCCGGATCTCTCGGAGAGTTCCGCCTGTTCGCGCGCCCAGTCGGACGGGCTCGGCTTGTAGTCTCCGGTCAGGGGCATCGCTCCTCCACCTCCTGCCGCGCGGCGCGTCGGTCCCGTGGCCTCGGCGTCTGGTCGCGGCGATTGCCGGGATGCCATTCTCGCCGCACACTTCTGCCGCAAACCGGGATGCTACCAATCCGCCACTGAGCCGTCTACGTGCCAGAGCGAGGGCTGGAAGGTGCGGGTGTAGGGTCGCTGCTCGTGGGCACGCACGGCATCCCAGTCCAGCTCCACACCGAGGCCGGGCGCGGTCGGCGGCTCCACCCAACCCCCGGGCAGCCAAGCGAAAGGATGCGCGAACAACGCCTCGACCTCGGGCGGGTGGTCCACCAGGAACTCTTGGATGAGGAAGTTCGGGGTGGCGAAGTCGAGCTGGACGCTCGCCATCGTCAGCAGCCACGAGTAGGGGTTGTGCGGCGCGATCCCGACGAAGGAGGTTTCGGCCATCGCCGCGATCTTGCGCCCCTCCCAGATGCCGCCGCAGTGGGCGAGGTCGGGTTGCAGCACGTCGGCCGCGCCCAGCGCCAGCACGTCGCGGAACCCCCACTTGGTGAACAGCCGTTCGCCGGTCGCCACGGGGATGGGGATGCGGGCGGCAACCTCGGCCAGCGCCCGCGGATCCTCCGGCAGCACCGGCTCTTCGAAGAAGAAGATGTCGAACTCGTCCAGCGCCTCGGCGATCTGCACCGCCGCGGTCGGCGAGAGGCGCCCGTGGCAGTCGATCAGCACGTCCACGTTCGGCCCGATGGCGTCGCGGATCAGCCGCATCTGGCGGCGGGCCTCGGCGAGCTCGCGCTGCCCGGCCACACCCGGCACCGCCCCGAAGGGGACGAGCTTGAGCGCGCCCCAGCCAGCCTCGACCAAGCGAAGGCAGGACTCCGCGACCTCCTCCGCGGTGGTCCCGCGCGGTCCGTTGGCGTAGAGGCGGACGCGGTCGCGCACGCGGCCGCCGAGCAGTTCGTGCACGGGGACGCCAAGGGCCTTGCCGAGGATGTCCCACAGGGCCTGCTCGATGCCGGAGATGGCGCTGCCGATGACGACGCCGCCCCGCCAGAACGAGTGGCGGTAGATGGTCTGCCAGTGGTGCTCGATCCGGGTCGGATCCTGGCCGACGAGATACTCCGCCACGTCATTGACGGCGCCGACCACCGCCTCAGTTTTCCCTTCGAGGCTGGCCTCGCCGAGGCCGGTGATGCCGGCGTCGGTGCGCACCTCGACGAAGACCAGATTGGTGCGGCCGGCGAAGAGGACGTGCGGGACGACGTCGGTGACGGTGAGGTTCAAGTCCGAGCGGCCGCCGGCGGTTTCCTGGCGCGTCGCGTTCGTGGTTTCGCCCATCTTGGCTGCTCCTCTACCAGTCGGCGACCGACCCGTCGTCGTGCCACAACGCCGGCGGCCTTCCCGTCACCGGCGGGAAGCGTTTGGCCGCCTGCGGGTCAAGGGCAATGCCTAGCCCAGGCGCCGTTGGCGCCGGGAAGAAGCCCTCGGCGTCCAGCCGCGGCGGGTCGGCGATGACCGCCTCGTTCCACGGCTCCGGGTCGGTGACGACCTCCTGCATAAGGAAGTTCGGGAGCGCCGCGTCGAGGTGCAGCGAGGCCACGGTGTTCACCCAGCTCCACGGGTTGTGCGGCGCGACGGCGACGAAGTGCGCTTCCGCCATCGCCGCGACCCGGCGCGCCTCGGCGATGCCGCCGCTCTGGATGATGTCCGGCTGGAGCACGGCGATGGTCCGCGAGGCCAGCAGCTCGTCGAAGGCCCAGCGGGTGTAGTGCCGCTCGCCCACGGCGATCGGCACCGGGGATTCGCGGGCGACCCGGACCAGTGCCGGCGCGTGACCGGGCAGCGTCGGCTCTTCGAGGAACGTGATCCCCAGCGGCGCCAACGCTTTGGCGGCGCGCGTGGCGACCGGCGGCGAGAGCCGGCCGTGGGCGTCGACCATGAGGTCGACCGCCGGCCCGACCGCTTCCCGCACCGCCCGCACCTTCTCGATCCCGGCGTCGATGCGCCCCCGGCTGGCGAGGATCGGCATGGCCTCCCACGGGGCCATTTTCAAGGCGGTGAAGCCGCGGCCGACGAGGTCGACGGCGGAGCCGGCCACCTCCTCCGGGGTGTCGCCACGGGGGCCGTTGGCGTAGGCGCGGATGCGGTCGCGCACCGGGCCGCCGAGCAGCTTGTGGATGGGGACGCCGAGGGCCTGCCCCCGGATGTCCCAGAGGGCGACCTCGACCCCGGCCAGCGCGCTAAGGAAGGTCGGCCCGCCGTGCCAGAAGGCGTGGCGGTAGGCCTGCTGCCAGAGGTGCTCGATGCGCGACGGGTCGGCCCCGAGGAGCAACGGCTCAAGGTCCCGGACGGCGCCGAGGACGGCGTGGGTCTGGCCGCCGAGCGAGGCCTCGCCGAGCCCGGTCAGTCCGTCGCTCGTATCGACCTGGACGAAGACGTAGTTGCGCCAGCCGGCCCCCACCGCGACGGTGCGGACGCCGGCGATCTTCCGCTGGTTCGCCACCGCACTCCCCCGGGATTCCTCGCTACCGATGCCGTTCCTTGCCCCTTGGAGCCAGCTTTCCAATGAGACGACCCAGGGCTGGAGCTTCGGGCTCGCAGCTTGAAGCCCCTGACCGGGTGCGGACGGGTCGGCGATGCCGTCTCCGTCATCCGGCGTCAGCCGGCTTCGTGGTTTCAGCCCGGGGATTCAGCCTCGGACGGCCCGACTTCAAGCCGCTCCGGGTTCATGCGGCAGCCGCAGCGCCGGCTTCGGCAGCCGCTCCCGTGCGGGGACGGTGGGCGGCGTGCCGGTCTGCTCCGCCAAAGATACTATCTGCGGCGAGGGTGACCCTTCGTGCGACGGCGACGGCCCGACCGGCCGGGTGCGCCTTGACGTCTCCGGCTTCGGGGGCGGCGGCCCGGCAGCGGGCTGCCCGGCCCCCTGCCCGGTCTCCCCGTGCGCACGGGGGTGGGGCAGCGGGACCGTCCCGCCCCGACGCAGAGGCCCATTCCATGATGAGGAGCCCGGCAACGGTCGTTGCCGGGCTCCTTGGCGGACAAGATGTTAAGCGAATGCAGACGTTCAATCAGTTTCCCAATGGGTTGTCCATCGAGCGGGAAGCCCGCGGCGTGGGCGAAGGCCGGATCAATGACGTGCCGCCTCCGCGGTCGGTCGCGATCAATGGGGCCTGGACGGGCGGTCGGCCCGCGGCGATGACGCGCCCGCCCGCCGCACCAACACGGCGTCGCGCCCCAGCGCTGCGCGTCCGCTGCCATCGCCGTCCGCTCTGCCCCGCAGACCAGCGGCTCCCGGTCGAAGCCCACCGTCGCCCTGCGGTGTACCGGCATGCCCCCGCCCGGCGCGACGATGGCGCCGCCGGGTCCATCGCGGAGGCGGCCCTGGCGCCGCGCCCCCGCTGGGCGCCGGCCACCGCCGCGCCCGCGGCACCGGCCCCGATCAGCTTGAGCGTGTCGCGGCGGGAAAGCTTCGCCGGCATCGAGGTCTCCTCCTCGCTTCGTCGCCCGGGTCCGAAGGACCGCCGCAATCGTACCTCGGCCGAGGGGGTGGCCGTCGACCGGGCGCGGGGGAGGGGGGCAGGCCGCGGCGGGTGGACGTAGAATGCCTGGCGGGTCGCTCGTGCCCGGCGCGGCGGGCTGGCGCCGGTGGGGCCTCAGGAAGGAGCCGACCGTGACCGACGACGAGGCCGTCGCCCGGGTCATCGCCGAGGCCGTTCCCCCACTTCGGGGGCTCGCCGCCGGGCGGTGCGCGATCTCGATCGGCGGCTCGCGCGGGAAGGGGATCGCAGACCGCCATTCCGACGTCGACTTTCGGCTTTTCTGCGACGAGGAGAGCCGGGACACGCCGGAGCGGCGGGCCGCCGCCGCCGCCTTTGCCGGGGTGGTGGCGGTGTCGCGGGCGCGGGGCCTGGAGATCGACGGCTGCTGGGTGCGCCGCATCGACGACGTGGAGCGGGAGCTGGACCGGTGGCTCGCCGGGGGCGGCACCCCTACGCCGCTGGTCTGGACGGTCTGGGGCTACCACCTCCTGCCGGACCTCGCCAACCAGCGGGTTGTCGAGGACCCGTCTGGCGTCATCGCGGGGTGGCACGACCGCCTGCGGGTCTACCCCGAGGTGCTCGGGCGGGCCGTGCTCGACCGCCACCTGGCGTCGCTCGCCTACTGGCGGGACGACTACCACTACCGCAACAAGGTCGGGCGCGGGGACGTCGTCTTCCTGGCGGGGATCGCCGCCCGGCTCGTCCACGACCTGCTCCAGGTCGTCTTCGCCCTGAACGGGGTCTATTTCCCGGGGGACGGGGACGCGCTCCGCTTCGCCGCGCGGTGCCCGCTCAAGCCCCCCGCGTTCGAAGAGCGCGTCCGGGCGGCGTTGGCCCCCGGCGGCGAGCGGTCGTACGAGGCGCAGCGGGCGACGCTGGTCGGGTTGATCGACGACACGGCCGCCCTGGCGGCCGCCCGAGCCCCCGGGGCGCCTCGTTCGGGCAAGGCCGGTCAGGCGGCGCTCGGGCCGAGCCGGTAGAGGCGGCGGGCGTTCTCCGCCCAGAGCTTGCGGCGGGCGGCGTCGGAGAGGTCGGCGGTGAGGGCGTCGAGCGTCCGAACCCAGCGGGGGTAGGCGGCGGCCTGGGTGGCGACCGGCCAGTCGGAGCCGAAGAGGACGCGATCCTCGCCGAACGCCGCCAGGACGTGGGCGACGTAGGGGGCGAGGTCGGCGGCGGTCCAGGTGGCGTGGTCGGCCTCGGTCACCAGGCCGCTGACCTTGCAGGCGACGTTCGGGAGGGCGGCGAGCGCGGCGACGTGCTCGCGCCAGGGGTCGAGCAGGCCGCCCTTGACGTCCGGCTTGCCGAGGTGGTCGAGGACGAAACTCACCTCGGGGAGGCGGCGGGCCAGCTCGACGGTCGTCGGCAGTTGGCGGTGGACGACGCCGAGGTCGAACGAGAGGCCGAACTCGGCGAGCAGCGCGACCCCGCGGACGAAGTCCGGCCGCAGGCCGAAGGCGGGGTCGGGCTCGCCCTGGAGGAGGCGCCGCACCCCCTTCAGGCGCGGCCCGGCGACCTCGGCCAGCGCCTCGAGGAAGGGGCGGACCCGCTCGCCGTCCTCGAGCGGCGCCGAGGCGACGATCCCCTGGAGGCGGGGGTCGGCGGCGGCGTAGGCGGTCGCCTCCCACGCCTCGGCCAGGGCGTAGGCGGGGGCGATGTCGATCTCGACGTAGACGAACGCCTCGATCGCGACGCCGTCGGTCTGCTCCCGGAACTCGGCCGGGCCGAAGGGGCGGTTCAGAGCGGGGAGGTCGTCGAGCCAGGGGATCCGCTCCCGCGCCGGATTCCAGAGGTGGACGTGGGAGTCGACGAGGGGGAAGTCGGGCACGCGGGTAGCTCCATCTCTGCGCCGCACGATCTCGGCGCAGCGCGGCCGAGTGACGGGCCGATTCTAGCCGACGGACAGCGACCACGGCCCGACGGAGGAGGGAGGCGCGATCGGGGCGATGGTCGCCTCCGGTGCCCTTCCCGGTTGGACCCCTACCGGGTGAGCCAGACGTACGGCCGCTCGACCATCCCCTTCAGCCGCTGCAGGAAACGGGCGGCCGGCGCGCCGTCGACGACGCGGTGGTCGAAGCTGAGACTGAGCGACAGCATCCGGCGGACCGCGATCGTGTCCGTCTCTTCGTCGACTACGACCGGCCGTGGCACGACCCTGCCGAGCCCGAGGACCGCGCACTCCGGCAGGTTGACGATCGGCGTGAAGGCGTCGATGTCGTACATCCCGAGGTTGGAGACGGTGAACGTGCCGCCGCCCAGGTCGTTCGGCGACGCGGTTCCGGCCCGCGCCCGCGCGATCAAGCCGGCGGACTCGGCCGCGATCTGGTGGAGGGACTTGCGGTGCGCGTCGCGGACGACGGGGGCCAGCAACCCCCGCTCGGTGTCGACGGCGACCGCGACGTGGACGGCGTCGTGGTACACGATCCGGTCACCGACGAGCGAGGCGTTCAAGTCCCGATGCTCGACGAGCGCCAACGCGACGAGTTTGACCAGCAGATCACCGAAGGAGGGGTCGGCTCCCCGCTTCCCGCCAGCTCGGCCTTGAGGTGGCCGCGGATGACCGCGAGCTCGTCGGCGACGGCCTCGGTGGTCAGCGTCACCGGGGCGACGGTGCGAGCGCTCTCGGCGAGCCGTTGGGCGGTCAGGCGACGGATCGGGCTCCACTCCGTCGGCTCGCTCGCCCTTTCGGGTTGTGGCTCCGGCGCCGCCGCGGCCCGGACGTCGCCAGGGTGACCCGGCCGGCGGGACCGCCCGGCGCGACCTGCCCGAGGTCGACGCCCCGCACCTCGGCCAGCCGGCGCACGACGGGGGAGGCCCGCGGCGCCGGTGGTGGGGGGGCCATCGCGGGCGGTCCGGCGGCGGCGCGGACGTCCCGCTCCACGATGCGACCGGTGCCCCCGCTGCCGACGAGGAGCGTCCAATCGACCCCGAGTGACGCGGCCGCCCGTCTGGCGCGGGGACTGATCCGAGGCGGCGCGTCGCCCAACGGCACCGGCGGACCGGCACCGGGCGGCGACGGGTCGGTCCGACCCGTCGCCGCCACCGTCCCACGCCCGGTCGCGGCGGCATCCCCGTCGGCCGCGGCGTCGTGTCCGGCCGCGACGGGGGCCGCCTCGCCAGGCGGCACGATCCAGGCCAGCATGGCAGCGCCGTGGCGGGCCAGCCCGAGCGCGATCGCCCGGCCGATCCCGGCGCCGGTGACGACGGCAACCCGCCCGCCGAGGCCGAACAGGTCAGGCGTCACCGGCCGCTCCCGCCTGCCCCGTTTGGAGCGCGTACCGGGCGAGGACGCGATCGTAGGAGCCGCGCAGGTGATCCTCGATCGTGGCGACGGCGCGCGCCTCGTCGCGGTCGCGGAGGGCGTCGACGATCCACTGGTGCCCCTTGACCAGGTAGTCGCGGAAATCGGCGTCGGCGACGTTGCGGTTGAGCAGCAGGATGTGGATCTGGGGGCGGAGGTTGGCCCAGGCCTCGCCGAGACGGCGGTGGTTGCTCGCCGCGTAGAGGATGTCGTGGAAACCCATGTCGAGCTCGGCGGCCTCCTGCTCGGTGATGCCGCGGGCGGCGGCGGCGGCCATCGTCTCGACGGCGGCTTGGAGGTCGCCGAGGTGGGCGTCGGTGACG
Organism: uncultured Thermomicrobiales bacterium; assembly: GCA_902806405.1. Lineage (GTDB taxonomy): Bacteria > Chloroflexota > Chloroflexia > Thermomicrobiales > UBA6265 > CADCWL01. Next base: position 20,293 of record CADCWL010000023.1, on the reverse strand, counting down.
AGGCGGACGGCGCGCTGCACCGCCAGCCGCTCGATCGCGACGCGGAGGGTGTAGACCTCCTCCAGATCCTGGGCCGCGAGCCGCGCGACGACGGCTCCCCGGTTGCGGCGGTTGACGACCAGTCCCTCCTGCGCCAGCCGGAGGAACGCCTGGCGGACGGGGCCGCGGCTCACCCCCATCGAGCGGGCGATCGGCTCCTCCCGCAGCGGCTCGCCGGGGCCGAAGTGGCCGGCGAGGATGGCGGCGCGGAGCCGGCCGGCGATGTCGACCGCCAGCGCCCGGTTCTCCGGCAACGTCAGCGGTGGCGCGAGCTCAGTCACCGGTGAGACCACCTCGTTCCGACGCGGGGTCGACGCGCTCTCGGCGCCGCCCCTCGGCCCCCGACCGACCGGGGGACGCGGGCCCAGCCCATCCGGCGTCGAGGCGATCATTGTGGATCGTCGACAATCTCCTCGGACAGGGGGAAGAATGTCAAGACGGAGTCACCGGCGGCGTGACCGAGTCGGCGGTTGGCCGGACGTCAGCGCTCGAAGGCGACGATGGCGCCGAACTCGATCCGGGGGACGGTGACCTCCCACCCGCCGTCGACGGCGCGGAGGGGGAGCGCGGTGCCGTCCGCCGCGAGGGAGGCGCGGCCGATCGGGCCGTCGACGCGGAGGGCGACGCGGACGTCGCGGAGCGGGATCGGGTCCTCGAGGTACTCGCAGTGGTCGGGGGCGCGGCGGCTCGGCGAGAAGTTGACGGCGTGGACCAGCCACCGCTCCGGCCGGTCGGCGGTCGCAGCCTGGTGCGTCAGCGTCACCTCGGTGCTCGGCGGGGCGTCGGTCTCGACGAGGGGGTGGGGGAGGACGGCACGGAGGAGGCGACGGAAGACGTCCCGGTAGATCCAGTAGCCGTTGCGGAAGTAGCTGGAGCCGATCGGGAAGGCGGTCGCCGCCGTGCGGCCGCGCAGCGCGATCGCGGCGTGGTCGGTCAGGTGGTCGAACGGCGATTGGGCGTGGCTGGTGTAGTGGGCCGGCCCGCGCTGGAAGAGGGGTTCGCCGAGGTGGGCGAGGACGACGGTCGGGTCGGAGGCCGACCAGCGGGCGGCGCCCTCGTAGAGGGCGTACTCGTAGTCGGGCAGGTCGGCGAAGAGGAGTGGGCCCGCGGCGTCCGGGGCGAACTTCAGGTAGGCGGGGGCGAAGGGGGACTCGCCGCGGTAGGCGAGCCCCAGCTCGTCGGCCCAGATCGCGTCGCCGCCCTGGAGCCGGAGGGCGTCGGCGCCGGCGAGGATCGCGCCTCCGTCGCGCGCGAAGGAGCGGAGGCGATCGGCGAGCGCCGCGTCGACGGGCAGGTTCTCGGCCAATACCAGAAGCCGGTAGCGGGTCAGGTCGGCGTCCGGCTCGACGATGTCGAACTGGACGTGCGCCTCCATCAGGAGCTTGGTCAGGCCGTAGACGCTGTCGGCCCAGCGCCGCCCCGTGGCGTCGCCAATGGCGGGCACCGGGTCGGTCGTCGCCCGCGCGTCGGCGAGGTTGTCGAGTGGGTCGCCGCCAACGACGATCGCCGCTTCGGTGACGGGGACGGCGCCCTCCAGGAAGGGTTCGAGGCGCGCGATCTCGGCGTAGCAGGCGCCGATCGTGTCGTAGACCGCCGGGTCGAGGCGGCCGGAGGGCGGGGGCTGGTCGCCGAGGTCGCAGCGGGCGCCCTGGGCGACGATGCCGGCCAGCTCGGTGCGGAGCTGGTTCGGGTGCTTGAGGCCGCCGAAGTCGGCCCAGGAGCGGTGGAAGCGGCCGCTCATGCCGTAGACGCTGCGGCCGAAGGTGCGGGCGTAGCGGACGGTCGTCGGGAAGTAGAAGTAGCCCCAGAAGGCGGTCGGCAGCGCCTCGATGTCGATGTTGTCCATGAAGGGGGCACGCTCGCCCAAGCCGAGCCGGGTCTGGTTGTTGTGGTCGACCTGGCAGCCGGGGCGGATCTCCTGGGCGAGGGCGTGGGCGCGCCGGAGGAACCCAAGGAGGAGCTCCTGCTTGTGGCGGCGCTGGACCGGGACCGAGAACGGGTCTTGGCCGGCGCCGCGGAGCGCGGCGAGGCAGTTCCGGCAGAAGCACTCGCCGCCGATCGGCAAAGGCATGTCGTACCAGATGCCGTCCAGCTCGTAGCGCTCCAGGATCTCGCGCGAGTGGTCGAGGACCAGGTCGACAAAGTCGTCGTTCGAGAGGCAGAGCGCCGTCCAGCCCGGCGTCTCGTCGAACGTCGGGAGGTAGGTGGTGCGGTCGCGCTTCCAGACCAGCCACTCCGGGTGGCGCTCGGCCAGGTGGTTGTCCCAGGTGGTGCAGTAGTAGGCGTAGACGGCGATGCCGCGCTCGCGGCAGGCGGCGACCTGGGCACCGAGCAGGTCGAACCCGAGGCCGCGGTGGACCGGGCCGAACGCGCTCGGGTAGTAGAAGTAGCCGTGCATGTCCTTGGCGAAGAGGACGATCGAGTCGACGTGGGCGGCTTGGAGGCGGTCGCCGAACTCCTCGGCGTCGAAGCCGGCGCCGATCTCCGGGATGTGCTGGCTGTTGTGGAAGTCGAGATGGATCTTGCGCCACGGCCGGCGCGGCAGGTGGCGGAGGCGGTCGTCGATCCAGGGGGGGCGCTCGGCGCTCGTGCTCACGGGGAACCGCTCCTTTCGGCGCCCGGCGTGGGCGCCAGCTCCTGTTCGCGAACCGTCATTCCTCGGCAAGCCCGAAATGACGATCGGTAGGCCCTAACCGCTGGCGAAGGGGACGAAGACGAGCGTCTCCCCCGGCGCCGTCGGCACGTCGAACTCCTCGCCGTCCAGCTCCTCCTCGGCGCCGCCGCGCAGGCAGCGGACGGGGCCGGGCCAGGGGTTGCGCAGGCGGAGCGGGCCGCCGGCCTCGCTCTCGACCTCGACCCATGCGACCGCCCCGTCCGCCTGGGCGGCGCTGACGAGGAAGGCACCGACGGCGCGCAGGGTGCGGAACTCGGCCGCTTGGTCACGCGGCCAGTTGGGGAAGAGGCGGAGGGTGCCGTCGTGGCTCTGGAGGAGGCACTCGGCGACGACGAGGGGGAGCGCGAAGTTCTCGAGCCAAATCCCCATCGGCGCCATGAAGTCGAACGGCAGCTCGTCCCGGTAGCGGCCGTGGACCTGGAGCACCATGTCGGTGCAGGTGCCGTTCGGGAGGAGGCAGTAGGCGATCTGGCGCTTGAAGCGATCCAGGTCGAGCAGGCCGAGGCGTGCCGCCTGGAGGTTGAGGAAGACGAGGTCGTTCCCCCCCTCGACCTGGACGTTGCGGAGGGTGTTGGCGGCGAGGGCGTACGTCTCCGGGTCGCTGCCGAGCCCGTGCTCCTCGCCGGGGAAGACGGTCATCAGCGGGACGGGCACGTTGTGGACGACGTCGGGGTCCTCGCCCGGCACGGCGACGAAGACCGGGCCGTGGCGCGACGCGGCGGTGGCGTACGGGGGCAGGCGCTCCGCCAGCCCGCGCACCGTCGCCGGCAGCTCCCCCTCCGTGGCCTCGATCCCGAGGATCGCGCAGGTTCGGAGGTAGGCGGCGAAGACGAAGCGGGTCAGCGTCAGGTCGATCAGGCAGTCGTGGTTGAGGCGCAGCCCCGGCGTCAGGCCGTAGAGCTCGGGGACGATCGACGGGAAGAGGTGGACGCGGTCGTCGCCCCATTGGGGGCCGCTCGCCTCCGGGCGTTGCAGGTAGTCGGCGAGGAAGCGGACGGCGGCGCGGAGGGGTCCGAGGGCGCGGTCGCGGAGGAACGCCTCGTCGCGCGTGTAGGCGTAGTGCCACCAGAGGCTCTGGACCGTCCAGGGGGTCTCGCAGATTTCCCAGCCCCAGGTCGGGACCGGGTAGGGGGGGACGGTCATCTGGGTCGGGTAGGCGGAGTGGGGGAAGCAGGCGCCGCCGAGGCCGTAGTACTCCTTCGCCCAGCGCTCGGCGAGCGGCAGGAGGTGGTCGACCAGATCGACATAAGGTAGGTGCTTGTCGACGTGGTTGGTGGCGAAGGTGACCCAGAAGGGCTGCTGGGTGTTGTAGTTCATGTGGTAGTCGCCGTGCCAGGCGGTGCCGATCTCGCCCAGGCTCCAGCTGGCCCAGAGGCCGGGGCAGGTGACGCCGGGGGCGACGGCGCAGTTGAGGAAGTAGAGGTTGCGGTACCAGACCCGCTCCAGCTCGTCGTCGGCGAGGGCGACGCCGGAGCGCGCCCAGTATTCCGCCCAGGCGCGACGGCTCCGGTCCTCGGCCGCCCCGTAGGCGTCGGAGGAAGGCCGTGGCAGCACACCGGCGGCGTCGGGGAGTTCGGCGTCGGGGCCGTGGGCGAGGCCGAGGCAGGCGACGAACGGGCCGGTCGGCGCGACCGCGCGCTCCAGCTCGCCGGTCGGGGCGGGGCGGCCGGTCCAGCCGGGCCGCTCGCCCGGTCGGAGGTCGGCCGCGAGGCGGACGTCGACGCGGAAGGCGCGGTCGGCCGGGTCGGGCGGACTGGGGGCGCCGTCCCGCGGCTCCGCCTTCGGCAGCGTCTGGCGGAAGGCCAGGCCGTCGGATGGCGGGGCGGGGAGGGTCGGGGCGGGGAGGTCGGCCGGGCGCTTCGGGTCGGGCAGGAGCCGGACCCGGTCGAACGGGGCGGCGGTCCGCTGTCCGGCGGCGTCGAGCGCGCGGAGCCAGAGGCGGTCGGCGCCAACCTCGACGAAGAGCTCGACGGTGAGGGGGGCGCCGTCGTGGCGGAGTCGAATGTCGCAGCGGCCGGTGGCAAGGTCGAGGCGGTAGCCGAGCGCCTCGGTCCGCCGCCGGTCGAAGCCGAGGATCAGCGCGCCGCAGGGGAAGGGGCGGGGGTAGGGGGCGCGGTAGGGCGCCGCCATCCGCCGGCAGTAGTCGGCGTACCAGGGGTCGTCCTCGAGCGTCGGCAGGTCGGCGGGGAGCGCGGCGACGCGGGCGAAGACCTCGGCGAAGGTGCCGATCTCCGCCATCGCCAGCTCCTGGACCCGGATGTCCCAGACGGCGTTGTGGCCGAGGGCGACGACGAGGGCGTCGGGGCGGAGCATGACGACGGCGCCGAGGCCGCCGTTGCCGAGGAGCGCCCCCTCGAAGAAGCGGACAGCGGGGCCGTCCCGCTCGATCGGGTGGCGGCCGGCGCGTTCGAGGGGATCGAGGCGGGAGCGGGGCATCGGTCGGCTCCGTCAGCGTGTTGCGGGGGCGTCGGCCGCGATCTCGGCCGGGTCGACGCTCTGGCGCTCGGCTGCCGAGCGGTAGGCGGCGTGGACGAGGCGGAGGGTGCCGAGGTTGTCGGCGCCGCCGGTCGCCGGCTCGCCGTCGGTCTCGATCGCCGCCATCAGCGAGGCCATCGGACCGAGAAAGGCGTCCGGGATCCAGCGGGTGGTCAGGGCCGCCTGGTGCCAGCGCCGCGGCTCGGCGTTCGGTTGATATTCGAGGGTGTCGACGCGGCCGTGCGGGTAGTCGTCGAGCAGCCCGATCGTGCCGCGGACGATCCCGGCGTCGCCGAGGAGGCGGAAGCGGGCGTGGGCGTCGTCGCTCCAGTCGTGGTGGTTGACGTCGACGATCGCCTGGAGCGCGCCGGCGTACTCGAGTACGGTGACGGTCTTGGTCTCCCCGGTCTCCGGCTGGTCGGGGGCGCGGCCGTGGACGGCGGTGACCCGCTCCGGCTCACCGAGGAGGAAGCGGAGGGCGTCGAGGTAGTGGATCGAGTGGTAGAGGACCTCGATCCGGGGGGATCGGGCGATCCAGGGCCAGAGGTGCCACGGCGTCCGCACGCTGACCTCGATCCGAACGTCGGCCAGCGCCCCGAGCGCCCCCTGGGCGACGAGTTGGCGGGCGACGGCGATGCCGGCATCCCAGCGCATCTGCTGGTTGACCGCCAGCTTCACCCCGGCCGCCCGCGCTTGCGCCACGAGGCGGGCGGCGGCGGCGTAGTCGAGCGCGAGCGGCTTCTGGCAGAGGAGGTGCTTGCCGGCGGCGATCGCCTGGGCGGCGACGGCCGGCTGGTCGGCGGGGGTGATCGCGAGGTCGACGATCGCGACCGCCGGGTCGGCGAGCAGGTCGTCGAGGGAGACGGCGACCCGCGGGATGCCGTGCTCCCGCGCCGTCCGCGCCGCCGCCTCCCGGTCCCGGTCGAAGCAGGCGACGACGCGCAGCCCGCCCGCCCGGTAGGCCAGGAGGTGGGCGGCGTTGACGATCCCGCCGCAGCCGACGAGGCCGATCCCGTAGTCGGCCTTCTGCGGCGGCGGGATCCGGTCGTCGACCGCGTAGCCGGCGAGGTTCATCCCACCCCCCTCGCCGCCGGGTCGACCAGGCGGATCGGGGCCGCCTCCGCCTGGGCGTCGCTCAGGATCGTGGCGCTTGGCTCGTCGCCGGCGAGGGCGCGCTGGACCGCCCGGTCGACGACGCGGACGAGCGCCGGCAGCGCCGCCGCGCGTGGCAGCTCGCGGGCGTGGGCGTGCAGCTCGCTCAGACGGTGGGCGAAGGGGATCGCGGCGTTGACCTCCGGGTCGTCCCAGGTCGAGCGGCGGCAGCCGATCCCACCGGCGAGCATCGTCACCTTGTCCATCGCCGGCGAGCAGACGTGGCGGAGGAAGGCGTAGGCGGCGTCCGGGAGGCGGCTGCCGGCGCCGACGGCGAGGAGCCAGTAGACGTTGAGCGAGGCGGGACGGCCGTCGGCGCCGGCCGGCGGCGGGGCGACGTCGACCTTCCCCTTGGTCGGGGAGCCGGGCTGCTCGCAGGCGGCGGCGAAGCCGAACCAGTTGACCATCATTGCGATCGAGCCGGCGGCGAAGCGCTCGCCGCTCGCGACCGAGTCGATCGCCTCCTGGCCCGGTGGGGTGAGGGAGCGGTCCGTGACCAGCGCGCGGTAGCCGTCGAGGGCGGCGACGGCGGCGGGGGTGTCGAGGGTCGGCGCGCCGGCCGCGTCGACGAGCTCGCCGCCGCGGCTCCAGAGCTGGAGGCAGAAGTCGTAGACGCTATTGTGGCCGTCCGGGTAGGCGGCGAAGAGCGCGCCGAAGCGCCCCTCGGCCGGCCGGGTGAAGAAGCGGGCGACCTCGGCGAAGGCGTCCCAGGTCGTCGGCACCGTCAGCGGGCGGCCGTGGCGGGCGGCGAACGCCGCCCGTTCCCCCTCGTCGGCGAAGAGGTCGCGGCGGTAGACGAGGCACTCCGGGCCGTCGTGGTAGGGGACGCCGTAGACCGCCTCGCCGAAGCGCTGGGCGCGGGTCAGTGCCGGCGGCCAGGGGTCGGGGTCGCCGGGGATCGGGTCGGCGACGAGCCGCGACGCGAGGTCGAGCAGGGCGCCCCCCTCGACCGCCTCCGCCAGCCAGTCGGTGACGACGAAGGCGACGTCCCAGGCGCCGTCCCGCAGCCCGCCGTCGGCGAAGAGCGTTTGGTGGAGGGGGACGAGGTCGAGCGACTCGGTCTCGAGCCGGAGGGCGCAGCCGGTCTCGGCGCGGAAGCTGTCGAACTGCCGTCGGATCGCCGCCTCGAACGGATCGAACTTGCGGATGGCGATGCGTAGGGTGTCGGTCATCGTCGACCCTCCTTCACCGCGGGCCGGGCCGCGTCCGTCCTAGGATTCGAGCTCCCGCCGGATCGCCTCGGTGTCCTCGCCGATCCGGGGCGCGCCGCGGCGGGCCGGCAGGATGGCGCCGTCGACCCGGATCGGGCAGCGGGTCGTCCGCAGCGAGGCGCCGTTGGCGCGTGCCACCTCCTGCGTCATCGCCAGCACCGCGAAGCCGTCGTGGGCGGTCAGCGTCGGCCAGTCGAAGACATTCGCGCACCAGACGTCGGCCGGCTCCAGGATCGCGAGCCAGTCGGCGGTCGGCCGCCCCCGGAGGTGGGCGGCGAGGAGGCCCTTGATCGCGTCGCGCTCGGTGAACCAGCGCTCCGGCTCGGCGTAGGCGAGGAGGGGAGGGCAGCCGAGGAGCTCGCCGAGGCGGGGGATCGGCGTCATCGCGAGGGCGAGGAAGCCGTCGGCCGTTTCGTAGATGCCGTACGGGGCGGCGAGGTAGGCGTTGGCGTTGCGGAGGCGGCTCCGCTCGGGGAGCTTGCCGCCGTCGTTGAGGAAGGTCGTTAGCGCCTCGAACTGGAAGTCGAGGATCGACTCGAGGAGGCTGACCTCGACCAGGCCGCCGCGGCCGGTGACGCCACGGCGGACGAGGCAGGCGAGGATCCCCTGGGCGAGATGCGCCCCGGCGAGGGTGTCGGCGATCGAGAGCCCGACCGGGACCGGCCCCTGGTCGGCGTCGCCGTTGAGCCAGGTGACGCCGGAGAGGGCTTGGGCGAGGAGATCCTGGCCCGGCTTGTCGCGCCAGGGGCCGACCGCGCCATAGCCGGTGACGGTGCCGTAGACGAGGCGGGGGTTGAGCTCGCGCGCCGCTTCGTAGCCGAGCCCGAGGCGCTCGATGACGCCGGGCCGAAAGTTTTGGATCAGGACGTCGGCGCGCGCCACCAGGCGCCGCACCCACGCCAGGTGCGCCGGGTCCTTCAGGTCGGCGGCGACGCTCTCCTTGTTGCGGTTGATCGCGTGGAAGAGGGTGCTGTCGCCGTCGAGCGCGAGGTTCGAGATGTAGAGCCGGCGGCAGAGGTCGCCCGTCTCGGGCCGCTCGACCTTGATCACGCGGGCGCCGAGGTCGGCGAGGCGCAGCGCGCAGGAGGGACCGGCCAGGAACTGGCTGAAGTCGAGCACGGTCAGGCCGGCCAAGGGGCGCTCCGTGGCGGGGAGGGCGGGCGGCCGGTCGGTCGCCCCGCTCGCCGGGGGAGCGGTCGCGAGCGTGTCAAGCATCGGCGAGGGCCTCCCGGTAGCGGCGGTTGAGGGCGGAGACGGCGGGGGCAGGATCGCTCCCCTCGCGGAGGAAGGCGTGGACGACCTGCCCGGCCGCGTCCTGGAAGGGGACGTAGCCGGCGAAGCGGGGCCGCAGAAACGCCTCGTCGAGGGTCGGCAGCGTCCGCCGGTAGAAATCGCCGGTCGCGCGGTTCACCTCGGGATCGAGCCAGGCGGCGCGGTGACCGGGCTGTCCCCCGCTCTCGGCGTACATCCCCCGCTGGCAGTCGGCGGAGGCGACGAAGGCCGCGTACTCCAGGGCGATGTCGAGCGCGTCGCCGCGGCAGCGCCGGGAGATTGCGAGGCCGGTGCCGCCGAGGGTGGAGCGGAGGCGCCGCCCGTCGAAATCGACGAGGCCGCCGAAGCGGAGCGGGGCGCGGGCGTAGGTGGGACGGGCGTAGTTGGCGTAGCCGTAGGCGAAGGGGCAGTAGACGAGCTCGTCGCCGCCGACCATCGCCTCGTAGACGCGGATCGGGTTTCGCTCCAGGTTCTCCGGCCCGGCCGCGGCGACCAACTCGCGGAGCAGTTCCAGGGCGGTCGCGCCGACCTCGGGGTCGACGAGACCGTCGGCGGCGGCGCCCGGCTCGGCGCCGAGCGCCAGGCAGAGCATGTAGAGGTGCATCAGGGCGTCGACCGGGATCGCGGGCAGGGCGACGAGCCCGCGCCGGGCCAGGGCGACCAGGTCGTCCCAGGTGCGCGGGAGTTCGACCTCGAGGCGGTCGAGCAGGTCCGGCCGGTGGGCGCTGACCGGCGTCGCGGCGTCGACCGCCAGCGCCCACTGGTGGCCGCCGGCGACGTAGGAGGCGTGGGAGGCGCCGACGCCGTGGGCGGCCTGATCGGCGAGGAAGGGGGCGGGGAGCAGGTCGTCGAGCGGGAGGAGCGTTGGGTGCGCCGCCGCGTGGCCGACGAAGGGGTGGTCGACGATCAGGAGATCGAAGCGCTCGGCCAGCTCCGCGATCGGCGCGTCGGCGAACGCTTGCAAGGAGCGCTTCTGCCAGGCGATCTCGACCCCGGGGTGCAGCTCCGCGAAGCGCTGGGCGGTGGCGAGGAGCGGCAGGAGGCCGCGGCTGTGGTCCCAGGTGATGCCGGAGAGGGCGACGCCGGAAGACCCGGTCATGGCGCGATCCTTTTGCCCGCCGCGGGACGGGCGGCGTCCCCGGGACGCGGCACCCCCGCCGCCCGCCAGGGAGGCGTCGACGCCCGGTCCCGGCCCCGTCCTACAATCCCATGCGACGCTTCCCACCGGGGGTGGCAGGCGCTATGGTGTCCGTGGGCGAATCTTCGGTTCGCGAGTGAAAGATGTCAAGAGGGCGCGCGGCGGACGACGCGAACGGGCGGGGTACACCCGACTACCACGTGCCGGCCCTGGAGAAGGGGCTGGACATCCTGGAGTGCCTGGCGACTGGCGGCGTGCCGCTGACCCAGGCGCAACTGGCGCGGGCGCTCGATCGGAGCGCGAGCGAGCTGTTTCGGATGCTGACGACGCTGGAGCGGCGCGGCTACGTCCAGCGCGACCCGACCTCCAGCGCCTACGGCCTGACGCTGCGCCTCTACGAGCTCGGCCACGCCCACTCCCCCTACCAGGGGCTGCTGCGGGCGGCGGAGCGGCCGATGCGGGAGCTGGCGGAGGAGCTGCGCGAGTCGTGCCACCTGGGGGTCGCGCACGGGGACCGGCTGACGCTGCTCCACCAGGAGGAGAGCCCGACGCGGGTCCGCCTCTCGGTTGAGGTCGGTAGCTCGGTGCCGCTCGTGCACACCGCCTCCGGCCGGGTCCTGCTCGCCTTTCTCGACGACGAGGCGCGGCGGGCGGCGCTGGCGGAGGACGCGGAGCACGCCGCGATGCCGGCCGGCGCGCGGGCGGCGCTGGCCGACCGGTTGGCGGCGATCCGGGCGCGGGGCTACGAGACGGCGCACGGGGAGACGACGCCGGGGGTGAGCGACCTGTCGGTTCTGGTCGGGACGCCCGGCGGTCGGGTGCTGGTGGCGCTGACGGTGGCGGCGCTGCGGCGGGACCACGACGCGTTCGTGGCGGCGGCGCTGCCGGCGCTGCGGCGCTGCGCGGCGACGATCACGGCGACGGCCGGGCTGCGACGAGGCGACGCGGCCTGAGGCGGGGCGGGTCGCCGGCGCGGCGACGCGGAGGCGGGGGAGGGAGGCCATGTTCGAAGAGCGGCACTTCGAGGACTACGCGCTCGGGGAGACGCGGCAGACGCTCGGCCGGACGATCACCGAGGCGGACGTCGTTCTCCACGCCGGCCAGACCGGCGACTTCTACCCGCACCACATGGACGCGGAGTGGTGCCGAACGCAGCCGTTCGGGCAGCGGATCGCCCACGGCACGCTGATCTTTGCCGTCGCGGTCGGGATGACGGCCGGTGCCGTCAACCCGCTCGCCTTCTCCTACGGCTACGACCGGCTCCGCTTCGTGCGGCCCGTCTTTCTCGGCGACACGATCCGGGTCCGGGTCGCGATCGCCGAGACGCGCGACCACAAGCGGCCGGAGCAGGGGATGGTGGTCGAGCGGCTGGAGGTGACGAACCAGCGGGCGGAGACGGTGCTCGTCTGCGACCACCTGCTGCTGGTGCAGCGGCGGGCGCCGGCGGCGACCGAGGGCGCTTGACAGCGGTTCACCGGCGAATAGAATGCTCGCAGGCGAAGGACACGAGGTACATGGGTTGGCCGTCGGGTCGTGGCGGCACGATCGGCGTTACCCGGTGCGGCGCCGCCCCGAGGTCGGCGCCGCGGAGACGGAGAGGAGGCGCGGCGGCGGCACGGCCGCCCGAGCGGGGAAGCGGTCAACTCGACGTGGCGACGACGACGCGCCGACCGAGCACGCTGGGCCGACGACGGCCGGCGCGGGGCAAAGGAGTTGACGATGGCACGCAGGTTCGACGACGTGGTGGAACTGGCGCGGGAGCTCGAGCGGCGCGGGATGAGCCGTCGCCACGTCCTCGCGCTCGGCGCGAAGCTCGGCATCGCCGCCGCGGCGCTGACGGCCGGGCTGGAGGCCGCCTCCGGCGCGGTCACCGCCGCCCCCGCCCGCCAGGGCGACTCGATCTTCGACCCGCAGGCGGGGGCCGAGGGGCCGTGGCCGCAGGCCGCCGTGCCCGAGCCGACGGAGAAGGTGACGCTCGCCATCTCTCACGCCTGGGACGCGACCTTCTTCAAGCGCCAGCAGCAGTTCGACGCGCTCTTCACGGAGCGCCACCCGAACATCGAGATCAAGGCCGAGAACACCCCGTTCGCCGACTACCTGCAGAAGTACACGGCGCAGGCCGCCGGCGGCACCCTGCCCGACATCATGTACTGCCAGTTCGCCTGGGCGCAGCAGTTCATCGGCCAGGGCCTCTTTCAGCGGCTCGACGACTACATCGCCGGGCAGCCCGACTTCAACCTGGACGACTTCGTCCCCCCCTCCCTCGTCTCCTACCGGAACGAGGAGGGGCTCTACGGCATCCCCTACGACGAGGGGCCGGGGATGCTCTATTTCAACCGCGACCTCTTCGACAAGGCCGGGATCGCCCCCCCGGACGACACCTGGACCCTCGACACGGTCAAGGAGGCGGCCCTCAAGCTGACGAGCGGCGAGGGGGCGACCAAGACCTTCGGCCTCGCTCCGTTGCCGACCCCGGGCGCCGGGACGCTGGCGCCGGCCTACCTCTTCCCGTTCGGCGCCGCCTACGTCAACGAGCCGGAGGAGACGACCTGCCGGCTGACCGAGCCGGCGGCGGTCGAGGCGATGACGTGGTGGGACGAGCTGCGGGCGGCGGGGGCGGTGCCGACCCCGGACGACGTCCGCAACGTCGCCTGGCCGGCCTTCCAGTTCGGCAACATCGGGATGTTCCTGGAAGGAACCTGGGCGACGCCGCCGATCCGGGAGAACGCCAAGTTCAACTGGGAGATGGCGCTCTGGCCGAAGGGCCCGCAAGCGCACGCCACCTTTAGCGCCGGCAGCGCCTACATGATCACGACCGGAACGGAGAACGCCGACGCGGCCTGGATCTACCTGAACGACTACCTCTCGACCGCGGGCCAGCGGTACATGTGGGCCCTGACGGGGCGGGGGAGCCCGGCCCGCCTCTCGGCCTGGCCGGCCTACCTCGACTCCGAGTTCGCGCCGGCCGGCGCCCCGCTCGCGCAGCAGGCGCTGACCTCGATCGCCTCGCACGAGATCCTCGACAAGCCGACCGGCCCGCGCGTCACCCAAGCGGCCCAGGCGATCTGGGACGAGGTGATCGCCGGCAGCCTGGAGGTCGAGCCGGCCCTGCAGCAGATCTGCCAGGCGATCGACCCGATCCTGGCGCAGAACGCCTCGTAGCGGGAGCGGGCACCGCGCCGACGGAGAGGGAAGGGGCAAGAGGGAAGGAGACCGACGACGTTCGCATCGTCCTTCCCTCTTCCGTCTTCCCTCGTCCCTCTCCCTGAAGGAGGCGATCCGTGGCTTTTCCGTCCGTGGCGGCGCGCGTCCGTCCGCGACCGCGGAGCGAGGCTGGCGCCCGGGTTAAACTGGGGCGGCAGGCGCGGCGGGAGGAGCTCGCCTTCTACGCCTTCATCTCGCTCTGGATCGTCGGCTTTCTCCTCTTCGACGCCGGGCCGATCGTCGCCTCCTTTCTCGTCAGCCTGACGAACTGGTCGTTGCTTGGCGACCCGACCTGGGTCGGGGGGGGCAACTACCAGCGGATGCTCGACGACGCGGTCTTCTTCAAGGCGCTGCGCAACACCTTTTACTACGGCGTCGGCAGCGTCGGCCTCGGGGTCGTCACCTCGTTTCTGCTGGCGCTGCTGCTGAACCAGTCGGTGCGCGGGATCGCCCTCTTCCGGACGATCTTCTACCTGCCGGCGGTGGTCAGCGGCATCGCCGTCGCGATCCTCTGGACCAACATCCTCCACCCCGACTACGGGCTGCTGAACGCGGGGCTGGCGCGGCTCGGGATCGATGGGCCGGGCTGGCTGAAGTCGCCCGACTGGTCCATGCCGGGGCTGATCCTGATGAGCCTCTGGGGCGTCGGTGGGGCGATGGTGATCTACCTCGCCGGGCTGCAGAGCGTGCCGCAGCACCTCTACGAGGCGGCGGCACTCGACGGCGCCGGCGCGTGGCGCAAGTTCCGGGACGTGACGATCCCGATGATGTCGCCGGTGATCTTCTATAACGTCGTCGTCGGCTTCATCACCTCGCTCCAGGGCTTCGTCCTGATCCTGATCATGACCGACGGCGGGCCGGCCAATTCGACGCTGGTCTTGGGGCTCTACCTCTACCGGAACGCTTTCACCTTTTTCGACCTCGGCTACGCCTCGGCGATCGCCTGGGTGCTGCTCGTGGTCATCATGGCGATCACCGCCCTTCAGTTTGTCGCCGCCCGCTACTGGGTCTACTACGAGGCGGACCAGGGGAGATAGGAGGTAGGAGACGGATGAGCCAGGTTCTGCCGCGCCCCGCCCCCGTCGTCCCGGTCGCCCGCCGCGCGCCGCGGCTGGGGGGGCGCCACTTGGGGCTGCTGCACCGCCTGCTCGTCTGGGCGCTGCTGCTGGCCGGGTCGGCCCTCTTCCTGCTGCCGTTCCTCTGGATGGTCGCAACCTCGCTCAAGCTGTCGGAGGACGTCTTCACCGTCCCGCCCCGCTGGCTGCCTGACTCCTTCGAGTGGCGCAACTACATCGACGGCTGGACGGTGCTCCCGTTCAACACCTTTCTCCGCAACTCCCTGATCGTCACCTTCGCCAACGTGCTCGGCAACCTCGTCTCCTGCTCGCTGGTCGCCTACGGCTTCGCTCGGCTCCGGGCGCGGGGCAAGAACGCGCTCTTCATCTTGCTCTTGGCGACCCTGATGATCCCGCGCGAGGTGACGATCGTGCCCCGCTTCCTCCTCTTCAGCGAGGTTGGGCTGGTCAACACCCTCTGGCCGCTGATCCTGCCGGCCTGGTTCGGCTACCCGTTCTTTATCTTTCTGCTGCGCCAGTTCTTCATGACGATTCCGCGCGACCTCGACGACGCCGCCCGCATCGACGGCGCCTCCCACCTCCGGATCCTGTTCGACGTGATCCTGCCCCTCTCCCGGCCGGCCCTGGCGACGGTCGCGATCTTCTCGTTCATCGGCAACTGGACCAACCTGCTCGACCCCCTGATCTACCTCCGCTCGACCGATCTCTACACGCTCGCCCTCGGCCTGAACCTCTTCCGCGGCCAGAACTTCACGCAGTTCAACCAGCTGATGGCGGTCTCGATCATCACCCTGGTGCCGGTCCTGGTCGTCTTCTTCGTCGCCCAGCGGACCTTTATCCGCGGCGTGACGCTGACCGGGATGGGCGGCCGCTGACCACCCCCCGCCCCGACCGATCTTCCTCCCGACCATTGGAGGCAACGACCGCGATGGATGCCGCCCCGTCCCGAGCCCGCCGGCCCCTCCCCGCCTGGTACGACGACGCCAAGCTCGGCATCTTCGTCCACTGGGGGCTCTACTCCGTCCCCGGCTGGGCGCCGACGACGGGCCCGCTCGGGGAGGTGGTCGAGCGGGAGGGGTGGCAAGCCTGGTTCCGGCGCAACCCGTACGCCGAGTGGTACGTCAACTCGATGCGGATCGCGGGGAGCCCGACCGCCGAGTACCACCGCGCCAGCTTCGGCCCCGAGGTGGACTACGACGCCTTCGTGCCGATGTTCGACGAGGCGGCGGCGGGCTGGGACCCGGCGGCGTGGGCGGCGCTCTTCCGCGACGTCGGCGCCCGCTACGTCGTCCTGACGACGAAGCACCACGAGGGGTTCCGCCTGTGGCCGAGCGCGGTCCCCCACCCGACCAAGGGCGCCTTCCACGCCCGGCGCGACTTGGTCGGCGAGCTGACCGAGGCGGTCCGAGCCACCGGGCTGCGGATGGGCCTCTACTACTCGGGCGGCCTCGACGTCACCTTCAACGACACCGTGATCGAGGATCTGCCGGACCTGATCGCCGCCGTGCCCCAGGACGCGGCCTACGTCGCCTACGTCGACGCCCACTTTCGGGAGCTGATCGAGCGCTACAGACCCTCCGTCCTCTGGAACGACATCGGCAGCCCGCGGGCGTTCGACGCCGAAGGGTTGATCGCCGACTACGAGCGGGCGGTCCCCGACGGGGTGGTCAACGACCGCTTCAAGATGAGCATGGACCTCCAGCCTGGCGCCTCGTACGACTTCCGGACCCCGGAGTACGCCACCGTCGTCGAGCGGAGCGCCGAGAAGTTCGAGTTCACGCGCGGCATCGGCTTCTCCTTCGGCTACAACCGAAACGAGGACGACGCCTCGTTCCTCTCGGTCCCCGAGCTGGTCCGCTTCGTCGTCGACGTGGTCAGCAAGAACGGCAACGTCCTGCTCAACGTCGGGCCGACCGCGGACGGGGAGATCCCGGCCGGGCAGCGGACGCGGCTGGAGGGGCTCGGCGCCTGGCTGCGGGTCAACGGCGAGGCGATTTTTGGCACGCGACCGTGGGAGGCGGCCGAGGGCGCGGCCGGCGACGGCACCCCGCTCCGCTTCACGCGCAAGGGCGAGGCGCTCTACGCGATCCTGCTCGGACAACCGACGGGCGGTCCGCTCGAGCTGCCCGGGCTGCGGCCGGCCGCGGGCACGGCGGTTCGCCTCCTCGGCCGGGATGGGCCGATACCCGTCGCCGCGGCGGACGACCGGCTCCGCCTGACCCTCCCGGCCGACCTCCCGGAGGCGCCGGCCCACGCGCTCGAGATCCGGCCGCTGCCGACGGCGACCGGCGTCGGTTCGGCCTGACGCCGCCCGATCGACTCCGCCGACGGCGACCACGGCGGTGCCCGTCCCCGAGGCGGGCCGCGCCCGCGACGGCCCCGACGCGCCACCGGCTTCGCCCGCGGCGGGGGCGACCCGTCCCCATCGCGGCGCGTTTGTTCGATCGCCAGAGAGGAGAGGCATTCTGATGGCAGCGCCCTCGCGGTTGCGGATGCGGCAGGTTCACCTCGATTTCCACACGCCGGGGGAGATCCCGGACGTGGGCAAGGCGTTCGACGCGGCGCGGTTCGCCGAGACGGTGCGGGCGGCGCACGTCGACTCGATGACGGTCTTCTCGCGCTGCCACCACGGCTACTCCTACCACCCGACCGATGTCGGGACGATGCACCCGGGGCTCGGCTTCGACCTGCTCGGGGCGCAGATCGAAGCCCTGCACGGGGTCGGCGTGCGGGCGCCGATCTACCTGACCGTCGGCTGGGACGAGCTGATGGCCGACACGCACCCGGAGTGGCTGCAGCTCCGGGCCGACGGCCGCATCTGCCGCTCCCGGCCGGACGACCTCTCCTCCTGGCGCTTCCTCGACTTCGCCAGCCCCTACGTCGACTACGTGCTGGCCTGCACGGAGGAGGTGCTGGATCGCTACGGTCCGGTGGATGGGATCTTCTTCGACATCATCCGCCAGGGGGACGACGGCAACGGCTCGGTCTGGCGCCGCCGCCGGCTGCGGGAGGAGGGGGTCGATCCCCGCGACCCCGTCGCCCTCCGCGACTTCGAAACGCGGATCGAGCGGGGCTTCATGGAACGGGCATCGGCGCTGGTCCGGGGGCGGACCCCGGAGGCCACGATCTTCTACAACAGCCGGCTGCGGCCGGACCGCGACCCGGCGCTCGGCTCCCGCGCCGAACTGCCGTTCTACAGCCACGTCGAGATCGAGTCCTTGCCGGGGGGCGGCTGGGGCTACAACCACTACCCCCTCTTCGCCGCCTACTTCCAGACCTTGCCCTGGCCGATCCTCGGCATGACCGGCATCTTCCACACCCACTGGGGCGACTTCGGCTCGATCAAGACGGAGCCGGCGCTCCGCTACGAGTGCGCCCGGATGCTCGCCTCCGGGGCGGCCTGCTCGGTCGGCGATCACCTCCACCCCCGCGGCGCGCTCGATGCCGCGACCTACGAGCGACTGGGGGCCGTCTTCGGCGGGGTGGCGGCGGTCGAGCCGTGGTGCGTCGGCGCCGAGCCGGTGCCGGAGGTCGGCGTGCTGCTGGCGGAGACGGGCCCGCGCTTCGCCACCGTCGGCCGCGAGTCGGACGAGGGGGCGCTGCGGATGCTGCTGGAGCTGCACCGCCCCTTTCGGTTCCTCGACCGCGACGCCGACCTCGCCCCCTACGCGGTCGTGATCGCCCCGGACGACGTCCCCTTCGACGAGGCGTACGCGGCCAAGATCGGGGAGTATCTCGACGGCGGCGGGTCGCTGCTGCTGACCCACCGGGCGGGGCTGTCGCCGGAGGGGGACCGCTTCGCCCCGGCGCTGGCCGCCGCGCTCGGCGTCGAGTACGCCGGGGAAGCGCCGGAGACGCCGGACTTCCTCGTCGCGGGACCGGAGCTCGGGGAGGCGCTCGCGGGGTACCACCAGGTGCTCTACGATCGGGGGAGCGCGGTCCGGGCGACCGGGGCCGAGACCTTGGCGCGGGTCGGGGTGCCGTACTTCACCCGCTCGCCGGAGCACTTCTTCGGGCACCGCCAGGCGGCGTTCGACCACGCCACCGACCTGCCGGCGGTAACTCAACGTGGGCGGGTCATCTACTGCCACAGCCCCCTCTTCGGCGCCTACCGCCAGCACGCGGTCCCGGCGTACCGAGACCTGATCGGCGCCCTGCTCGATCGCCTCGTGCCGGACCCGGCCCTGCAGACGCCGGGGCTGCCGACGACGGCGGAGGTTGCGCTCCTGCGCCAGCCGGACGAGGGGCGGACGGTGCTCCACCTGATCCACGCCGTCCCCCAGCGCCGCGGCCCGGTGATCGATGTCGTCGAGGACGTCCTGCCGCTCGCCGATGTCCGCGTCGGCGTCCGCCTGCCCCGCCCGGCGGCGACGGTGACGCTGGCGCCGGGCGGCGAGCCGCTGGCCCACGAGGAGCGGGACGGGGTGACGTGGGTGTCGGTGCCGCGGGTGGCCGAGCACCAGGTGGTGGTCTTCGCGGAGTAGGGTGGCAACGGGTTGGGACCGGCCTCGTCGTTGGGCGCGCTCGACGAACTCCGGGAGATGACGGCCCGGCGGTCCGAGGGGCGGTGTCGGCGGCCGATTCGCTCTCCGAACGTCGGGGGGCTCGATCGGCGTCGTTCTCGCCGCCGGTGCGGCGGGCCCTGCCGGGAGCGGGTTGTTGACGCCCTGGTACACTGCGCGGGCCGATGGGGGAGGCGGATCGTGCTGACCAGGGAGCGGTGGCGGCGCGACGCCGTACGCGGCCACGAGCCGCTTGCCGGGCAGGAAGTGGCCGTCACGACGGCACCGACGGACCCCGATCGTGTGATGCCCGATGCCGACGATCCGGACCGCGAGGGCCACGACCGGCGCGGAGCGCCGCCGACTCCGTACGACCGCGTGTACCCCGAGGGAACGGTCGACTTCGCCCTGGCCCGCGTCGATGAGCGCGCTTCCGGGCACGTGGCCACGGCGCTCCCGAAGGAGATGGTCAGGGGGAAGGAGCGGCCCCAATGGCTATGCCGATCTCGCACATCTCCTGGTCGCCGCGGGAGGGGCTCGACCCGAACCGCTTCGACGTCAGCGACGACCTTGTGGATGACGGGCGGCTCGGGCCCTTCTTCGGCAGGGCACTCCCGCCGGCAGGCTTTCCGATCGGCGCCAACGCCGCTCAGATCTTCCTGCTGGGCAACGTCACGACCGGTCCGGCCGTTGGCATCCAGGCCGACGGTTTGCTTGCCTCTGCCGTCGAGCCGCTCCCCACGCTGATCGGCCTCCTTGATGTCGCCGACATGCTCGGTATCACGCCGGCCGAGGTGGCAGAGGTGCAGCGCGGGCTGACGGACGGTGGGCGACATAGGCGGTGCTGCTGGCGACGGTCGACGCCGAGGTCGCGTCGTAGGGCGGTCGCGGAGTGACCTGCGGGCGCCGGTAGGGACACGGATGGGCCGTCCGGACGGGACCAAGGTGCCTGTCCGGCGCACCGGTCGTCGCGGGAAGATGAAAATTGTTACCCAGAGTCAAGGCGATTCGGCGGAGGAACGGGGTGGGACAGCGTTGGTCCCTACGGGCGAGATTCGTGCTGGTCGCCCTCGCGTGCCTGCTGCCGCTGCTTGGGGTGGTGCTCTTCCTGCTCCAGCAGAACGTGTTCCACGAGCACGATCAGCTGCTTGAGGCGCAGGTCGCGACCGCCGAGGTCGTCGCCCAGGTCGTCGGCACCATGGTCGAGGACTACGACGCCGTGCTGCAGGAGCTGGCGAGCGAGCGGGCGCTGCAGCGGCTCGACGCCGAGCCGGCCGAGGCGCTCCTCACCCAGTTCCGCCGGGCCCGCCCGAACAGCCTCTACGCGCTCTTCCTGGTCGCCGACGACCGCTCCCTCGTCGCCACGGCCGGGCTGGAGGCGGGTCCGCTCCCCGAAGGGATTACGGCCGCGCTGGACGACGCCCTCGGCCCCACTGCCTTCGGCGTGTCGACCCGCTTGGACCTCTCCGGGGGGGACGAGGCGATCGCGGTCGCCGTCCCGGTGATGGGGGAGAGCAAGGAGGCGGACGGCGAGCCGGTCGCCGCCGTCG
>CADCWL010000022.1 GCA_902806405.1 uncultured Thermomicrobiales bacterium | reverse complement strand
GGTTCCTGCCGCTGCCGAGCCGGCGTTCCGGCTCGGCCATGCGGCGGCTCTTCCCTTAAGCGACTAAGCGACGCCCGCCGGCGTCGGGACGCCCAGCGCGCGGCCCAGCGCCTCGTCGAAGACGGGCAGATCGGCCGGCACGCGGGAGGTGATCAGGTTGCCGTCCTCCACCAGGGGCTCGTCGACGTAGTTGCCGCCGGCGTTCGCGACATCGTCCCGGATCTTGTTGACGGAGGTCAGCGTCCGCCCGGCGACCACTCTGGCCGAGATCAGCAGCTGCGGGCCGTGGCAGATGGAGGCCACCGGCTTGCCCGATTCGACGAACCGGCGCGTAAACTCGACCGCCGGCTCGTGGATGCGGAGGTTCTCCGGCGATCCGCCGCCGGGGATCACCAGCATCGCGAAATCGTCCGGCGAGACCTCGGCGAAGGTGGCCTCCGCGTCGAGCGTCCCCCCCTTCTTCCCCTCGATCGGGCCGCGCTCGATGCCGATCACCGTGACCTCGGCGCCCCGGCTCTCCAGGTACGCCTTCGGATCGGTCGCCTCGATGTCCTCGAAGTTCTTGGCCAGCACCATCGCCACGCGGGCTCGGGGCGTCTCCACCGTGTCTCGCTCCTCTCACCGGGGGGCCGCTCCGACGCGGCGCCCCCCGTCTTTCGACGAAAGCTCGTCTCCCTCCCGAGTATACTGGCGGCCCGCTTCGGGGGAGCGCGGTCGCGGCTCCGCGTCCGGCAAGCAGGGTCGACGGAGGGGAGGGCGACGATGGTGGTCGGCGATGCGACGGGGACGGCCGCGCCGTTCGCCGCGGAGGACGCCGAGCGGGTCCTGGCGGCGATCGACCAGGAGGAGACGATCGCGTTTCTCCGGGGCCTGGTCCGCGTCCCGTCGGTCAACCCTCCCGGCGACGTCGTCGACGCGATCGCGTTCTGCGAGGGGCCGCTGCGCGACGGCGGCTTCGCGACCAAGACCGTCTCCCTTGAGCCGACCAAGCCGAGCCTGATCGCCGAGTACGGCGCGGACGACGGGCCGATCCTCTGCTTCAATGCCCACGTCGACGTCGTGCCGACCGGTGAAGAGACGGCGTGGGTACATCCGCCCTTCGCCGCAGACCTGGTCGACGGCCGGGTCTACGGGCGCGGCGCCGGCGACGACAAGGCGAGCGTGACCGCCCAGGTGATGGCGGCCCTGGCCCTTGCCCGCTCCGGCGTTCCCCTCCGTGGCCGCCTGGTTGTGAACGAGGTCGCCGACGAGGAGTCGAGCGGCACCGTCGGCGCGAAGTTCATCGTGGATGAGGGCCACGTCCGTCCGGACTTCGTGATCGTCGGCGAGCAGACGCTGAACCGGGTCTGCGTCGGGGAGAAGGGGACGGCGGGGGTCGAGGTGACCGTCACCGGCCGCACCGCCCACGGCGCGCTGCCCTGGGAAGGGGCGAACGCCATTGAGGGGATGGCTCGCGTCGTCGCCGCCCTCCAGCGAGAGCTCTGGCCGATCCTGGCATCGCGCACCCACCCGTACTTCCATCCCTCCTCCGGCTCGGTCAACCTCCTCTCCGGCGGGGTCAAGAACAACGTCGTGCCCGACCGCTGCACCGCCTACGTCGACCGGCGTCTCGTCCCCGGCGAGGATCCGCGGGAGACGACCGCGGAGATCGAGGTGATCGCCCGCCAGGCGGTCGCCGGCATGGCCGGGGTCGACGTCTCGGTGCTGCCCGCCTTCGAGGCCCGGCCGGCGACGATGAGCGATCCGGCCTCGAACCTGGTCCAGGGGATGCTGGAGGCGAACCGCCACCTCGGCCTGCCAACCGACCTGACCGGGTTCAGCATGGCCTCCGACGGCCGCTTCTTCGCCGCCGCCGGCTACCCGACGATCATCTATGGCCCCGGTGATCCCCGCCTTGCCCACGTCCCGGACGAATGGGTCGGCGTCGACGAGGTGCTGGCGGCGACGCGGGCGTACGCCCTGGCGGCGCTCGCCTTGATCGGCCCGGGACGCTAGGGGGGTTGGGTGTCGCCCCCGCCATCGTCCAATCTCCGGTCCTACCTGCCCGACGAGTCCTGGTTCCGCTTCCGGCCGCGTGGTATCCACGGCGCGCCCCACACCACCCGCGTCCTGGTCTGGGCCGACGCCATCGCCAACGCGGTCGCCGGCCCCGGCGCCCTCCGCCTGGAAGAGCTCCGCTGGGCCGCCTCCGTCCACGACGTCGGTCGGGTCAACGACGGCACGGACCAAGGACACGGGACGCGATCCGCCGAGTGGGTCGCGATGAATCTTGCCGAAACGCGCCCCCAAACAACCGGTCTCGACCTCGCATTCGTCGCCGAGCTCTGCCGCTGGCACGAGATCCCGGACCCGAAGATCGGCCGTCTCTCCCTCGAGCTGTTGATCCTCAAGGACGCCGACGGCCTGGACCGCGCCCGGCTCGGCGACCTCGACCCGCGTCGGCTGCGCCTCGCCCGCTCCCTCGGGCTCGTCGCCGCGGCCGAGGAACTCGAGCGGGCGACGAATCGGTATGGGAGTGTCACGGCCGCCGATATCCTCGATGCCGCCGACCGGCTCGGGTCTGACGGCGCCCGCCGATAAGGCAGCCCGTCATCGGTACGGGGGACCGACCCGGTCGTCGGGAAGCTATGGGGCAGTGCGCTCCATCGGCAGCCGAACCGCGGCGATGGCGGAGCAGACCCCCGTTCGCCGTTACGACGCGGCCCTCGCCTCCTCGTCATCGAGGTAGAGCGATCGGGACGCGATGCGCGGCAGCGCCTGCTCCAGGAACGCGTGGACGCTGATCGCGCCCAGATCCCGCCCGTTCCGGAGTCGGACGGCAACCGTGTCGGCGGCCGCCTCCCGCTTCCCGATCACCAGCATGTACGGAATCTTCTGCATCTGCGCGTGCCGGATCTTGGCCTGCATCCGGTCGCGCCCGTCGTTCAGCTCGACCCGCAGACCGCGCTCCCGTAGCCGCCGCTCCACCTCGCGGCCGAACGGGATCTGGCCGTCGGTGATCGGGATGATGGCGGCCTGCACCGGCGCCAGCCAGAGCGGAAAGGCGCCCGCGTAGTGCTCGACCAGGCCGCCGATGAAACGCTCCATTGAGCCGAGCAGCGTGCGGTGGATCATCGCCACCCGGTGCCGTTCGCCGTCCTCGGCCACGTAGTCGACGTCGAAGCGTTCCGGCAGGTTGAAGTCGACCTGGATCGTCGGCCCCGTCCACTCCCGGCCGAGGGCGTCGACCCACTTGATGTCGATCTTCGGCCCGTAGAAGGCGCCTCCCCCCTCGTCGACCTTGAAGGTCAGGCCGCGCGTCTCCATCGCCCGCCGCAGGTCGTCCGTCGCCCGCGCCCAGGTCGCGTCGTCGCCGATGGCCTTCTCCGGCCGGGTTGCCAGGTACGCTTGGAAGTCGTAGCCGAAGACCGCGGCCATGTGCAGCGCGAGGTCGATCACCCCCCGCGCTTCGTCCACCACCTGCTCCGGCGTGCAAAAGATGTGGGAGTCGTCCTGGGTGAAGCCGCGGACGCGGAGCATGCCGTGGAGCGTCCCCGACCGCTCGTAGCGGTAGACCGTCCCCAGTTCGGCGTAGCGGACCGGCAGGTCGCGGTACGACTTGACGCCGCTCTTGTAGATCATGATGTGGCCGGGGCAGTTCATCGGCTTGAGGTAGTAATCGACCTCCTCGATCGACATCGGCGCGTACATGTTCTCGCGGTAGGTCTCCAGGTGGCCGGAGGTCTTGTAAATCTTCTCCGAGGCGATATGGGGGGTGTAGACGAGGTCGTACCCCCGATCGAGCTGCTCCTTCTGCTCGAACTGCTCGACCAGGTGGCGGACCATCGCCCCCTTCGGGTGCCAGAGGATCAGTCCGGGTCCGATCTCCTCGCTGACGGAGAAGAGGTCGAGCTCGCGCCCGAGCCGACGGTGATCCCGCCGCAGCGCCTCCTCCAGCCGCTCGAGGTGGGCGTCCAGCTCCTCCTGCGTCGGCCAGGCCGTCCCGTAGATCCGCTGCAGCATCGGTCGCCGCTCGTCGCCCCGCCAGTAGGCGCCGGCGATCGACTGCAGCTTGAACGGACCGATCTCGGCCGTCGTCGCGACGTGCGGTCCGCGGCAGAGGTCGAGGAAGCTTCCCTGGCGGTAGGTCGTGATGATTTCGTCGACCGGCAAGCCCTCGATCAACTCGATCTTGTAGGGGTTAGCGGCGAAGATCCGATTCGCCTCCTCCCGCGAGACCACCTCCCGCGCGAACCGCTCCGCCTTCGCCCGGTTCGCCCGCATCCGGCCCTCGATCGCCGCCAGGTCGTCCGGCGTCAGCGCTCGAGGCAGGTCGAAGTCGTAGTAGAACCCGTCGTCGATCGCCGGGCCGATCCCGAACTTGGCGTCGGGAAAGACCTCCTGGACCGCCTCCGCCATCAGGTGCGCGCAGGAATGGCGCATCCGGGCCAGCTCGTACTCCCGGGCGTCCCCGGGATCGACCGCGATGTCCATGTCGGCGACTTCGTCCGCAAGCTCGGTCGGTGCCATCGGTCGTGCTCCCTCGGCCAAGAGCCGTAAGCTCGCGTTGATCGGTCCTTCACCGGTCGTCCCCCCTTGCTGCTCGTCGTGGACGCCCGAGCAGGACGAGGGGCGCGATAGGCGGACACACACGGCTCGTGGCGGCAAAAAAAACGGCCCGCGTCCCCAGAAGGGACGTCGGACCGACGTGGTTCCACCCTCGTTCCGACCCGTCGCGCCGGCAAGCAGCAGCAGGGTCGCTCGATGCGGCCGGTAACGGGGCCTTCCGGAACACTCTCCGAGCGCGCCGGGCACGCCTTCGAGGGTCGACTCCCAGGGGGTTTTCGTCGGGCCGGCTCCGGGTCGGTCTCGCAGCGTGCGACCGGCCTCTCTGGCGGGTGGCGACCGACTACTCGACCTGATCGACGCCGAGCGATGTCGTTGTTGCGCCTCAGCATAGGAGGAGCATCGGACCGTGTCAATCGGCGCGGCAGCGTCCGGGACACCCCGTCCCGCCCCGCGCGGACGTCGCATCTCGGCTCGCCCGCCGCTCGCGCCGCTCCACCGCGTCCGCCGCGGGATCAGTCGGACATCGCCTCGTCGACACGGCGAATCGCTTGGGTCGGCGCGCCGCCGCGACGCCCTGACCCGCTTCGGCTCCGCGCGCGAGGGCCCGAGTCGACCGTCGCGGGAGCGACCGGCCGCGAGAACCGGAACGCGCGCAAGGCGCCGCCGAGGATCACCGCGGTTGCCACCGCGAGCGCGGCCAGGAGTTGGCGGGGGTCGCCGGACGGGTCGGTCCTTGGGAGCGACGCGCTCGGGGCGGCGACCGGAGCCGCCGGCACGACCACCGGCGGCGGTACCACCGCCGGCGCCGCCGGTGCCGCCGGTGCGACTCCGAGGGAGCCCCCCGCGCTCGCGCTTCGGGCGACGACGGCGGCATCCGGGTCGAGATACCCGACCCGCTCGCCGACGATCCCGGTACCCGTCGCCATCCGGGCCGCCTTCTGCTCGAAGGCGTACTCGAGCAGGACGCGGTTGTCGTCGTACCAGTCCTCGGGGGCGACGCCATCGAGGGTCACGGAGATCATGGTGCTGCCGTCGCGCCGGGCCACCTCGACCAGGCACCAACCGGCGTCGTTGTCGTAGCCGGTCTTGCCTCCGAGGAGGTCGTCGTAGCCGGTGAGGAGCCGGTTGTTGTTGCGGAGCCGGTAGCCCGTCACGGTCTCGTACTCGTAAGTCGAGATCAGGTCGACGAAGCGGGGGTAGCGGAGCGCGTACATGGTGAAGGCCGCCAGGTCGTGTGCCGTCGAGTAGTGCCCCGGCACGCCCCAGCCGTCGGGGTTCACCAGCGTCGTGTCGGTGAGGCCCATATCCCGGACCCGCTGGTTCATGCGCGCCACGAACCGGGCGAGGGCCTGGGCGTCGTCGTCGCCGGGCTCGGCGCCGAGGGCGCGGGCGATTGCCCGCGCGGCGTCGTTACCCGACGGCAGCATCATCCCGAGCAGCAGTTCCTGGAGGGTGAAGGTCTCGTCCGGCCCGAAGCCCATCGACGAGGCTTGCTCGCTGACCATATCGGACGGGGTGGTCGTGATCGCGACCTCGCCCGGCGCGGCCTCGATCGCCTCGACCGCGGTGAAGATCTTCGTCAGGCTCGCCATCGCCGCCCGCTCGCGCGCGCCCCGCTGGGCGTAGATCTCGCCCGTGTCGGCGTCGAGGACGATGTAGCGCTTGGAATTGATCCCCAGCTCGGGAACCTCTTGCGCCGACACCGATCCGCTCGCGACCGACGCGGCGGCGACGAGGAGGGAAACGAGCAGAAGGATCCAGCGCAGAGGCGCCGCATCGGCGCCTCTTCGCGGCCGGCGTCGCGCCCACAGTAGGGACCGCCGTTCCCGGTACCTCACGCCCCGAACTCCGGCATGGTCAGCCCTGTCCAACCCTCGCATCGTCGATCTGCCGCATCGCAACCGGTCGATGGTAGCGGCGGCGAAACGACGGAGTCAAGGTCGTCGCCCCCGTCCTCAAGGCAGGGCGACGGAGGCGTTCGCGGGTCATCGGGTGAGCGCGAGTGTCGGACCGTTGGCGAACTCGGCGAGTCCGCTCGGTCGCTCGGCAACCTCCGTGGCACCCGCGGTAACGAGGACCGGCGCCCACCGCCCGGGCCCGGACGCGTCGGCAAGGACAAGCGGTGCGGGCCGACCGCGTCGTCGATGTCCGAGCGGGCAGACGCGCCCAGGATCGGCGTCACGCCGAGGCTCCGGAATAGTGCCGGACTCCGACCAGCCAGAAGCGGCGGGCAAGGAACGGCGCGACGACCGCCAGCGCGATGGCGCCGAGCAGCGTGGCGCTGCTGAGGCGACCGACGAGTGCCTCGGCCGGGACCGTGATCGCGAAGCCAACCGGGACCAGGAAGGTCAGCGTGCCGCGCAGCCAGGGCGGGTACACCCCGATCGGCCACCGACCGGCCTCGTACATGCTCTGGAAGATGACGAAGATGTTCTGGAGCCGGACGAACCAGAAGGAGCAGGTGGCAAGCACCAGCAGGAAGCTGTAGACGATGGTCGTCCCCGCCGCCAACGCCCCGAGGAAGGCGAGCGCCCGCGCGGCGCCGACCGATTCGCCGACCCGGGCCAGCGACACCGCGAGCAGCCCCAGACCGACGACGATGTCGATCCCCTTCCAGATCTCGACCTGGCGCACGCTGGCCAGGATCTGGGCGTCGACAGGTTTCGTCAGCGCGAAGTCGAGCGTCCCCAGGCGGACGTCCTCCATGAAGCGGGCCAGGCTCGGCTGGACGACGACGCGGGTGATCCCGCCGACGAGAAAGTAGACGCCGACGATCGCCAGCAGCTCCGCCGGGCGCCAGCCGACCAGCGTCTCCGTCTTCGCGAACACGATCCCGAGCCCGAGCAGCGCGCTCGCCAGCCCGAAGAGCGATTCGACCGCCTGCACGACCAGGTTTCCCCGGTACTGGAGCTCGTTCAGGACCCCGATCCGGACGTGGAGCCAGAGCAGTCGGAGGAAGGTCATCCGCTAGGCTCCGACCGCGCCGTAGCGGCGAACGCCTCGCCCCCAGACGACGCGGAGCAACGCGATCGCCACCGCCAGCCATCCCGCCTGGGCCGCGAATCCGAGCAGCGCCCCGGCCGGGGAGAGCCGGCCGAGCAACAGCTCGACCGGGAAGGCGATGAACCAGCGGAATGGGAGGAGGTCGGCGAGGAGACGCACCGGCGCCGGCAGGAGTGCCAGGGGCACGGCCTGCCCGGAGAGGAAGAGCGCGGCCAGGAAGTAGAGCCGGTTCAAGGCCTCGACCCGGGTCAGCCAGAAGGCGGCGAGCGCCAGGGTCCACTCCACGGCGAAGCGGAGCGCGATCGCCAGCGCCAGCGCCGGCACGAACGCGAGGACGGCCCACGGCGTCGTCGCCACGGTCGGCCGAAAGGCGAGCGAGAGCAGCCCCGCTACCGGCAGGACGACCACGAGCGTCAGCGCCTTGAAGCTGAGGTTCTCGGCGACGTCGCGGTGCACCGGATGGACCGGCCGTAGCAGCAGCGGCGACAGCGTCCCTTGCCGCACCCGGTACTCGAACTCCCAGGCGATCCAGGTGAACGTCGCGTGGTTGACGACCATCGTCGCCAGGAAGTAGGCGGAGAACTCGCCGGCCGTGAAGCCGCCGACCGCGCCGCCCTGCGAGGTCGCCACCGCGCGCCACACCGCGAGGTAGACGACGGGCGAGAGCACAAGCCCGAGGAGCCAGATGACGAGGGCGACGCGGTACTGGAGCTGCGTCGCGAGCGTGGTCCGAAACTGCGCCCGGTAGAGATCCGCGAGACCGATCACCGTGCCGCTGTCCCCGTCGCGGCGGTCGAGGCCGGCTCGGGCTCCTCGCTGAAGACGCGGTCGATCACCTCGTCGACGGGCGGGTCGCCGATGGAGAGATCGGCCACCGGGAGGTCGGCCAGCAGCCGCCCCGTGACCGCTGCCGCCTCCCCCTTCGGCACGCGGAGGGTGACCCGCTGCTCCTCCACCGAGACCACCTCGCCGTAGCGGCCCAGGTCGCCGACCGGCCCGTCGAGGTCGATCACGACCGTCTTGTAGGGCGAGAACCGGGTGATCAGGGCGGCGAGGCTGCCGTCGAAGAGGAGCCGCCCGTGGTGGATGACGACGACCCGCTTGCAGAGCGCCTCCACGTCCGCCATGTAGTGGCTCGTCAGGAGAACGGTCGCCCCGTAGCGTTCCGCGTAGGTGGCGATGAAGCCACGGATGCGGCGCTGCGCGGTCACGTCGAGCCCGAGGGTCGGCTCGTCGAGAAAGAGCATCGCCGGGCGGTGGAGCAGCGCCGCCGCCACCTCGCACTTCATCCGCTCGCCGAGCGACAGGTTGCGGACCGGCTTCCGGAGCAGACCCTCGAGGTCGAGCAGATCGGTGAGCTCGGCCAGGGTGTCCCGGTATTCCCCGTCCGGGATGCGGTAGATCGCCCGGTTCAGCTCAAAGGAGTCGACCACCGGGATGTCCCAGACGAGCTGGTTCCGCTGACCCATCACGAGCGTCATCCGCCGCAGGAACGCCTTCTCGCGGCGCCACGGGGTGTGCCCGAGAACCGTGACCTCGCCGGCGGTGGGATAGAGGAGCCCGGAGAGCATCTTGAGCGTCGTCGTCTTGCCGGCCCCGTTCGGTCCGAGGAAGCCGACGACCTCGCCGCGGCCGATTTCGACGTCGAAGCCGTCGACCGCAACGACCTCCTTGCTCCGACGCCGGACCAGGCTCCGCAGGGACGCCCCGAGACCGGCCTCCCGCTCGGGCACGACGTAGATCTTGCGCAGGCCGCGGACGCTGACCACCGGGTCAGCCTCCCCGCTGCGGATGATCGGGTGGGTCGCCGTGGGTAGGACTGCGTCGTCGGATCGCGCGGACGCGGCGGTCGGAGAGACGGCCAACGCGCTCACTCCGGGCCGCAAAGGCGCCGCTCGACCGGCATTTGGATCGACAGAGAAGGGTGTAGAGGGGTGGGCGACACTGGACTCGAACCAGTGACCTCCACGATGTCAACGTGGCGCTCTAACCAGCTGAGCTAGCCGCCCCCGAGTGCCGGGTTGCCCCGGTCGGCCGAGTATATCGACGCCCGCGAAGGGGTGTCAAGCGGGGATGGAAAGCGGCGGCCGCACGACGACCCGGCTGCCACTCAGGGGCGGTCAAGGACCCGTAGACGTAGAGAATCGGCGCTCCTTGCGTCCCGGCGCCCCCGGCCGCGGTTCCGCCCCGCCGGAAACGTGAGCGGGCCGAGCGTAGGGGAGACGGCGCCCGGCGTCCACCGGTCCGGCATTGCCTGCCTTCAAATCGTCGGCGATCGTCGTCGGCGCCCCGAGCGTGCCGGCGCGGCCGAGCCGATCAGTGCCCGAGCACGCGGACGCTCGCGTCCCGACGGTGCCAGGCGACGTCGGTCTTGCGGAAACCCTTGAGCAGCTCGCGCGCCTGCTCGTGGAGCGGCTGCAGCTCCGCGTGCTTCACCTTCCAGCGGCCGTTGACCTGCTGGACGACGAGCTGGCTATCGCCCCGAACGGCCACCGTCGTCTCCGCCGCCGCCCGCCCGAGTCGATCGCGGAGGTCGGTCAGCGCCTCGATCAGCGTCCGGTACTCGGCCTGGTTGTTCGTCACCCTGTCGCCGTACTCCAGCCGCTCGTGGGAGAGAAGACCGCTGGCGCTGACGATCTGGTAACTGCCGTAGCCCCGGCCCGGGTTGCCGCGCGCCCCGCCGTCGAAGACGATCGTGAAGTCGGCTCCCGCCACGGCCGTCGCCACGGCGGCACCCGCGTCGGTTCCGTTCGCGGTCGCCGTGCCGCCCCCGGACGCGGCGGCGGTTCTCGCCGACGGCGTCTTGGTCGGGGCAGGCCCGGCCCCCCGGCGCAGCGTCTCCAGCTCGTCCCGCTGCTCCGCGATCGTCCGCTGCTGGCGGGCTATGATCGACCGCAGTTGCCCAACCATGTCGACGAGGTCGCCGTCCGTCCCGTCGCCGTTTCGCGATCCCCGCTCCATCCTCGCTCCACCCCGCGCTGCATGATCGCCGCCTACCCGTGCTGACCCGCTCGCTCGAACCTGCCCGCGTTGGGCATCGGCGACTTGGGGCCGCCACGCTCCCGCGCGTCGATCTCCGTGCCTCACCATGGAGACAAACCGTGGTTGGTCCCGCATCAGGAGAGGAGACCGGACGGTCGGTGGTGGCACCGCCGACCGTCCGACCTGCGCCCCCGACGCCGGGCCCGCTCCGTACGGCGGGATTCGCCTCGCCCCGCCTCCTCCGCGCCGGTCGTCCCCGCTTGACCCAGACCTCACCCCGGACGGAGCCCGTTGACCCGATACCCGTCCTCGCGCTCGCTCGGGGCGCCTTAGTCAGAGACGCCGGCAGGGTCGCCAGCGGGGCTAAGGGTACCCCGAACGTACACAATCCTCTAGTCGCTGGCTGACGGCGCCTACGCACCTGGCCGTCGAATGTCGTTCCAGTGGCAGGGACAGATTCGAGTGACGGCCGGCGCCGTCCCGCTCCCCGAGCGAAGGGCAGGGAGCGGGGCCGGTCCGCCGGTTAGCGACGCCCGCCGATCGACTCCCGCCCCGTCTCCCGGCGGAAGATGACGCGCAATCCGTCCAGCGTCAATTGGGGATCGTGGTGCACGATCGCGGGCGAGGCGCCGGCCACGATCGGGGCCAGACCGCCGGTCGCGATGGTCGTCGCGTCGGTCCCCAGCTCGGCCCGGATGCGGCCGATCAGCCCTTCGACCATCGCCAGGTGGCCGAGGACCGCCCCGGCCTGCAGGTTGGTGGTCGTGTCGGTGCCGATGGCCCTCGGCGGGAGCGCCAGATCGACCGCGTAGAGGCGCGCCGCGCGTCCGGTCAGGGCGTCCAACGCCACCGCGAGACCGGGCGCGATCGCGCCGCCGATGAACGCTCCCTCCGCGGAGACGACGTCGAAGTTGGTCGCCGTGCCGAAGTCGATCACGATCGCGGGACCGCCGTAGCGGTCGTAGGCCGCCGCCGTGTTGGCCAGCCGGTCGGGGCCGACCTCCCGCGGGTTGTCCACCACCGAGCGCACCCCCCCGGTCACGTCGGGCCCGACCACCAGCGGCTCGATGCCGAGCCGCACCCCCCGC
>CADCWL010000021.1 GCA_902806405.1 uncultured Thermomicrobiales bacterium | reverse complement strand
CCGCCCCACCCGCCGCGGCGACCGCCACCGCCGAAGCCGCCGAACGCCTGGCCGGCGCTGTTGAGCAAGTCGAAGAGCCCGTTGCTGCTGCCCTGGAGGCCGCGGCCGGCGCGGTCGCTCGTACCCTGGAGGTCCGGCAGGTCGAAGCCACCGCCGGTGCCGCCGTTGCCACCTCCGCCCCCGCCGAAACCGCCGCCGAAGTCGCCGAAGCCACCGCCGGTGCCGCCTCCCGGGATGATCACCGTGCCGCCGCCGAAGCCGCGTCGTCGCCGCGTCGGCGTGCCGAAACCGCCGCCGAAGCCACCGCTGTACCCTCCGCCGAATCCTCCGCCGTCGCCGACGAGGGTGCCGCCGCCGAACCAGCCCGGCGTTTGCGCCTGGACGGACGCGAACTTGTTCACCCACGACCCTTCGAGGCCAAAGGCGATGGCGTACGGAAGGTACTTATCGAAGATCCCTTGCGCCTCGTCGAGCTGCTCGTACTTCTCGATCGAGTCGAGATACTTGCGGAAGGCGCGCCAGCGGGCCGCCGCCTCCGCCCCGGCCGCGGTCTTCTTCGGCAGGGCGTTGCTGAGGAGGATGAGGACGATCGCCAGGCCGACCAGCACCGCGATCGGGACCCAGATCGCCCCGGCGGAGTCCGGGACCGCGCCGGCGCCGATGACGCCGGCGACGACGGCGACGACCAGGACGGCGAAGCCGAAGTTCTTCCAGGTCGACCGCGTCGCTTCCGGCGACCGCGGGAAGTACTTGCGCCGGACCAGCTCGTTGTAGAGCTCCTCCCGGATCGCGGGCTGCGCCGTCACGAAGCGGGGCTTGACCTCGCTCAGCTTCGTCTCGGTCCCCCGCTGGAGGGAGTGCCCGAAGAGGGTGCGCAGCAGGTCCGTTTCGAAGGGGGCCACGGCGGGCTGGTCCTGCTGCAGGGTCAGCGCGAAGTCGTGCCCCCCGACGAAGCCGAACGCGCCGGGCTGCGCCAGCTCCTCGATCTTGACGACGCCCCGGTGCCCGAGATCGACCAGGGTCGCCACGATGTCCCGCTCGTGGGCCACCTCGTCGAGGAGCGTACCGGCGGCGCCGGGTGGCAGATCGTCCGGCGGCTCCGGCAGGAAGTCGGCGACGACCCCCGTGTGCGGGTCGCGACCGCGGGAGTACCAGAGGCCGTAGGCGCCGAGCCCGCCGCCGACGGCGAGGAAGCCGCCCAGCGCCAGGAAGCCGAGGGTGAAGAGGCCGCGCCGCTCCTCAACCTCCTCCGCCCGTTCGGCCTGCGCGTCGTCCGTCTCCTGCCAGCTCGGCGCGCCGACGGCGACCAGCGGCGGAAAGCGAAGGCCGACCTCCCACTCGTCGCCGGCGCGCAGATCGCTCGTCTCCCACCGCCAGACACGGCCGTCCGTCGTGTGCTCGGCCGGGTCGCCGGGCCGGGTTTCGGTCTGGGCGGGGTCGACCGGGATCGGAAGATTGATCGTCATCGAGGCGGCGTCGACCGGGGCGGTCTCCGTGATCCCCTCGGGGACCGCGATCCAGGAGATCTCCTGGCCGGGCGGGTCGTTGTCGAGGTAGGAGCGGAGGTTCCCCACGACGTCGTACGAGACGACAAAGGTGACGACCTCGTCGACGGCGGGCTCGAAGCCCCACGTGATCTGGAGCTCGCTGTTGGTCACGCGGTAGCCGAAGGTGCCCGGGTCCTCCGCGAAGCGGGACGGCGGCGCGTACGCCAGGGGGACGGCCTCGCCGCCGACCTCCTGGGCAACCCCGACGTTCCCGATCCCTTCGATCCGGGCCAGGGCGACGTTCCGCTCGCCGACGCTGAACGGTCCGCCGGTGAAGGCGATCTCCTGCCGCTCCTCGACGTGGTAGGACCCGTCCTCGCGCAGGTCGAGGGTCACGTCGAAGCGGTCCCACTCGACCGATCGCTGCTGGGCGGCGACCGTGCCGCCGCCCGGCGCGGTGGTCGGCAGCACCAGCGTCGCCAGACCGATCAGCAGCATCAGGCGAAGCAGGTCGGCCACGCCGAAGCGGGCCTCTGCGTAGGGGTCGTCGGTCGTTGCGGCCATCGTTGCGTCTCTCCTCCGCTCGTCCCCGCGATTATGGCACGCGCGGCGAGAACCACCCCCGGGTCAGCCCCGGCCGAGGGCGGTCGGGATCGCCGGGCCGACGAGCTGGTGCAGGGAATTGAAGAAGGCGACGGCCGACGACTGGCCGCCCCGGTCACGGGAGCTGACGACGATCTCGAGCCGGGTGCCGTCCGGCAGCGGATCGGTCACGATCGCGGCCGTCTGGGTCCCGCTTCCGAGGAATAGGTAGAGCAGGCCGGGCACGATCCCGAACACGAGGAGGAGCACGGCCAACGGGAGGAAGGGCGGGGTGCGGCGACTGAACGAGAGGGCCGCGGGTTGCGCGGCGTTCAACGTCCATCCCGTCGCGGCGTACCACCGCGTGGCGTGGAGCAAGATCTCGTCGGGGGGTATCGGCACCCACTGGTGGAGCAGGAAGGGCCGGCCACCCTCGACCGCCAGCGGCACCACGAAGCCGAACGCGGCGAGGACGACGGTGAGCACCAGCAGCGGCAGGACACCCTCCCCGCTCGCGGTGGCCGCTTCGCTCCAGGCCACGAGGAGGATCCCGATCGACGCCCCCATCCCGGCGCCGATCGCCGCCCGCCGCATCGGTCCCACGGCCGCACCTCCGACCCCGTCCGTCGCTCCGGTCGTCGCGCGCTCGCTACTCCCCGGCACGGTGCGCCGCACCGTGCCGGGGAGCGACCGTCGATTCCCGATGTTCGGGAGGCGCGGCCCCACCTGGGGCCGCGCGCCCGACCGCGTGCTACGCTTCGGGCATGGTCGAGATCGCTCCCCCCGCCGCATCGCCCGCCGCCCCCCCGACCGGAAGCAGCGTGGCCGAGCTCCTCGCCGGTCACGGCTACCGGATCACCGGCCCACGGCGGGCGGTGATCGACGCCGTCGTCGGCCGCGCCCGGCCCTTCACCGCGGAGCAGATCGTCGCCGAGCTGAAGCGGGTCGCGCCGGAGCTGGGCCGGGCAACCGTCTACCGGACCCTGGAGATCCTCGCCTCGGTCGACGTCCTCTCCCGCTTCCTGCGGGCGGACGGGCACCCCGCCTACATCGTTGGCGTCCCCGGCCACCGCCACCACCTCGTCTGCTCCGACTGCGGCACCGTCGTCGCCTTCACCCGCTGCCCCGTCGATGACCTGGTTCGCGATCTCTCCCGCGACACCGACTTCGCGATCCAGGGCCACCTGCTCGAGGTCTTCGGGGTCTGCCCAGAGTGCCGGGACGAGCCACCGGCGATCGCCCCGTCCTAGCACACGCTTCCAGCCTCCGGTGGCGCGGCCGAGCACCCCGCGGCGAACCCCACGGAGCCCCGCCGCTGGAGGGGCCGAGGGGCAGCGCGGCGGTCGTCAGAGACGACCGCGGACCGGAGGGAGGGCACACGGTCGGCGGGGGTGTTGTTGACACACTGTCTCAATTGTTGCTAGCCTGGACGGCGGCCGTGTCGGCACGGCCACAACCCGCGGGAGCTGTCGATCGTGCCTGGTCGATCGGCCCTCCCCGTCGTCCCGGAGGCCCCGCCGATGCGTCGCCCGCCATCGCTCCGTTCCCCGGTCGGCTTCCTGCTCGTCGCGCTCCTGCCGCTCCTGGGAGGGGGGTCGGCGGCGGCGGGGACCCAGGCTACCCCCGCCGCCGCGGTTCCGGTCGCCGCGGTCGCCGACCTGCTCCCTCTCCCCGGTCCGCTGCCCGGCGGGACGCCGCGCGCCGACGGGCCGCTCGCGGTCGTCGCCACCACGGGCATCGTCTCGGACCTCGTCGCCCAGGTCGCCGGCCCACGGGCCGACGTGCGCTCGCTCCTGCCGGCGAACGCCGACCCTCACGATTTCGAACCGGCGCCGGAGGATCTTGTCGCCGTCGCCGGGGCCGATCTCGTCGTTCGCCACGGGTTGGGCCTCGACGACTGGTCGGAGGGACTGATCGAGAACGCGTCCGATATCCCGATCGTGACGGCGACCGAGGGGGTCGAGACGATCGCCTCCGAGGAGGAGGACGTCGACGAAGGCGATCCGCACGTTTGGTTCGACCCGACACGGGTCGAGACGATGGTCGAAACCATCACGGCCGGGCTGACCACCATCGACCCCGACGGTGCCACCACCTACGGGGGCCGACGCGACGCGTACCTGGCGCAGCTCCGCGAGCTCGACGCCGCCATCGCGGCCGCCGTCGCCACGATCCCGCCCGAGCGCCGCAAGCTGGTAACGAGCCACGACGCCTTCGGCTATTTCGCCGATCGCTACGGCCTGACGGTCGTCGGGACGATCATCCCCGGCCTGGAGACGACGGCCGAGCCCTCCGCCCGGGAGATCGCCGCGCTCCTGGAGGTGATCGAGCGGGAGGCGGTCCCCGCCGTCTTCGCCGAGAACACTGCCAGTCCGGCCCTGGCCGAGGCGTTGGCCGAGGAGGCCGGCGTCGCGGTCGTCGACGACCTCTACTCCGATAGCCTCGGCGAGCCCGGCTCCGGCGCCGACACGTACCTGGGCCTGATGCGGACCGACACGGTGCTCATCGTCGAGGCGCTGCAATGACGGAGCGGGACGGGGGACGACGGCCGAGGGAAGGGAGGAGCGGCACCGTTCCGGACGACGCGGACGCCGGAGTGCGGCAGTCGGTCGACTCCCCTCTCCCGTCGTCCCTTGTCCCGCTTGAGGCGCGTCGGCTCAGCGTCCACTTCGGCAACCGCTCGGCGCTCGACTGCGTCGACGCCCGGTTCGCGGCCGGGGAGACGGTCAGCCTGCTCGGTCCGAACGGGGCGGGCAAGAGCACGTTGCTCAAAGCGCTGGCAGGCATCCTGCCGCCGTCGCACGGGGAGGTCCGGCTCCACGGGCGCGCCGTGCGACGGCCCAGCTCGGCTATCGTCTACGTGCCCCAGCGGTCGGGCGTCGACTGGGGGTTCCCGGTCAGCGTCCTCGACGTGGCGCTGCTCGGACGGGGGTTGCGCCGCTCCCGGTTCGCCCCCCTCGGCGGACGGGACCGGCGGGACGCGCTCGACGCGCTGGAGCGGGTCGGCATGCGCCACCTCGCCGCCGTCCAGATCGGGCAGCTCTCCGGCGGCCAGCAGCAGCGGGCTTTCCTGGCGCGGGCACTCGTCCAGGACGGCGCGGTCTACCTCCTCGACGAGCCGTTCGCCGGGGTCGACGTGCCGACCCAGGAGCTGCTGGTCGGACTGTTCGGTCGGCTCCGCGACGCCGGCAAGACGATCGTCTACGCCAGCCACGACATCGCCCAGGCGGTCGCGTCGTCCGACCGGATCATGCTCCTCAACCGACGCCTCGTCGCCGCTGGGCCGCCCGCGAGGACGATGACCGAGGCGAACCTGCGCGCCGCCTTCGGAGGGCAAGCGATCGTGCCCGTCGCCTCGTCGGCCGCGTCGTGAGCGGTCTCGGCGACGCCCTGGTCGAGCCGCTGCGGCACGCCTTCATGCAGCACGCCCTCGTCGCCATCGTCCTCGTCGGCGTGATCTGCGGCGTGACCGGCACCTTCGTCACGCTGCGGGGGCTCGCCTTCATGGGGGACGCCCTCGCCCACGCCATCTTCCCCGGCGTCGTGATCGCCTTCCTGCTCGGCGGCAACTTCCTGATCGGTGCGCTCGTCGCCGCCGTTCTCGTCTCGCTCGGGATCGGCGCCGTCGGCCAGAGCGGCCGCCTCTCCAACGACACCGCGATCGGCGTCCTCTTCGCCGGCGCCTTCGCCATCGGCGTCGCCCTCATCTCGGCCCAACGGACCTACACCCGCGACGTCGCCGGCTTCCTCTTCGGCTCGATCCTCGGCGTCTCGCGGACGGACCTGCTCCTGACCGGCGGCGTCGGCGTCCTCGTCCTGCTGGCGATGCTCCTGTTTCGGAGGGAGCTGACGACCGTCGCCTTCGACCGCGTCTTCGCCCAGGCCGCGGGCCTGAATCTCTGGGCGTGGGATCAGCTCTTCCTGGTCCTCCTCTCGCTCTCGATCGTCGTCTCCCTCCAGACCGTCGGCAACGTCCTGGTGCTGGCGATGCTGGTCACCCCGGCCGCCACCGCCCGGCTCCTCTCCGATCGCCTCCCGGTCACCGTCCTCGTCGCCGCCCTCCTCGGCGCCGCCTCCGGCGTCGCCGGGCTCTACCTCTCGTACCACGTCGGGATCGCCTCGGGCGCCAGCGTCGTTCTGGTGGCGACCGGCCTCTTCGCCCTCGCCTTTCTTTTCGCCCCCCGGACCGGAGTCGTCACCGCGCGCGTCGCCCGCCGCCTCCACTTCCCGCATCCGGAGCGGGACGCCTTCGCCGCGGAGGGGAACCGGGGCATGGGTTACGGCGACCGGGTGTAGGCGCGACCCGCCCTCCTCTCCTCCGGGCCACATCTCAGCCAGTGGGAGCGGAGTCGGCGCCCGGCGCCCCGTTCCACGGACTCTCGCCTCGACGAGGGCCGGGTCGCCCCGGCCCCCGGCCCTCGCCTCAGACCGGAGCGAGCGCCCGGTGCGGCTCCCGCGGCAGCTCGACGCGGACCGCGTCACCGGGCCGGACCTCGCCCCCGGCGCGGACGACGGCCATGACGCCGGCCTTGCGGACCAGGTTGCCGTCTTCG
This sequence comes from uncultured Thermomicrobiales bacterium, assembly GCA_902806405.1. GTDB lineage: Bacteria > Chloroflexota > Chloroflexia > Thermomicrobiales > UBA6265 > CADCWL01. The sequence goes on along the minus strand of CADCWL010000021.1, from coordinate 5,111 downwards.
TCGCGGTCCAGGGTGGCCGCCATCAGCCCCTTCCGGAACCGATCGAGCTGGACGCACGGGTTGCGCAGGCCCGTCACCTCCAGCTCCGCCGTCTCGCCGATGCGCAGCCTGGCGCCGGTCGGCAGCTCGAGCAGGTCGACGCCGCGGGTGGTGATGTTCTCGCCCATCTCACCGGGGGCGACGTCGAAGCCGACTTCCCGCAGCTCGTCGTGCAGCTCGGCGTGGATCAGGTGCACCTGGCGCAGGTTCGGCTGGCTCGGGTTCCGTGCCACCCGGGACCGGTGCTTGACCGTCTCGCCCGCGTGGGCGTCCCCTTCGATACCCAGGCCGGGCAAGAGCCGGACCCGGTCCTGGGTCGGCTTCCCAAACGTGTGTGCCCCGCTCCGGCTGACCGCCACGACCACCCCGCTCATCGTCGTTCCCTCCCTCGAAGCGCCCACGATGACGTCCCCAGTCTACCGCCGGCGCCCGGCGCTACCCTGTCCGACCTCGCCGCCGCTGCGTACCATGCCGGGTGCGCGGAGCGATCGCGCACTGCATCCGCCGCACCGGGAAGGGTCCTCGTCCATGAAGGTCGCCTACGTCTTCAGCACCTCCGGCCACACCGCCTCGTACAAGCTGGGGAAAATGATCCTGCCCCAGCTTGAAGCGGGCACCCACGGCGTCGACGTGGTCGGCATGTTCTTCTTCGACGACAACACCTACGTCCTGCGCCGGGGTGACCCGGTCGGCGCGCGCCTGGCGAAGGTCGCCGGAGAGCAGGGAATGCTGTTGATGCTGTGCGACCAGTGCGCGCACGAGCGAGGGCTGGCGGAGACGGTCGCGGGGGGCGGCTACCGGCCCGTCGGCGTCATCGACGGCGTTACCGTCGGCTGCTTCCCGGACCTCTACGGCGCGCTGGCCGGGAACCCGCCGGACCACGTCATCACCCTCTAGACGCGGACGGGGCCGCATCGGGGTCGCGGCGTGTACGCCGACGCGTCCCGCTGGTACGCCCCTTGCGTGCGATACGCGGACGAATGCGTCAGGGGTTTTGCCCACTCAGAGGAGACGAGGAACAATGGCCGACGACAAGAACCAGAACACAATCGCCGATTACGTGGGCGACGTGATCGCTCTCGAGGGCCACATCGCCGAGGCGCTGGACCGCCAGCTCACGCTGGCCCAGGAGCACCCGCTGGCCGGCCCGGCCGTCCAGCGCTTCGCCCAGATGGTCAAGGGGAACCAGGACGCCTTGACGGCGCACCAGGAGCACGTCGGCACCACCGCCGGGAACCCGATCGTCGCCGCCGGCGCGACCGTCCTCGGCGTCGCCGCCGGCCTGATCGACAAGATCCGAGCCGAGGGCGTCTCCAAGGCGCTCCGCGACGACTACACCGCCTTCAACCACGCCTGCATCTCCTACACCATGCTCCATACCACCGCCCTCGCCCTCGGCGATCAGGCGACGGCGACCCTGGCGGCCAACGGCTTGCGCGGCCATGCCAGTGCCGTCCAGGAGATCAACCACATCATGGCCGACGTCGTGGTCTGGGAGCTCCAGAAGGACGATCACCAGATCGCCAACCCGAACGCCGCGGCCGAGAACCGCAAGGCGGTCGACCAGATCTGGTCGCAGACCGACAAGAGCCACATGACCGAGGCGATGAACAGCTAAACGACGTCGCCCCGCCAAGCGCCTCCTCCCGGCAACGGGAGGAGGCGCTTTCGTGTCTGGTTACGCGGTCTAGGAGGGCCAGGGTCGGAGGGCCGGGACGCTGCCGCCTCGCCCTCCGCCCGCTTCGGTCTTCACCGGGAGCGCCGATCCGATCGGCCGGTGCCGGTTCCGGCCTTACCAGTGGACCTCGACCCGGGAGCCGAGCTCGAGGAAGGCAAAGAGGTGGTCGGAGGCGCCGGGGTCGAGCGCCACGCAGCCGCCGGTCGGCCCGGCGCCGCCGGGGATGATCTGCCCGGACCAATCCATCGAGTAGCTGTGGAAACCGTTCAGACGCTCCGGGTCGAACGCCACCCAGTTCCGGACCCAGGCGTTGCCGTAGACGGTCCAGCTCAGGTCTGCGTACTTCTCGTAGACGCGGTAACTGCCGTTGGCGGTGGCGAAAAAGCCCGCGTCCGAGCCGTCGACCCCCATCGCGCCCCAGTAGGAGGCGACCACCTGGTCCCCCTCGTAGAGGGTCACCGTTTGGGTCGAGCGGCTGACGTCGGCCCACCGTTCCGGCCCGGCGGGGGCGACGGGAGCGCCCGCGCCGAGAGCGCCGGCCCAGATCCACGCCTCGCCCGACCAATGCGCGATCGGCACGAATCCGTCGACCTCCCCCCCGGTGACGGTCACGACGGCTCCCGAGCCGAGCGCGTCGACCACGACGGATTGGTCGTCCGGCGCGGCAAGCACCTGCAAGTCGTCCTGGTTGACCCAGGCGGCCGCGTCCATCCCGCCGACGCCCAGACCCGGGTCGGACCACGCCACGGTATCCGGCACTGCCGACCCGAACGGTTCCCAGTCCGTCTGCTCCTCGAACGCCGCCCAGCCGGCGGCGCCGTCAAAGGAGAGAAAGCCGCCGTGTGCCCAGCCGATCGACCCGCCGTAGCCGACCTGGTACCACCCGTCCGCCGTCGGTCCGGAGAGGACGCTCACCGTCTCGCCCGGCCCCATCAGATCGACCACCCACGCCCACGTCCCCGGCTCCGCCCGCAGGTTGAGCCCTTCGGCGTCGACGACCGCCACCTGCTGGGCGGCGGCGCCGCGGGGCGCGGTGCCGAGACCGCCCGCGGCGAGGATCATCGCCACGGACAGCAGCAGGACACGTCGGCGCAGGCCGGCAGCACGTTCTTCGGGGCGGTCGGCCCGACCGCCCCCGCTTGCGGGACACACGATTCGCATGGGATCCCCCCGACGGCGCGCCTCGCGGGACGACGACCGGTCAGCCCACCGGTCGTCGCGCGCCGTCTCTCTCCGGCCTCCCTCAAGGCCACGACATCTCGGGCGCGGGTCTTCACCTATCGAAGCGAAGGAGAAGATCCGCTCCGTGATTCTATCTATCCCGTCAATAGGTGTTCCCGCGAGACAATATTCACTACATGGCGTTCATCGCCCAACTTTGACCTAGCGGCAACGAAGCAGGCCGTAGGGGTGAGTTCTAAGCGCTGGACACGCCAGGTTCGCCGACGGACCTTGACCGAAAGAGCAACCGTCGGCCAAATCCGAGCCGGCAAGCGGGGTAGGTCGTGCCACAGAAGCACGCGACCCGTGACCGATCCGCACCGGCACGGGGAGACGCGGCAATAGGTCGTCCGTTCGGTGGGGACGGTCTTTGGCGCCGACGCCGCCCGCGGGCGGAGCGGCCGACGCTGCCGTTCGCCGGACGTGGCGGGTGCTGCTCGGCCATCCTGTACCATTCGCCCGACGGAGGTCGCTGCGGTCGCGCGACCGAGGCAGGGCACGGGGGCGGACGGTGACGGGTCGACAATCGGTGGCGGCGTGGTTCGGCGCGCTGCTCGCGGTGTGGGGGCTGATCGGACACGGTCCGACGGCGACGGCCGCGGCGCAGGACGAGGTACGGGCTGCTCGGCCGGCGCGCACCTACGACGCCTACGTGCCGGCGGCGACGAAGGCCGGCCAATACTTCTATTACACCTGCGAGTTCGACGCCGCGTGGGTCATCCTGAAGACCTTCGGCCACGACGTCCCGTTCGAGGAGCAGCTCGCCATCGTCGGCTACGACGAGAGCGTGGAGCCCACCCTGCGCGAGACCGAGGACGGATTCGTCATCGACGGCGGCGACATCACCTCCGCCTTCTCCGGCGACTACACCGGGAACCTCTTTGCGCGGACGACCGGCGAGGCGATGACGCCGCTCTTTGAGGAGTTCGGTCTCGACGCCTCCCCGGTCCGTACCCGGGGGGAGATTGAGGCGGCGCTCGACCGCGGCGCGCTGATCTGGAGCAAGGCGACGGTCGACTTCCTCCCCTGGGAGCCCGCGACCTGGGTCACTCCCGACGGCGAGGAGATCGGGGGTGTCGTGGGCAACGACCATGCCGTCGTCCTGATCGGCTACGACGACGAGGTGGTGGTCGTCCGCGACGTCCTCGGCCCGACCAACACGAACTGGGAGCGGGCCGACGAGTACGAAGTGCCGTGGACGACCTATCTGGAGGTGCTCGAGGCCCAGGCGCGCGATGCCCTCGCCGTCGCCCCCGCCTCCCCGGCGGGCGAGAAGGCGCCGGCCGACGAGCCACCCCTCGCCCCGATCGAGGTCGAACGATCGACGTAGATCCGTCCGCTGCCGCGCCCGGGTTGGGCGAGGCGGGCTGGCTCTGGGGTCTGTACGCGACCGAGGCGGCGGCGATCTTCGCCTTCAACGCCCGGCGAGCCGGGCCGACGACGGGCGGAGCGGGCGCTGGGGAACGCGGGGTGGCGCTCTTCCTGCGGCACCCGCTCGCCCCGGCCGTCGTCCCGCTCGGCTCCCTGGCGCTGATCCGGGTCGGTCGCCGGGAAGCCCCGGGAGCGCTCGGACGGGCGCTCGCGCTGGGTGGCGTCGTCACCGTAAGCGCCGCCGCATGGACGGCCGCGGGCGCTGCTATCGCCGCCGGGGGCGGCGCTGCGGGCCTGGCGCTGTCGGCCGAGGCCGTGCGGCGGCGCGGTGTCGGCGGCATCGCGCCGCCGCGCCGGGGTGATCGTCTCCGGCTCGTGATCGGGGGAGGCCTGCTTGCCGTAGCGCTCCCCTGGGTGTTCGCCGACCTCGGTCTCTACGTCGGCGACTTCCCGGTCCTGGGCGCGGCATACCTCTCCCGGCAGCGGCCCCCGCGGGGCACGGGCGGCCCCGCCGTCCACATCGGTCACCACCACGGCATGAACGGGGCGCTGCTGGCGTGGACCGGCCTCGCGCTCTCGCGGCAACTCCCCGCGGTCTCCCACGACAGGCTCCGGGGCGCCCTCTCGTCGGGCCTGGCCGGGATGACCGTCTACGGCGTCGCGCGCGCGAGCGAGGACGCGTGGTACGAGCAGGTGGTGAAGCGGGGCTGGACGGCACGGCGCCTACCGGGTCTGGTGCGGGATGGCCGGCCCGTCGGGCGCCGGGCCTGGGCAGGTCTCCTCGGGATCTCCTGGCTCGTCC